>JBFWTJ010000256.1:0-5403 GCA_050247895.1 Acidimicrobiia bacterium
GGCGGGCCTCCCACGACCCGTCGGACCGAGGGCCGGGCTGGCGGGCGTGGGGGCCGGAGAAGGCGGTGGGCAGGCCTCCTGCGGGCCTGTCGGACCGGGGGCCGTCGCCGCTCGTGCCCGGCCGGGTCGCGGGGTCGGTGACGCGGTGGTGTTCGTCCGTTGTGGGGGGTTGGCGCCAAGTTGTCCCTTGTGCTCAAGTGCGGGGGCGAACTGGACGATGTGTTCGGCGAGATTCCGGCCACTTCTGCGCGAAGTGGTCGAGATGGGCGACGATGGCCAAGAACGACGACTCGACCCCTGACGCACCCACGGGCCTCCACCGGCGACTCTCCGTGGTCCCCGCGGGCCAGGTCGAGCGCGTCGAGCTGGTCCGGCGGCGGGCCCGCGACGGCGAGGGACGGGTCATCGACCTCACCTCCTCGGGGACCGGCCCCGTCGACCCCGCCCGGCTCCGCCACGCGGCACGACAGGTCGCCGCGGTCAAGGCGGACGAGCGCCGGGCCGAGCTCGAGCGGCTCAAGGCCCACCTCCAGGAGGCGCTGGCCGGCCGGCAGGCCGCGATCGAGCGACGGGACGCGGCGGCCCGCCGCGTGGCCCAGCTCTGCGAGGGCGCCGACTGGTGCGGGTCCATCGAGCAGGCCCTGCCCACCCGCCTGGCCGACATCGAGGCCGCCCGGTCCGAGCTCGAGGCCCGCCAGGCCGAGCAGCGGGCCGCCTCGCACCGCCTGGCCCAGCTCCTCGACCAGCAGTCCAAGGTCGCGGCGGCCCGCGAGGAGGCCGAGCGTGAGCTCCAGGTCCTCGAAGGCGTCCACCTCGACGAGTCGAGTGTCCGCCGGCAGGTCGAGGCGGCCAACGTCGCCGCCCGCGACGCGGTCGCGGCCCAGGCCGAGGCCCAGCTCCAGCTCGAGTGGGCCGAGGCCCGCTGCGCCGACCTCGGCGCCCGGATCGACGGCGTGCTGGCCGAGCGGTTCGCGGTCGAGGCCACCCTCAACCAGCCCCTCGGCGACGTCACCGTCGTGCAGCGGGCGCTCGACCGGTTCGAGGACGCCGCGACCTTCGCCCACCGCGACCAGCGGGCCGAGCACCTCGTGGAGGCCATCCGCGCGGTCCAGGCCGACCTCGCCGTCGAGCTGTCCACCCGCCCTCCGGGCCCCTCGCCCGCCGAGCTGGAGGCCGCCCGGGTCGAGATGGTCACGGCGATGGCCGAGCTCACCGAGGCCGAGGCGACGGCGCAGGCCGCCGCGCTGACCGCCGAGCAGCGGGCCGAGGTCGACCGCCTCCACGACGCCGTCCTGGAGGCGCAGGCCACCGGGTCGTCGGGTCGCAAGCGGCTCGAGGCGGCCATGGCGGCCGAAGCCGAGCACCTGGAGTCGCTGGGCTTCACCGCCTACCTCGAGGTCATCCTCACCGGTGGGCGCCCGCCCGGTGCCAGCGAGGCCCGGGCCCGGGCCGAGCACGAGGCCAAGCTGGCCACCGACCGCCACCTGGCCCTGGTCGAGGCGGCCACGGTGTCGCCCAACCTCGAACGGCTGCTGGCCGAGCGCGACCGCCTGGTCGACGAGGCGGCCCGCATGCTCCGGGTCGACCCGGCCGATCGCATCCTGGAGCTGCTCGAAGGCTTCCGGGCCGTGCCCTTCGAGCTGGTCGACGACCTCGCCGCCGCGCTCGAGGGGGTGGGGGTCCGACCCGTCGGCCAGCGCCTCGAGGACGCGGCCGGGGCGTGGCTCGGGGCCCAGGAGGCCCTGGCCGAGTCCCGCCGTGACGGCCTCGCCCGGCTGGGCGGCATCGACGAGCAACGGGCCCAGCTGGCGGCCGAGCTGGCCCAGGCCCAGGTCGAGCTGGCCCGGCGGGCCGAGGAGCTCCAGCACGCGGTCGAGGCCGAGACCTCCGCCCGGCGCACGGTCCTGGCCCTGGAGGGCGAGCTGGTGGCCCGCGCCGGCGAGGACGACCGGCGCCTCAAGCGGGTCGCCGCGGCCGAGCAGCTCCGGAGCCAGGTCGAGGCGGTCGAGCGGGCCCTGGCCGCGTCGCAGGTCGAGGTCACCACCGCGGTCGACGCCGCCACCAGCCTCGCCACCGCGGCCGAGGCGGGCCTGGAGCGAGCCGAGGCCGAGCTGGCCGAGGTGAGGCGCCGGGTCCACGACCTGGTGGCCCTCCTGCCGCCCCCGCTGGCCCTGGACGTCGAGGCCGACGCACTGGAGCGGATCGACCGCCTCGGCGAGGGCCTGCGCGAGGTCAAGGAGAGCGGCGACGCCGAGCTGGCCGCGGCCGAGCAGGGGGTCGCCGATGCCGACGACGCCGTGGACGCCGCCTCCTCCGCGGTCAACGCCGCCCGTCTCGCCGTGTCGGGCGAGCCCACCGGCGACGACCTCGTCGCCGCCCTCGGCCAGCTCCTCGGCGCCGACGTCGGCACGGGTCCGGTGCTGGTCGACGACCCCACCGTGGGCCAGCCCGCCGAGGCCCGCCAGCGCCTCCTGGAAGTGGTCCTCCAGGCCTCGGCCGAGGGGCCCGTCGTGCTGCTGACCGACGATCCCGAGATCCTCGGCTGGGCCATCGCGCTCCCGTCCTCCATGGGCGCCGTGGTGCCGGTCGACGTCCTGGTCGGGCACCTGGGCGCGGTCCCCGACCCCGAGCCCGCCGACCGCCGGGCCGCTCCCGCAGACGTGGGCTCGTCCGGCCCCGGCCCCGGCTGACGGACAAGGAGAGCCGTGCTCCGCTTCGCCCGCATCCGCACCAAGCTCGCCCTGACGCTGGCCATCCCGCTGCTGGCCTTCCTCGGGGTCGCGGCCTACGAGGCCGTCTCGGCCACCAGCCGGGTGGGCGAGGTCCGCGACCAGACCGACCTGGCCCGGGCGTCCTTCGGGCCCAACAGCCTCATGGCCGCCATCCAGAACGAGCGCAACCTCGCCGGGGTCACGATCATCGGCCTCGAGGGCGCCATCCAGCTCGACGCGGCCACCAACGACGAGGCCCGGGCCGCGACCGATGCGTCGTTGGACCAGCTCCGGACCGAGATCGACTCGGGGCCGGCCGACCTGCGCAGCGCGGTCGCCGACGCCTTCGAGGCGGCCGACGACCTCGACCGGCTGCGGGGCGCGGTCGTCGGCGGCGGCGGGCCCCGCGACCTGTCGTCGTACGCCACGGCCCTGGACGTGTTCGCCCAGTACAGCGTGATCTCCGAGGCCTTCCTGGATGCCACCTCGACGCTGGCCACCCGCCTCGACGACGCCGAGCTGCGCAACGGCGTGGAGATCATCGACGCCAACGCCCGCCAGGTCGAGGCCGCGGCCGACGTGGTCCGCCTCGTCCTGCTGGCCCAGGTCAGCGGGACCGGCGACGACCCGGCGGCACGGGCCGAGGTCGGCCGCGCCGTGGCCCGGGCCAGGGCCTACGAGGACGAGATGTACGCCAACATGGTCGGCATCTACGCGCCGGCCGCCGAGCACCGCTTCGACACCGGGTCCGAGACCGCCTTCATGGGCGAGGCCGACCGGTTCGTGGCCACCGGCGAGGCCGACGTCGCGGTGATGCTGGCCGTGGTCAACAGCGCCCCGGAGGGGGAGGTGGCGATCGGCCCCTCGGACGCCGCGGCCGAGATCCTCGAGCGACGGGCCGGCGAGGTGCTGGACCGGGCCGAGGGCCGCCAGCGCCTGTTCGCCGGGCTGGCCGTGCTCGGCGTGCTGCTCGCCGCCCTCACGACCTGGTTGGTCAGCCGGTCGATCACCCGCCCGCTCGCCTCGCTGCGGGCCCAGGCCGAGGACATGGCCCGCGACCGCCTGCCCAAGGCGGTGCAGGAGATCTTCGACACGCCGCCCGGCGAGGACGTGAAGGTCCCGACGGTGGCGCCCATCGAGGTGGCCACCCGCGACGAGGTCAGCGAGGTGGCCGCCGCGCTGGGCACGGTCCAGGCCAGCGCCCTGGACCTGGCCGCGGAGCAGGCCGTGCTGCGCCGCAACATCGCCGACTCGTTCGTGAACCTCGGCCGCCGGAACCAGAACCTGCTCAACCGCCAGCTCGACTTCATCACCGAGCTGGAGCGCAACGAGGCCGACCCGGACTCGCTCGACGGGCTGTTCCGCTTGGACCACCTGGCCACCCGCATGCGCCGCAACGCCGAGTCGCTGCTGGTGCTGGCCGGCGTCGACCCGCCCCGCCAGTGGTCCGCGCCGGTGCTGGTCGCCGACGTGGTGCGGGCCGCCCTGGGCGAGGTCGAGGACTACCAGCGGGTCCAGATCCGCAACCTGGAGCCCGTCCACGTCGCCGGCAGCGCGGCCACCGACCTCGCCCACGCGCTGGCCGAGCTGCTCGAGAACGCCCTGGTGTTCTCCCCGCCCGAGCAGCCGGTCGAGGTGCGGGGCCGCCTCGGCGAGTCGGGCTACACCCTGGCGGTGAGCGACAACGGCCTGGGCATGTCACGTGAAGACCTGGACCGGGC
This sequence comes from Acidimicrobiia bacterium, assembly GCA_050247895.1. Classification (GTDB taxonomy): domain Bacteria; phylum Actinomycetota; class Acidimicrobiia; order Acidimicrobiales; family VFJN01; genus CAVPEW01. The sequence goes on from JBFWTJ010000256.1 coordinate 4,433, forward strand.
CAACCGGCGGCTGCGGGGCGAGGAGTCCTTCACGGTGGCGCCGTCGCGCTACCTGGGCCACTACGTCGCCGGCCACCTGGCGGCCCGCCACGGCGTGGAGATCGAGCTCCAGGAGAACCCGGCCGGTGGCATCACGGCCCGGATCGACCTGCCCCCGACGGTGATCGAGGCGCCGGGCGCCCCGGCCGACCCGACCACGGCGCCGGCGCCGGGTGGGGGCGGAGCATCGGTGCCGGGGTCGGCCCCGGCCGCGGCGGCCGTCCCGCCCACCTCGACCGTCCCGGCCCAGCCGTCCGGCGCGTCGCTGGCCGGGGCCGGATCGGGCCCGGCGATCGGTGGCCAGGCCGTCGCCCGGGACCTCGCGCCCTCCGCCGCCGGGGTCTCGTCGGCCGACGCGGGGCCGGGGGAGCGCAGCCCGTTCGGCTCCGACGTGGACGGCCTGCTCGCCTCGCTCGGCCATCCCCGGTCGGGGTCCTCGTCCGCGGGTGCGGCCTCCGGGCCGGGCGGCCCGGGCGTGGGCGACCTCGCCTCCACGTCGGGCCCCGGGTCGGGCGCGCGACCGTCCCTGCCGAACCGGCGCCCCGGGGCCGACCTGCCTGAGCGCCCGGACGTGCCGGCCGGGGCCCCTCGGGCCTTCGACGCCGGCCCGGCGGGCTCGGGCGAGCGGTCGTGGGCGCCCGACCGGCCCGCCCCGGGCCGCGACGGCACCGTCGGCGGACCGTGGGCTCCGCCGGTGCCGGGCGCGGGGCCGAGCTCCGGCGTCGTCCCGCCCTCGGCGCCTTCGCCGGGCGCCGGGCCCAGCCCCGACCTCGCGCCGTCACCCGCCCCTTCCGCACCTTCGTCGGCCGGGTGGCCGACGCCGGACGACCGGTCGTCCGCGCCGCAGCGGATCGCCTCGTCCGCCTCGACGTTCGAGGCGCCGACCCGCCCCGCGGGGAACGGCGCTGCCGGGGCGGGCCCGAGCCCGATCG
>JBFWTJ010000257.1:0-5321 GCA_050247895.1 Acidimicrobiia bacterium
TCAAGGCGGAGTCCGACGGGCTGCTCGAGTACATCGAGGAGAACTGCGACCGCTGCAAGGCACGCATCGTGAACCAGGCCGTGGCCGACATCGGCACGGTCGTGCCCGGCGCGGTGGTCAGCGTCGTGCAGCAGGACCCGACCATCGACTACGTGTACTTCGCCTTCGGCGACCTGAGCCGCGGCGTCGGGCCCGCCCTGGCCGACGCCCGCTACACCGGCAAGATCGTCGGCTACGGCCCGACGACCGAGAGCTACCAGAAGCTCATCGACGGCGAGGAGTCGGCCTGGTCGGGGGCCTCGAACAGGGCCACCGGCTGGGACCTGATCGACACCCTGGCCCGCCACTTCGTCGGCGACCCCCTGAGCGACGACGACCTCCAGCTGCTCCAGCTCTTCACCGACGAGAGCCCGCCGCCGAACGAGAACCCGGGGATCCCGGAGAACTTCGAGGAGCTGTACCCCGTGCTCTGGAGCCTCGACAAGTAGCGGACCCTCCGGATCGTGCCCCGACGGCCCCCGTGCACCCGTCCCCCCGGTGCGCGAGCAGGCCGTCGGGGCACCTCTGACGAACGGCGGCAGATGTCAACACCACAGCTGCGGATCGACGGCCTGTCCAAGACCTTCCCCGGCGTGCGGGCCCTGCGTGGGGTCGACCTGCAGGTCGAGCCGGGCGAGGTGCACGCGCTCGTCGGGGCCAACGGCTCGGGCAAGTCGACCCTGATCAAGGTCCTCGCCGGCATGCACCGGCCCGATGCCGGGGCCAGCGCGTCGGTGCGGGGCGAGCCCCTGGTGCTGGGCAGCGTGACCGCGGCGGGCCGGGCCGGCCTGCGCTTCGTGCACCAGGACCCGGGCCTGGTCATGAACCTCGACGTCGCCGACAACTTCGCCCTGGGCCGGGGCTATGCCCGGGGCCGTTGCCGGCAGATCAGCTGGCGGGCCCACGTCGAGTCGGTCCAGTCGGCCCTCGATGGCCTCGGCTTCTCCCTCGACGTGCGCCGTCCCCTCCAGGACCTGTCGGCCAGCCAGCGCACCGGCGTGGCCATCGCCCGGGCCATCCACGGCCTCGACGCGCAGGCCGCCCTGCTCGTGCTCGACGAGCCCACCGCGAGCCTGCCGCGGCCCGAGGTCGAGGCCCTCTTCGAGGTGGTCGAGCGGGTGCGCGCCCTGGGCGTCGCCGTCATCTACGTCTCGCACCACCTCGACGAGGTCTTCGCCGTCTCGGACCGGGTCACCGTCCTGCGCGACGGCCGGCGCGTCGCGACCTTCCGCACGGCCGAGGTCGACCACGGGGAGCTGGTCCACGCCATGGTCGGATCCGCCCTCGAGGGCGGGACCGCCCGGGCTGCGGCGATCCGGACCAGCCCGGTCCTGGAGGTCGAGGGGCTGGGCGGCCGGTCGGTGCGCCGGGTCGACCTGGAGGTGCGCCAAGGCGAGATCGTGGGCGTGGCCGGGTTGACCGGCTCGGGGCGCGAGGAGCTGCTCTCGCTGCTGTTCGGGGGGCGCCCACGCCGGGGGACGGTCAGCGTCAGGGGCCGGGAGGTGCCCCCCATGCGGCCCGACCTGTCGGTCGCACTCGGCCTCGGCCTGGTGCCGGCCGACCGGCGCAACGACGGGATGCTGCCCATGAGCGTCCTCGAGAACCTCACCATCGCCCGGCTCGCGCCCTACTGGCGGCGCATGTTGCTGCGCTCGCGGCCCGAGCGCCGTGACGGTGCTGCCCTCCTCCAGCGGCTGACCGTCCGGCCCTCGGACCCCGGCCTCGACCTGGCCACCCTCTCGGGCGGCAACCAGCAGAAGGTGATGCTCGGTCGATGGTTGCGGCTGGATCCCGCCGTCCTGCTGCTCGACGACCCGACCCAGGGCGTCGACGTCGGTGCGAAGCAGGAGATCTACGGGTTGCTGGAGGAGTCCGCGGCCCGGGGCACCGGGATCCTCGTGTGCTCGAGCGACGACGAGGAGCTCGAGCGCCTGTGCCACCGCGTCCTGGTGCTCAACGACGGGGAGGTCACCGCCGAGCTGGCGGGCTCGTCGCTGACCTCCTCCCGCATCACCCACGCCGCCCTGGCCACACGGCCGGGAACGACCAAGGAGCCGAGCCTGCGATGACCGCCACCAGCACCGACCGCAGCGATGCGCCCGTGCCGGCCGAACCCCGCCGGAGCAGGCCCGTCCGAGAGCCCGGGCGACCGTTGGGCCAGAGGCTCGGCGTCGACCGCTTCAGCGGGCTCTACGTCTGGCTCGGCATCGTGGTCCTGTTCTCGGTGCTCGAGCCGTCGGTGTTCCCGACCCTCGACAACGCCCGGGTCGTCGGGGCCGACGCGGCCATCACCGCCATCGTCGCCCTCGGTCTCACGGTCTCGCTCGCGTCGGGCGCGTTCGACGTGTCGATCAGCGCCAGCATGACCTGGGGCATCGTCTTCGTCTGCTGGCTCCAGTCGGTCCACGGCCTGGCGCCCCCCGTGGCCATCCTGCTCACCGTGGCGACCTGCGCCCTGATCGGGCTGTGCAACGGCCTCATCGTCGTCCGCCTGCACGTCGAGCCGATCATCACCACGATGGGGACCACCGCGATCGTCGCCGCCCTCGCCTTCTGGCGCCAGGACGGCATGTCGATCGTGACCGGCATCCCCGAGGAGTTCAAGGACCTCGGCCGGGGCGACATCCTCGGTGTCCCGTCGACCGCCGTCTACCTGGCGGTGATCGCCGCCGCCCTCTGGTACTTCATGGCCCACACGCCGGTCGGGCGCTACCTGTACGCCCTCGGCGGCAACCAGGAAGCGGCCCGGCTCGCCGGGCTGCGGGTCGACCGCCTGACGGTGCTGGCCTTCGTGATCTCGGCCACCGTGGCCGGCCTGGCCGGCATCCTCCTGGCGGCCAAGGTGGGCAGCGCGGGCATCAACCAGGGGTCCCAGTACCTGCTGCCCGCCTTCGCCGCGGCGTTCCTGGGGTCGACCCAGATCCGCCCGGGTCGGTTCAACATCATGGGCACCCTGGTGGCGATCTACCTGGTGGTGACCGGTACCAAGGGCCTCCAGCTCGTCTACCCGGGTCAGCCCTGGATCAAGGAGCTGTTCACCGGCGTGGCCCTCATCGCCGCGGTGGCCATCGGGGCCCGCAGCGCCCGAAGGGTCCGCCTGGTCCAGGACGAGCCCCCGGCCGACGCCGACCGCTGACCGGTCGATCGGACGGAGTCGAGGGTCCCCAGGCGGCCGGGGGCGTCCATCCGCCGCGGGGCCGGCGCGGCATGGGCGAGTCGGTCGGCGTGGGCGCGACGACGGCCGCCCCCCGTGACCTGCGCGCAGGTCGGGGAGCGGCCGTCGGGTGCCGGTCCGCCCGTGGGCTCAGTGCTCGTGGAGGATCACCCCGCGGATGTTGCGACCCCGGTTGAGGTCGTCGTAGCCGTCGTTGATCTGGTCGAGGGTGTAGGTGGTGGTGATCAGCTCGTCGAGGTGCAGCTGGCCCTCGCCGTAGAGCTCCAGGAGCTTGACCGGGTCGTACTGGGGGCTGGCCGAGCCGAAGATGCTGCCCTGGACCCGCTTCTCGTAGTTGACCAGGAAGAAGGTCGGCACCTGGATGTTCACCGCCTCGGGCGGTGAGACGCCGACGATGATCTCGCGCCCGCCCTTGCCCAGCACGTCGAAGGCGGCCCGGGCCACCTCCTCGCCGACCACGCCCACGGCGATGATCGACACGTCGGCGCCCTGGCCGGTGGTGAGCTCCATGACCAGGTCGAGGGCCTCGCCGGCCTCAGCCGCCTCGTGGGTCGCGCCGAGCTTCATGGCCATCTCGCGCTTGAAGGGCACCGGATCGACCACCACCACGTGGCGTGCGCCGGCGTGGCGAGCGCCCTGGACGGCGTTGATGCCCACGCCCCCGCTGCCGTAGACGACGACCGTGTCGCCGGGGCGCACCTCGCCGGCGTGGACGGCGGCGCCCCAACCGGTCGGCACGGCGCAGCTGGTCAGCGAGGCCTTGTCGAGGGGCACGTGGTCGGGGATCTTGACGCACGAGCGCTCGGAGAGGACCGTCCACTGGGAGAAGGTCCCGAGCATGCACATCCCGCCGACGTCGAGCCCGTCGTGGTGCAGGCGGAACGTCCCGTCGGGCAGGCAGCCCTCGAGGAGCATGGCGCCCACGTCGCAGATGTTGGGCCGTCCCGTCGCGCAGTAGCGGCACCGCCCGCAGCTCGGGATGAAGCTGCACACGATGTGGTCGCCGACCGCGAGCGAGGTGACGCCGGGCCCGACGGCCTCGACGATCCCCGCTCCCTCGTGCCCGCCCACCATGGGGTAGCGGGGGACGAAGTCGCCGACGCGCAGGTGCTCGTCGGAGTGGCACAGGCCCGCCGCGACCATGCGCACGAGGACCTCGCCGTTCCGGGGTTCGTCCAGGTCGGCCTCGACGACCTCCCAGTGGGTGTTGCCCTCGAAGAGGACGGCTGCTCTGGTCTTCATGGCACCTCCTGCTCTCGTTCGTCCGAAGGGTGGGGCGACCGGGCGCGACGTCAGGCCGGCGGGGCGGGGTCGACGATCTCGCAGGTCTCCGTGTAGCTCTCGATGCCCCAGCGCCCGAGCTCGCGGCCGATCCCGCTCTGCTTCACGCCCCCGAAGATCCCCAGGGGATGGACGGCGGGCACGTTGTGGCGGTTGATGAAGACCATCCCGGCCTCGACGCGCCGGGCGACGGCCCGGGCCCGCTCGACGTCGGCCGACCACACGCTGCCGCCCAGGCCGAACTCCGTGTCGTTGGCCTGGGCGACGGCGTCGTCGACGTCGTCGAAGGGGATGAAGGGCGTGGCCGGTCCGAACTGCTCGTCGCGGACCAGCTGGGCCGACGGGTCCAGCCCGGTGACGATGTGGGGCAGGCGGAAGTGGCCCTCGGGGTCCAGGCCCGGGGCGAGCGAGCCGACCTCGCGGACCACGCCGCCCCGATCGAGCGCGTCGCGCACGATCCCGTCGAAGCGGTCGGCCTGGGTGGCGTTGACCAGCGGCCCCATGGTGACCGAGGGGTCCATGCCGTCGCCCACCACGATGTGGCTGGCCGCCTCGGTGTAGGCGTCGACGACCTCGTCGAAGCGGGACGAGGCCACGTAGATCCGCTTGGCCGCCATGCAGATCTGCCCGGTGGTCGACAACGACGCCTCGATCAGCGCCGCGGCGAGCTGGTCGTCGACCACGACGTCGTCGAGCAGGTTGGCGGCGTCGTTGCCGCCGAGCTCGAGGACGACGGTCTTGAAGTTCTCCGCCGCCGACCGCACGACCTCGCGGCCGGTCCTGGCCCCGCCGGTGAAGGAGAGCTTGCGGACCGCGGGGTGGGCGG
>JBFWTJ010000258.1:0-5257 GCA_050247895.1 Acidimicrobiia bacterium
CAGCGCGAAGGCGACAACCGGGCGGACGCGCATCAACCCACTCGCTCGCCGGACGAGACGCGCCAGGCCCCGTCGACCTTCTCGAGGGTCACGATGTCCATGAAGGTCTCGTCAGGGTCGGCCTCCACCGGCTCCTTCGTCACGGGATCGATCAGTACCTGGTGGTTCACGTAGGTATCGAAGATCGTGGCGATCTCCTTGCCGGGGACCGGGACGACGTCGATGGAGCGCTCCGCTCGGACCCAGGAAGCCCGGCCCCCTTCGGCCCGAACCCGTAGTTCCTCGATGGTCCTCACCAGTTCGTCTCCGGTGAAGACCTCGGCGAGTGCGGCCTCGTCGAGCTCCAGGGACCAGACCTGCTCGGCGTACACGTCCCAGCTCCGCAGGTACGCCGCCTCGACCTCACCTTCCAGGGTCCCCGGCGCGTAGCTCGTGCTGGTCGTGCTGGTCGGGCGCAACGGCACGGTGGTCGTCGTCGGCCCCGCCGTCGACGTCGCCGAGGGCGACCGGGTGGACGGTGGCGCCGCCTCCTCCTCGGACGGGGAGCAGGCCGCAGCCCACATCGCACCAGCGATCGCCAAGGCGATCAGGACGATCAGGAGACGGCCGACCGGGCGAGACACGGCCCGGCACGCTATCCATCCGGATCAGACCGTACAACCACCTTCTTCATGCCATCTCCACCACGACCGAACCAGACCGAACCGCGGCCGATGCCGATCTCATCACCAGCGCCTCCGCGGCGAGGCCCAACCGGCCCCCGCAGGGTGCTAGCCGAGCTCTTCGGCCAGGAAGGTCAGGGTGGACGCCCAGGCACGCCCCGAGGCGTCCGCGTCGTAGACCTCGGGGCGGGTGTCGTTGAAGAAGGCGTGCTGGACGCCCTCGTGGATCTCGAAGGCGGCCCGCTTGCCCGCCGAGCGCAAGGTCGCCTCCAGCTCACGGGCCTTCTCGGGCGTGAAGAACTCGTCCTCCGACGCGTAGTGGCCCGACACCGCGGCCGTCAGCGCCGACCAGTCCGGCGTGGCGTCGGGCCACGGGATGAAGCCGTAGAAGGGCACGCAGGCCTTCACCTTGTCCGGCCGCTGCGCCGCCAGGACCAGGGCCAGCCCTCCGCCCATGCAGAAGCCGACCACGCCGACGGCGTCGGCCCCGGCCACCTCGGCGACCTTGTCGACCGCGCCCGACATGTCCTTGCCGGCCTGGGCCAGGTTCAACGACATCAGCTTCTTGCCCGCCTCGTCGGGCTCGGTCGTCGACTCGCCGTGGTACAGGTCGGGCGCCAGGGCCACGAAGCCGGCGTCGGCGAAGCGGTCGCACACGTCCTCGATGTGGGGCACCAGACCCCACCACTCCTGGATCACCACCACCGGCAGGCGACCCCCGGCCGGTGGGACGGCCAGGTAGCCCGTGGCCGAGGAACCGTTGCTGGGGAACTCGACGATCTCTCCCATGCCGGCGACCTTACGCCCGCCTCAGGACCCCGAGGCGATCTTGCGGTGGTCCCACGACACCGTGCGCTCGGCGTGCAGCCGCACCGCGACCCGGTTGCGCGACCGCCGCTCGACCACGGCCCGCGACTCGTCGGTGAGCGGGCCCACGTAGCGCACCGACACGGCCTCGCCGATGCGCCGCACCTCGTCGGGATCGTCGACCAGCTCGACCCGACCGACGAGCTCGACGCCCCGCAGCTCGCCGTAGGTCTCACCCGCCTCCACCAGGCCGGTCAGGCGCGGGTCCCGCTGGAGGTTGCGCACCTTCTGGCTCTTGGCGTCGGTCCAGAACACCACCTGGCCCCGGTCCACGACGTACCACATGGCCACCACGTGCAACGAGCCGTCGGGCCCCACCGTGGCGATGTTGATCGTCCGCGACTCCTCGAGGAAGGCCAGGACCTCCTCGGCGGACATCCGGATCGCCGCCCGTCGTGCCATTCAGCCCCTCCTGTGGTGCGGGTCGTGCGTGCCCGGGGCCGAACCGCCCCGCAGCAACTCGGGGGCCACCGGCCCGTCGGCCCGCCCCACGGCGGCCTCCACCGACTCGACGCCGGCCGGCCCCGCCACCCGGTCGACCAGGTCGAGGGGCACCTGCTCCTCCTCGAGCGACCAGGCCGGCACCGGACGACCCTCGATCCGCTCCTGGACCACGGCCCAGGTCCGCCCGGGCAGGGCCCGGCCCACGCCGGCCACCAGCCACACCGGGATCCCGGCGTGGTGGGCCACCGCGGCCGCGGCGCGCGAGCCGACCACGGCCAGGGCGGCATCGGGCCCCAGCGCCACCGCCTCGACCAGCACGAGGTCGCTGGCCAGGACCGCCGCGGCCAGGCCCTCGGGCGGGACCTCCGCTGCCTCGACCCCGGCCCGGGCCAGGCGGCGGACCAGGCCACCCGCCTCGCCCCGGACGTCGACGGCCACCACCTCGACGTCGCCCCGCCGCACGAGCGCCTCGCCGGCCAGCTCGGGCCAGCCCACCACCGCCACCGTGGCCTCGGCGGGCAGGGCGTGGGCCAGCTCGGCCGCGGTCCGGTCGCCCTCCAGCTCCTCGACCGCGGCCCACGACTCGCGGCGGGGCTCGACCGAGGTCAGCACCCGGGCGCAGATCCACCACAGGGGACCGGCCGTCGGGTGGCGGTCGAGGATCCGGCGACAGGCCGCGACCAGCCCGGCCGGGTCGCCGTCGAAGGCCGACAGCGCCTCGGCCGTCTCCCCGACCAGCGCCACCTGGTCGCCACCCGAGGCACGGGCGACGTAGCGCAGGCGCTCGATCGGGTGCACGGCCGCGGGCCTCAGAACCCGGGCTTGAAGATCATCAGGTAGAGCATGACCACCAGCAGCAGCGAGGCGATCATCCCGCCGGTCTCCAGCTTCTTCACCGCGTCGAGGTCGCCGGCACCCACCCGCTTCTCGTTGGGCAGGATCACCGCCGACACCACGCCGCCGATGGCGATCCAGACCAGGAAGGACAGCGAGACCCACGTCTGGGAGAACTCGAAGACGTCCTCGGACATGACCAGAAGGACGATCCCCAGGACCCCGGTGACCAGCAGGGCCGGGAGGTGGATCTGGCGGGTGTTGGCCGCCGAGTGGCCACCGAGCACCCGGGTCCCGCTGGGGTCGTCCTTGTAGCGGGCGCCGAGGAGCGGGTTCACCACCGCCGGCGCGAACGTCACCAGCACCGCCGCGATGTGGAGCAGGAGGACGACGTTGTACGTGTTGTCTCGGACGGCCGCCACGACCATGGTCTCTCCAATCACCGGGATCTGCTTCGGCCGAACCTACCGCGCTACGTTCTGCCGCCGTGGCGACGGACCCCCCCGCTGACCTCACCTTGACGCCCCTCACCGGGGAGCCCCGCACGATCGACCAGCAGCTCACGACGTTCCAGCTGGTCGCCGTGGTGGTCGACCCGTACACGAACGAGAGCGCCTGGGCCCTCGAGACCGCCGGCCGGGTCCTGGAGCACTTCCGCGGGGCCGACTGCCGGATCGCCTTCGTGGTCACCGGCACCGACGCCGACGCCCGGGCCTTCCTCGGGCCGTGGGCCGAGCGGGTCCTCACCTTCGCCGACCCGGACCGGGCCGTGGCCAAGGGCCTCGGGCTCGGCGAGCTGCCCGCCTTCGTCCACATCCGCCAGGACCGCAAGGTCCTCGCCGTGGCCGAGGGATGGGACCCCGCCGAGTGGCGCGAGGTCGCCCAGAGCGTGGCCCGGGCCAACTCCTGGAGCGCCCCGGTCATCCCCGCGCCGGGCGACCCGTCGCCCTTCGCGGGCAGCTCCGCCGCCGGCGCCTGACCGCCGCAGGCCCGAAGGTCAGGCCGGCGACCGGCCGCCGCGGGCCAACCGGAGCAGGTCCAGCGCGGCGTCGAGCTCCTCCGCGCTCAGCAGGCCCTGGTCCAGCACCACGTCACGGATCGGCCGGCCGGTCCGGGCCGACTCCTTGACCAGCGCCGCGACCCGCTCGTAGCCCAGGACCGGGTTGAGGGCGGTGGCCGCCTGGGGCGTGGCCTCGGCGTAGGTCCGGCACCGCTCCACGTCGGCCTCCAGGCCGGCCAGGCAGCGCTCGGCGAAGAGCCGGGTCGCGCCGGCGAGCAGCCGGACCGACTCCAGCAGGTTCCGGGCGATCACCGGCAGGTACACGTTGAGCTCGAAGTTGCCCTGGCTGCCGGCGAAGGCCACCGCGGCGTCGTTCCCGTACACCTGGGCCACGACCTGGCTCACCGCCTCGGGGATGACCGGGTTCACCTTGCCCGGCATGATCGACGAGCCGGGTTGCAGGTCCGGGATGCGGATCTCGGCCAGCCCGGTGCGCGGACCCGACGCCATCCAGCGGACGTCGTTGGCCACCTTGAGGAGCGCCGCGCCCAGCGCCCGCAGCTCGCCGGACAGCGCGACCAGCTCGTCGCGGCCGCCCTGGGCGGCGAAGTGGTCGGGCGCCTCGGACAGGGGCAGGCCGGTGACCTCGGACAGGCGGGCGATCACCGCGGGCGCGAACCCGGCCGGGGCGTTGAGCCCGGTGCCCGTCGCCGTGCCGCCCAGGGGCAGCTGCCCGACCCGGGGCAGCAGCGCGGCGATCCGCTCCCGGGCGGCGGCGACCTGCGCCGCGTAGCCGCCCAGCTCCTGGCCCAGGGTGACCGGCGTGGCGTCCATCAGGTGGGTGCGCCCGGCCTTCACCACCGTCGCGTGGCGCTGCGCCTGGTCGACCAGCGTGCCGGCCAGCAGGTCCAGGGACGGGAGCAGGTCCCGGGCCACCAGCGTGGCCGCGGCCACGTGGATGGCCGAGGGGAACACGTCGTTGGACGACTGGGAGGCGTTGACCTCGTCGTTGGGGTGGACCGGGCGGCCCAGGCGCTCGGCGGCCAGCGAGGCCACGACCTCGTTGGCGTGCATGTTGGTCGAGGTCCCCGACCCGGGCTGGAAGACGTCGACGGGGAAGTGCTCGTCCCAGCGCCCCGCGGCGACCTCGTCGGCCGCCGCGGCGACGGCGTCGGCCACCGCCGGGTCGACCACGCCCAGATCGCCGTTGACCCGGGCCGCGGCCGCCTTCAGCCCGCCCAGCGCGTGGACCAGCTCGGCGTCCACCCGCAGGCCCGACAGGGGGAAGTTCTCCACCGCCCGCTGGGTCTGGGCCGCCCATCGGGCCGAGGCCGGCACCCGCACCTCGCCCATCGTGTCGTGCTCGATCCGGAACTCGCCGTCGCTCATGGGAGCAACCTACGGTTCGGACGTGGAATTCGCCTTCACCGAGCTGCTCCCCACCGGCCCC
>JBFWTJ010000259.1:0-5139 GCA_050247895.1 Acidimicrobiia bacterium
CCGCGATGTCGGTGCCGCAGACGCCGCACAGGGCGACGTCGACCACGACCCCGCCCGGTGCCGGCCGCGGCTCGGGCACCTCCCTCAGCTCGAAGGTCCTCGTCCCGGTGATCGCCCCCGCCTGCATGGGGCGGGACCGTACTCCCCGCCAAGCCGTCAGGTCCCGGGCCCGGCACGCCGCCGGCCCGGGACCTCGCTCAACCCAGGACCTCGGACCAGCCCGCGCCGTCGCCCTGGAGGTAGAAGGCGTAGCGGATGTCGGACTCCACGCCGGTGATCCGCGAGTGGACCACCCGGATGGTGCAGGGGAGCTGCATGACCCCGTAGTCGCCGACCGGGAAGGGGTCGCCGAACTCGGCGGTGATGTGGAAGTCGTGGCTGGCCGTCTGCTCGTACACCGCGGCCCACGCGAAGGCGTTGCAGATGTAGCGGCCCTGGCCGTGGTGGCGACCACCGAAGTGCCAGGACACGCCGAAGCGGATGTCGGTGTCGGCGAAGCCGACGATGTCGTCGAGCCAGGTGCCGTCGATCTTCGGCTTCCAGTAGATCCGGCGGGAGACCCGGTGGGGCTCGCCGTGCCAGCCCGTGAGCTGGCTCTGGTCCGACACGCCCGAGGGCAGGGCGCACGCCCGCGACGACATCTCCTGGGCCGTGTCGGCGTCGAAGATGCTCACGGTCTCCTTCGTCGCGTTCCAGACGTCGTTGAAGTCGATGGTGATCGACACGGGGCTGTCCTCGCCGCCGCCGCTCACGAGTAGGCCTCCTCGTCGTCGTCGGGCTCGTGGTAGAGGATCGCGTCCGCGTACTCGTCCTCTTCGTCCGCGTCGAGGTCGAGCGGGGGTCCTGCGGCGTCCGACATTGCCTCTCCTCCTGGTGTCCGGTCCTGGGGTGTCCGGTCCCGCGAGCGTCGCCCCGCGGTCGCGGTCGCCGCTGCGGCGGCGGTGATGACCCGGGGGCAGCGGTCGCTGCCCGTTGGGGCACGGGTTCGGGTCGCGGCCGCGGGCGGCGGCACCCGCCGCCGGGCCACCCGGCGGGCTCAGGCCGTGTCGGGCTCGGGCACCACGCCCGACAGCGACACCGCCGGGGTGCAGGCCGGGCCGACGTTGGCGCACTCGACGGCGACGGTGATCGGGCTCCCGGCGGCGAACTCGACGGGCACCACGAAGTGGTAGTCGAGGTCCCGGAAGTTGTTGAGGCCGAGCTGGAGCAGCACCTGGGTGCCCCGGCGGAGCTCGATCACCCCGCTGTCGCCCCTGCGGGTTCTGGAAGAACACGTCGGTCACCATCACGCTGCGGTCGGCGGGCTGGGCCGTCGAGGTGAAGGTCGCCGTCGCGCCCGGGGCCACGCCCGGCGACGCCGTGATGCGCAGGTCGATGGGCCGTCCGTCGAGCAGGCCGGCCAGTCCCCCGCCCCCCTCGCTCCCGGCACCCGCCGCCTCATCGGCGGCACCCTGGGCCGCGTCGGCACCGGCCTGGGCCCCGCCGGCCGCGTCCTGTGCGGCGGTGGCCGCCTCGTCCGCGGCCGCAGCGGCCTCGGTGGCCTCGTCGACCTGCGCCGCGACGGCCTCGCGGGCGGCGGACTCCACGGTCGGCTTCAGCACGGTCAGCCAGAGGATCAGCAGGGCCAGGGCCAGCGCGGCGAGCACGGCCAGGGCGGGCAGCAGCCACTTGGGCAGCCGGGCCTCCTGGAGCATGGCGCCGTCGCAGTACACGGGCGGCTGGCCCGGCTCGGCCACGGTGACCTGGAAGGGCAACGTCTTGGGCGGGCCCCGCCAGAAGGACTTCTTGGGCCGGGCGACGATCTTGCCGAAGGTCGCCGTGCCGGGCTCGGCGACGATCGTGTCAGGCCGCAGGTCGAACTCGAGCAGGCCGTCGGGGTCGCGGGCCGAGACCTGCGCGTTGGACACCTGGTTGCCCCGGTTGTCCACGGCGAGCTCGAAGGTGGCCTTGCGCCGGCCCCGCATCGTGCGGGGCACGAGCTCGGCGCCGAGGTCGTCGTAGGGCGCGACCTCGATCACGCCCTCCTGGACCGTCGAACCCTCGGGATCCTCCCGGGAGAAGACGCGCACCGCGAAGGGGGTGGGCCCGGGACGGCTGGTGGCCACCCGGGGCGGGCGGAAGACGACCTGCGCCGTCTCCTCACCACCGGGGAAGCACCGGACGACCGGTGGTTCGACGGTGGCCCAGCCGGCGGCGTCGCCGAGGACGTCGACCATCAGCTCGTCGACGATGGAACCGGTGTTGCGGACCCGAACCGTCACCCGCTGCTCCTGGCCGGGTTCGACGGTGAGGGCCGCGTCGCTCAATGTTGCCGAAGCGCCCATGGCGGCGGACGGTACGACGGCCCCACTGCCCCCGGCAGACCCGCCCGGTGCAACGCGAGGGCCGGTTCCCGTGCCCGTTGGGGCACGATCGGCCCGCAAGCCTTCCAGGCCTCGGGGGGCCGGTCTTACGCTCCCCGGGTGAGCGGTCGGGTGGACGTCCAAGAGCAGCACGCGCGCCGGTGGCGGCGGATCGGCGTGGCGGCCGTGGTGGCCGCGGCGGCGGTCGGCGCACCCCTCCGGGCCGGTCCGGTGGCCCACGCCGAGGCACCGGGGACCACCGAGCGGGTCTCGCTCGACGTGACCGGCGGCCAGCTCGACGTCCCCGACGGCATCGCCGCGTCCTTCCAACCGGCCATCTCGGCCGACGGCCGCTTCGTGGCCTACGCCACCCAGGCCGCGGCCGACCCGGACCGGGACGACAACGGGTTCACCGAGGACATCTACGTCCACGACCGGGTCACGGGCCAGACCGCGCTGATGTCGGTGACCCCGGCGGGGAACGCGCCCTCCGAGGGCGAGAGCGTCGACCCGGACATCTCGGCCGACGGCCGCTACATCGTGTTCTCGTCGGACGCGTCAGAGCTGGTCCCCACGGACGGGAACGACGCGTCGGACGTGTTCGTGGTGGACCGGGGCGAGCCCGACGCGACCGGCGCCTTCCCCGACACCCCGGCCTCGTTGGAGCTGGTGTCGCGGGGCGAGGTCGTGCCCGGGGGCGAGTTCGAGCCGGACCTGGTCTTCGTCCCCTTCTCCGACGACTCCACCACGCCGACGATCTCCGACGACGGCACGCAGATCGCGTTCCGCAACGGGCCCTTCTTCGACGACGGCAACATCTACCTGGTCGACCGGGACCCCGAGCGGACCGGCACGGTCGGCCCGATCACCCCGGAGGGCACGCGGAACGTGTTCGGCATGGGCGGGCCAGACGACGGCGACCTCTACCTGCCGTCGCTGTCGGGCGACGGCGACCACCTGGCCTTCATCGCCCAGGACGAGGTGGACGAGGGCATCGACCACGCGCCGGTGTTCGTCTACGACCGCGACGTCGACGGCAACGGCGTCAGGGACGAGCCCGGGCCGGGCCGCCGCTTCGTGGAGGTCAACGCGGCGCAGGTCGACGCCGAGGACGACGACGCCTACAGCGGCCAGCCAGTCCTCGACCTCGACGGCTCGACGCTGGCCTACGCGTACAGCTCGGCCGGCAACGGGTACGTGCCCCAGGTCTACGTGATCGAGCGGGACGAGGACGGCACGGGGACCCCCCGGCTGGTGTCGCGCACGCCGGCGGGCGATCCGGGCGACGACAGCAGCCAGGAGCCCTCCATCACCGCCGACGGCCGCTACCTGGCCTTCGCCACCGTGGCCACGAACCTGCACCCCGACGCGCCGGGCGGCGACTGCTTCGAGCAGGGCTCCTACTGCGACGTGCTCCTGGCCGACCTGATCGGCGCGCCGGCGGGCGAGCTCGAGCTCATCTCGGTCGGCGTCACGCTGGTCGGCGGCCTGCCCGGCGGCGACGGCGACAGCACCGAGCCGAGCATCTCGGCCGACGGCCGGGCCATCGCCTTCTCGTCCCGGGCCGAGAACCTCCTGGCCGGCGGGGCCGACACCAACGACGACGAGGACGTCTTCGTCCGGGAGCTGACGCCGGGCCTGGTCGGCTCGCCCGACCCGACCGAGTTCCCGCCGACCCAGGTCGGGGTCACCTCCACGTCGCGCACCGTCACCTTCTCCCACACCGGCACCGGTCCGCTGCGGGTCGCCTCGGTGACCCTGGGCGGCACCCACCCCGGCGACTTCGAGGTCTTCCCCGTCGACGAGTGCACGGGCGCCACCCTGCACCGGGGCGACACCTGCGCGGTCGGCGTGCGCTTCACGCCCACGGCCAGCGCGGCCCCGCGCACCGCGGTGCTCTCGGTCGCCCACGACGGCGCCCCGAGCCCGACCACCGTCGTCCTGCGCGGTGGGGTCGACGTCCCGCCCGAGGCGTTCGCCGCAACCCCCGATCCCCTCGACTTCGGCGAGCAGCTCCTGACCTCGACCAGCGCGCCCCAGGTGGTGACGGTGCGCAACGCCGGCCCGGCCGGCGCCGGGCCGCTCACCGTGGCGGCGGTCGGCGTGGTCGGGCCGAACGCGGGCGACTTCGCGGTGACCGCCGACGGCTGCACCGGCGCCGCGCTGGCCCCCGGGGCCACCTGCACGGTGACCGTGCGGTTCACCCCGCTGGCACCGCCCCCGCCGGGCCCCCGCCAGGCCGCCTTGCGCTTCGACGCCAGTGCGTCCGGTTCGCCCCACTTCGTGGGCTTGATCGGCGACACCCCGGCGCCGGTGGTGCAGGTCAACCCGGGTGTGGGCGTGCCCGGTCGGGTCGTCGAGGTCACCGGGGTCGACTGGCCCCCGGGCCAGGCCGTGGCCATCACCCTCGACGAGCTCGGCCTCGAGCAGGCCGTGGCCACGGCTGCGGCGGACGGGACCTTCACCACCTCGGTGCTGGTCTTCCCCCGCAGCGCCCTGGGCGACCGGCTGGTCCGGGCGGTGGCGTTCGCCGGACTCGGCGACGTCGAGGCCACGACCCCCTACCTGGTCGTGGCGCCGACGGTCGACGGCGGCAACAACTTCGTGTTCCGCCGTTGATCCCCCGCTGAGCCGGCGGCGGCCCGTCGCGGGGCCGGCGTTGTGTCCCGGGCGCTTCGGGCCGCGGTTCCCTGACCTCGGTGATGCCGCGCGCACGTGGCGTGGCGGATGCTGCGTGCACCCCCGGTGATGCCCTTTCGGGTGGCGTTGAGCGCACGTAGTGCGTTCGTGAAGCCAC
>JBFWTJ010000260.1:0-5125 GCA_050247895.1 Acidimicrobiia bacterium
GAGGATGCCGCCGGCGCCGGCGAAGCCCGACCAGATGCCCACGGCCCGGGCCCGCTCCTCGGCCGGGAAGCTCGAGGTGATGACCGACAGGGTGACGGGCATGATCATCGCGGCGGCGACGCCGGCCAGGATCCGGGCCACCAGCAGCACGCCGGTCGAGCCGGCGAAGCCGGCCATGCCGTTGGCCAGCACGAACAGGGCCAGCCCGGCGACGAGCACGGGCTTGCGGCCCCACCGGTCGCCGATGGCGCCGATCGGCAGGAGGAGGGCGGCGAGCGCCATCGTGTAGCCGTTGATGATCCACAGGAGCTGGCCCTGGGATGCGCCCAGGTCGAGCGCCAGGTCCTGCTGGGCGACGTTGAGGCCCGACACCGAGGCGACCACCGCGATGAGGGCGGCGCACATGGCGACGAGGATGTTGCGCTGCCGGCGATGGTCCGTGACGATGTCGACCGCGGCGACGGCAGGGGGGGTCGCTGTTTCCACGTGGGCTCCGTTCGGTCCGGGGTGAAGCCCCGGTCGTGCTAGATTCAGTACCGAACGGTATCGTACTGTTTTGCGAGCGGTCGAGGGAAGGGATTTCTCGTGGGCCCGGCACCGTCACCGACACACGCCGAGGACAGCACCGACGCACGGGTCGTCCGCACCCGGGCCGCGGTCCTGCGCGCCGCGACCGACCTGCTCGTGGAGGGTGGGCCGTCCGCCGTCACCATCGACGCCGTCGTCGCCCGCTCGGGCGTGGCCAAGTCGACGATCTACCGCCACTGGGAGTCCCGCGACGACGTGCTGGTCGCGGTGGTGCGCGGCTGCGCCCCCCGCATCGAGCCGCCCGAGCCCGAGCTGGGTTTCGAGGGCGGCCTCCGGCTCCTGGTCGACGAGTTCCGCCGGATGCTGGCCGATCCCGACTGGGCCCGGATCCTGCCCGCGCTGCTCGTCCTGAAGACCCACCAGGACGGCATCGCCGACCTCGAGCAGCAGCTCGAGGAGAACCAGGAGCACGCCATCGAGGCCGTGCTGCGCCGCGGCGTCGAGGAGGGCCACCTCGCCCCCGACTTCGACCTGGAGGAGGCGTCGGCGCTCATCGTCGGCCCCCTGCTGTTCGCCCACCTCGTGGGCAAGCCCCCCGTCGACGAGCGCCTCTGCCACCACGTCGTCGACGTGTTCCTCCGGACCCACGCCGCCGGCTAGGGCCGCGCCACCCCGATCCGCCCGTCCCCGCCGGACCCGCCGGACCGGGACGGGCGCGGCTGCGAGCAGGCGCCGCCCGCACCGATCTACCGGTCGGTCGTGTCGCGCCCGCAACCCCCTCCGCCGGCGCGACCGCCTCCCGCGGCAGGTGCACCGGGCCTCCGCCCACCCGGTGCACCGGCCGACGGGCTCACTCCCGATCCCCCGGCGAACGTGCCGCTCCCCTCGGCGGCACGTTCGTCGCGTCCGGGACCCGGTAGCCTCGACGGCGAGCTCCCGTGCGGCGCGACGACCCGACCACCCCGGCCCTGGCGGCCCCCCTGCTGGCCACGCTGGCCGTGGTCGCGCTGCTCTGCGGCTGCGCCTTCGAACCGGCGCCCTCGGTCCTGCGCCCGGCGCCGGCCGAGGGCACGACCGACGAGGCGGCGCCCGGCCCCCGGCCGGTCGACCGGATCCGCCAATTCGCCGAGCGCCGGACCGACCACGGGCCCCGCCGGCGCCGGCGTCACGCCACCGGCCGAGCCGGCGCCTGCCGCCCGGCGACCTCGGCCCGGCGCACCGCCCGCCACCTGGGCCCGGTCCGCCGGGGGCCACCGGCGCACGCCGCGCCCTGAACGCCGCCGCACGGCGACCCACGGCCGGCCCGACCCGGGCGGCCGACCTCACTTCCCGATCTGCGGGGCCGACCCGGCCCCCACTCGCCACCTCCTAGAAGGAGCGCTGAGGAACCGATGTTCCGCAACACCCTCAAGACCACCGTCCTGCTCGCCGGCCTGGGCGGGGTCATGGTCCTCGTCGGCTCGATGTTCGGCCGCGGCGGGGCCGTCGTCGGCCTGGTCCTGGCCCTGGCCATGGTCGGCTTCTCGTACTGGAAGAGCGATGCGCTCGCCGTGCGGGCCGCCCGGGCCGTGCCGGCCGACGAAGCGCAGTTCCCCGAGTACTGGGCGGTGATGCGCGAGCTCACCACCAAGGCCGGCATGCCGATGCCCAAGCTCTACGTCTCGCCCGAGCCCCAGCCCAACGCCTTCGCCACCGGCCGCAACCCGCAGCACGCCGCGGTGGCGGTGACCCAGGGCCTCCTCCAGGTGTGCACGTGGGACGAGATCCGTGGCGTGCTGGCCCACGAGCTGGGCCACGTGCGCAACCGTGACATCCTCATCGGCTCGGTGGCCGCGGCGGTGGCCACCGGCATCTCCTTCGCCGCCAACATGGCCATGTGGGGGGCGATGTTCGGCGGGAGCCGGAACGACGATGACGGGCCCAACCCCATCGTCATGCTGGCCACCGCGATCCTGGCCCCAGTCGCGGCCGGCCTGCTCCAGATGGCGCTGTCGCGCAGCCGCGAGTTCGAGGCCGACCGGTCGGGCGCCGAGCTGGTCGGGACCGGCGAGCCCCTGGCCCGGGCGCTCGAGAAGCTCGAGGCGTACGCGCAGCGCGTGCCGATGAACGTGGCCCCGGCGCAGGCCCAGGCCTACATCGTGAACCCGCTCACCGGGCGGCAGGTGTCGTTCGCCAACCTGTTCCGGACCCACCCGACCACCGCCGAGCGGGTGGCCCGGCTCCGCGCCCGCTGATCGACGGGGGCACCCGCGACT
The DNA here is from genome assembly GCA_050247895.1 of Acidimicrobiia bacterium. Lineage (GTDB taxonomy): Bacteria > Actinomycetota > Acidimicrobiia > Acidimicrobiales > VFJN01 > CAVPEW01. Next base: position 2,784 of record JBFWTJ010000260.1, read on the forward strand.
GTAAGGCGCGAGTGCCCCCGAGGGTCGGTCCTCCAGAGAGGCAAGCCGCCTCGCGTCCCGCTGGGAGGACCGAAGTGCCCACCACCCGACCGCACCGCCGCGCCGTAGCCGCCATCGGCTCGCTCGCCGCGCTCACGACCGCCTTCGGGGTGGTGCTCGTGGCACCCCCCGCGGGTGCCGATGCCACCATCACGGTCACCACCGTCGACGACGTCGTCGACCTGGGCGACGGCCTCACCTCGCTCCGGGAGGCGATCACCGAGGCGTCGGACGCCACGGGGACGGTCACCGTCGAGCTGGGCGCCAACGCCACCTACAACCTCACCCGCTGCCACGCCGACCCCGCCGAGACCGACGACACCAACGAGCGGGGCGACCTGGACTTCGTGGGAGCGGTCTCGTCGACCCTGGTCCTGAGCGGAACCAACGTGTCCATCGTGCAGCAGTGCGCCGAGCGGGTCGTCGACGTCGTCGACCTCGACGACCAGCTCGAGGTCCTCGGCACGACGATCGCCAACGGCGTCGAGCACCTCGGCGGCGGCATCCGGGGCGGCGACGTGACCCTTGGCCCCGGTGCGGTCATCTCGGGCAACACCGCCTCGGGCGTCGGCAGCCTCGGCGGCGGCATCCACTCCTCGGGCACCGTGCGGCTCGACGGCGCGGTGGTCACGGGCAACCGGGCCGACGAGGGCGGCGGCATCTACGCCGAGGACGGCGTCGTGGTCACCGACAGCTCGATCGTCGACAACTTCGCCTGGGTGCGCGGCGGCGGCGTCCTCACCCCGGGCGACGCGTCGTTCACCTCCAGCGTCGTGAGCCTCAACCGGGCCGGCAACGGGGGCGGCGGCTCCGGGATCGCTGGCGGGGTCCACGCCGACACGGTCACCTCGGTCGGCTCGGACTACCGGCAGAACGCGGCCGAGCTCCAGGCCGGCGCGGTGTACGGCGCCACGTCGGTCTCCTCGAGCGGCGACACCTTCACCTACAACGTGGTCGAGGACACCTACGGCGGGGCGATCTTCGGCCGCGCCGTCACGGCGACCGGCAGCACCCTGCGCCGGAACTACGCCGGCGCCGGCGGGGCCATCGCCGCGACGACCGCCGTCGTGCTGACCGACTCGACGCTGAACGAGAACGTGGCCCAGAACGGCAGCGGCGGTGCGGTGGCCGCGGTGACCGGGGTCCAGGCCACCGGCACGGAGTTCGACGGCAACACGGCGACCCGCTACGGCGGGGCCATCTACCTGCGCAACTCCGACGCCCAGCTCATCACCGTGGAGCTGACCGGATCGACGCTGAACCGCAACGAGGCTGAGCTCGACGGTGGGGCCGTCCACGCCTTCAACGACACCCCCGAGGGCGTCGGCGCCGTCGTGGCGGCGAACTCGACGCTGGAGGGCAACGTCGGCCGCCAGGGCGGCGCCATCGACGCCGAGACCGCCACGCTGTCCCGGACCACGGTCGCGGACAACACGGCCGAGGCCGTCGGCGGCGTCAGGGCGACCTCCCAGGCCACGCTGATCGAGTCGACCATCTCGGGCAACAGCGCCCTGCAGGCCGGTGGCCTGCTCTCGGGCGACCTGGAGGCCCACCGCACCACCTTCTCCGACAACCACGCCACCGACGGGACCCAGGGCGAGGCCGGCGCCATCGCGGCGGTGGACGCCCTGCTGGTCAACTCGACCGTGTCCGACAACAGCGCCGTGGTGAGCGGCGGCGGCATCCAGGCCCGTCACCTGGAGCTCGTCCACACGACCGTGGCCGACAACGCGGTGACCGCACCCGAGGGGATCGGGGCCAACGTCTACGTCCGCTCGGCCCCCGGGGACCCGGGCAACCTGACGGCCCGCAGCACGATCCTGGCCGGACCCGCCGCCGGGAGCTGCACGTTCGACGACGGGGCCACCGCGACCAGCGAGGGCTTCAACCTCGACAGCGGCACGTCGTGCCAGCTCGACGGCGCCGACGACCTCACCTCGGTGGCCGACGTCGGGTTGGCCGCGCTGGCCGACAACGGCGGCTTCAACCTGACCCGCATGCCGGCCGCCGACAGCCCTGCAGTCGACCTGGAGGCCGGCGGCACCTGCGAGGTGGCCACCGACCAGCGCACCATCGCCCGCCCGCTCGGGGCAGGCTGCGACAGCGGCGCCGTCGAGCGCTCGCCCGAGCCGCCCCCGCCGCCGCCACCGCCGGCCACCCTGGAGGTCTCGGTGTCGGCGGCCTGCTCGGCCGACGAGCGGGTGGCGAGCGTCGAGGTGTCGACCTCGGGTGCCGGCGACCTGACCCTCGACGTGCGGGTCGACGGCGTGCGGGCGGTCGACGACCACGTCGTGGCCGACGGG
>JBFWTJ010000261.1:0-5114 GCA_050247895.1 Acidimicrobiia bacterium
GCCTCCGGCGCCGTAGGTGGCGCCGGCAGGACCAGGACGTCGAACGCCGGGCGGACGAGCTCCTGGCCCGGTTCCGGCTGGACCACATGCGCGACGAGCTCGCCGGCGAGCTGTCGGGGGGCCAGCGCAAGCTGCTCGAGATGGCCCGGGCCCTGATGGCCGGGCCGGAGCTGGTCATGCTCGACGAGCCCATGGCCGGCGTGAACCCGGCCCTGACCCAGTCGCTGCTCGGCCACGTGAAGCGCCTGCGGGACGAGGGGACCTCGGTGGTCTTCGTCGAGCACGACATGGACGTCGTCCACGACATCAGCGACTGGGTCGTCGTCATGGGCGAGGGCCGGGTCATCGCCGAGGGCCGGCCGGCCGACGTGGTCGCCGACCCCCGGGTCGTCGACGCCTACCTCGGCGCCCGCCACGCGGCCCGGCTGGACGTCGAAGACGCCGACCCGGAGGTCCCCGGCCCCGAGGGCCCGCAGGACCCCCGCGGTGACGCGGTCGGTCCGGACGGGAACGGCACCGGCGCGGGGCCGGCGTGAGGCTCCGTGCCCGGCGGGCCGCCGGCGACGTCGGGGCGGTGACCGGTGCGGCCCCCGACCTGCCGCTGCTGGCCGCCACCGACCTGGTCGCGGGATACCTGCCCGAGGTCGACATCCTCACCGGGTGCACCCTGGAGGTGCGCGAGGGCGAGGTCGTCGGCATCATCGGGCCGAACGGTGCCGGCAAGTCCACCTTCCTCAAGGCGGTCTTCGGCCTGGTCCCGGTGCGCTCGGGCCGGATCACCCTGCGCGACGTCCAGATCGCCGGCCTGCGACCCCACCGCCTGGTCGGCCTGGGCGTGGGCTACGTGCCCCAGTCCGGCAACGTCTTCCCGGGCCTGACGGTCGAGGAGAACCTGGAGATGGGCGCCTACCAGCAGCCCCGCACCTTCCGGGCCCGGTTCGAGGTCGTCAGCGAGCTGTTCCCGTTGCTGCACGCCCGGCGCCACCAGCGGGCCGGCAGCCTGTCGGGCGGGGAGCGCCAGATGGTGGCCATGGGCCGGGCGCTGATGATGGACCCCTCGGTCCTGCTGCTCGACGAACCCTCGGCCGGCCTCTCGCCCGCCTACCAGGACGAGGTCTTCGCCCGCTGCGCGAGCATCAACCGGGCCGGGGTGACCATCGTGATGGTCGAGCAGAACGCCCGGCGCTGCCTGCAGATCTGCCACCGCGGCTACGTGCTGGACCAGGGCCGCAGCGCCCACACCGGGACCGGCCGGGAGCTCCTGTGCGACGACCGCGTGGTGGAGCTGTACCTGGGGACCCTCGGCCGGGATCCCTCGGGCCCCCGGGCCGAGGCCGGGGCCGCGTCGGGGAGCTGAGGACCGGCGGGCGGTCGACACGTCGTCGGCGGGCACCCGCAACAGGTCCGGGTCGCCTCAGGCGACGGGCCGGAGGAGGAGATGCCAATGCGCACGTTCCATCGAGGGAGGGCGGTCGCGGCCTCGGCCGGGGTGCTGGCCCTCCTGGCCGCCGCCTGCGGCTCGGGCGAGGAGACCGGCGGCGCCGGCGCCGGGGACCGGACCTCGACGACGGCCCCGTCCGCCGGGACCGTCGGCGAGCTGGCCGGCATGCAGGGGACGACCCCCCTCACCGACCTGGGCCCGGAGTTCCGTGCGCGCCTGCTCGAGGTGGACCCGGACCTGAGCGACCTCAACTACGCGGCCGAGTCCTACGACGCCGTCATGGTCATCGCCCTCGCCGCGCTGGCCGCCGACGACGACGGCAGCGCCCACGCGGCGCAGATCAACGGCGTGACCCGGGGCGGCACGAGGTGCGAGTCGTACGCGGCGTGCGCGGCGCTGCTCGCCGCGGGCACGACCGACATCGACTACGACGGCGTGTCGGGCGCCCTCGAGTTCTCCGGCGACGGCGAGCCGACGGTGGCCAGCTACGGCGTGCTGACCTTCGGCGACGACAACCGGATCGACGAGGAGCGCACCGAGTTCGTGCTGGCCACCGCGCCGGCCGCCGTCGACGTGCCCCAGGTGCCGGTGGCCGTCACCCGTCCCGGGGACGGGCAGCTCAAGATCGGGACGCTGCTCCCCGAGACCGGCGACCTCGCCTACCTCGGGCCGCCCCAGTTCGCCGGGGTCGAGCTGGCCATCGCCGAGATCAACGAGCACGGCGGGTTCAATGGCTCGCCGGTGGTCCACGTCCGGGGCGACTCGGGCGACGCCGATCCCGACGTGGCCAACCCGACCGTCGACAGCCTGCTGGGCCAGGACGTCGACGCCATCGTCGGCGCCGCGGCGTCGGGCATCAGCCTCAACGTGGTCGACAAGATCACCGCGGCCGGCGTCACCCAGTTCAGCCCGGCCAACACGTCCAAGGCGTTCTTCGGCTACGCCGACAACGGCCTCTACTTCCGCGACGCGCCCTCCGACATCCTCCAGGGGCAGGTCCTGGGCGAGCTGATCGCCGGGAACGGCCACACGACGGTGGCGATCATCAACCGGGACGACAGCTACGGCAACGGGCTGGCCGAGGACGTCGCGGCCAGCTTCGAGGCCGCCGGCGGCCAGGTCGTCGCCGCGCCGGTCGTCTACGACCCGGAGGCGCCCAACTTCGATGCCGAGGTGCAGGAGCTGGCCGGGCTCGACGTCGACGCCGTGGTGCTCATCGGCTTCGAGGAGTCGTCGCGCATCCTGGCCAAGATGGTCGAGGTCGGCGTCGGTCCCCGGGACGTCGCGGTGTACGGCGTCGACGGGAACACCGGCAACGCCCTGGGGGAGGACTTCGACTCCGGCCGTTGACCCGGTGTCGGGGACGAGGTGGTGCGTCGTGTCGCCGCCTCGTCCCCGCGCCGTCCTGGGGCCGGGCCCGGCGGTCCGGGCAGAATGGCGGGCGATGCCCAGCGAGCCGACGAGCCGGACCGGGGTCCCCCGCGGAGGGGCCGGTGCCTGAGCTCGCCGCGCTGGCCGACCGGCTGTCGGACCTGGGCCCGGTGGTGGTGGCCTTCTCGGGTGGGGCCGACTCGGCCCTGGTCGCCCGGGTGGCCCACGACACGCTGGGGTCCCGGGCGCTGGCGGTCACCGCGGTGTCGCCGTCGCTGGCCGCGGCCGAGCGGGCCGACGCCGCGGCCCTGGCCCGGGAGTGGGGCCTGCGCTGGCAGGAGGTCGACACCGTCGAGCTGGACGACCCGGCCTACGCCCGCAACGACGGCGACCGCTGCTTCCACTGCAAGTCCGCCCTGATGGACGCGCTGGTGCCCATCGCCCGGCAGGAGGGCGCGACCGTCGTGCTCGGCGTGAACGTCGACGACCTCGGCGACCACCGGCCCGGCCAGGACGCCGCCCGCCAGCGCGGCGCGGTGTTCCCCCTGGTCGACGCCGGCTTCACCAAGGCCGACGTGCGGGCGCTGTCGCGCCGGCTCGGCCTGCGCACCGCGGACAAGCCCGCCGCGCCCTGCCTGGCCTCGCGCCTGCCCTACGGGACGCCGGTGACGCTCGGCCGGCTGGCCCGGGTCGAGGCGGCCGAGGCCGCGCTGCGGGCCCTGGGCCTCGCCGAGCTGCGGGTCCGGCACCACGGCGACGTGGCCCGCATCGAGGTCCCCGTCGAGCAGATCGGACGGGTCGTCGAGCGGCGGGACGAGGTCGTCGAGGCCGTGGTGGCCGCCGGCTACCGCTGGGCCGCGCTCGACCTGGCCGGCCTGCGCTCGGGCGGCCTCAACCAGGTCCTGCCGCTCGGGTGACCGCCGGGTGGGTCCCCTCGGCCGCAGGCCCGGGCGATCCGGGGGTCCCGGGCGCCGCGACGGTCCGGCAGGGTTCCCGCGGGACGACCCGGGCGGCCGGGTGAGCCGGGATCCGTCCACCCGGGGTGGCCCCGACGGCCCCGTGGGCCCCGACGACCCCGACGACGCCGTGGCGTTGGCCCGCTACGCCGGTGCGCTGGCCGCCGGGGTCGTGGCCGCCCTGCCCGGCTGGGTCGAGCGTTGCGTCGAGCTCCGCTGGCGGCAGTGGTGTGGCGGCGACGCGGGGGAGGAGCTGCGGGCGGCGGCCCGCCGGGCCGGCCGGGCCGCCGTGGCGCAGGTCGAGCCGGAGCTGCGGGCCCTGCTGGCCACCGACGTGGACGCGCAGCGGGCCAACCCGCTGGCCCTGGTGCGCGGGTCCGTGCGCCACCCGACCCAGGTCCTGCGCGCCGCGGGGGTGCCGCCGGTCGAGCGGGACGAGCAGGCCGCGACCCTGTTCCCCGACGACGACTACGACCTGGCCCCCGCGGCGTTCGCCGACCTCGACCCGGCGCTGGCCGACCTCGGCCTGGCCTGGGGTGCGGCCAAGGCCCACGTCGTGCTGGCCCGGCGGCGGCGCGAAGGGCGGCGCTGAGCTCCCCGAGGGTTCGTAGGGTGGGGGCCATGGAGCTCGGCGAGGTCATGCGCACGACACCCGCGACCCGGGAGTTCGCTCCCGAACCCCTGCCCGACGAGGTGCTGCACCGGATCCTCGACCACGCCCGCTTCGCCCCCAGCGGCGGGAACCGCCAGGCCTGGACCGTGGTGGTCGTGCGGGACCGGGCCACCCGGGTCCGCCTGCGCGAGCTCTACCAGCTCGGCTGGCGGGAGTACGTGGCCCACGCGCCGCTGGGCCAGGTGCCGTTCGCGCCCCAGGACGAGGGCCGCTGGACCGGTCCGGCCGTCGACCTCGAGCTGGCCCGGCGCACCCCCCACGCCCCGCACCCCTTCGCCGACCACCTCGAGGACGTGCCCGCGCTGCTCGTCGTGTGCGCCCGGCTCGACCTGGTGGCCAGCGTCGACAACGGCCTCGACCGCCAGCCGTTCATGGGCGGCGCGTCCGTCTACCCCTTCACCCACAACATCCTGCTCAAGGCCCGCGACGAGGGGTACGGCGGGGTGATCACCACCGTCGTCGCCCGCCAGGAGCCCGCGGTCCGCGCCCTGCTGGGCATCCCCCCGGGGGTGGCCGTCGCGGCCCTGGTCGCCCTGGGCCGGCCGGCGCGGTCCGTCACCCGGCTGCGCCGCCGCCCGGTCGAGGAGTTCACGGTGGTCGACCGGTTCGACGGCCGGCCGTTCCTGGTCCCCGACCACCGGTAGCCTCGCCCCCCATGGCCGACCGCTTGGTG
>JBFWTJ010000262.1:0-5106 GCA_050247895.1 Acidimicrobiia bacterium
GGTGGCGCACGATGCTGTTGTACAGGAGTTGGAGCCGCAGCCAGGCGTCGTGCCCGTCGAGCGGGGGCTCGTCGAGGTCGGCGATCGTGGTGGCCACGGCGACGACCTCGACCTCGCGGGTGACGTCGGGGCCGAGCCCCGCGACCAGGTCCTCGCCGAGGCGGTCGGCCGCTTCGGCGGGTTCGAGGCGGAGCGTGCCCGACCCCGTGGTGGCCGGTGCCAGCGCGAGCTCGGCGTACCAGGTGTCCAGCACGGTGCCGTCGGCGTCGAGGGTCGCCAGGCCGACGCCGTGGGCACCCCGGGGGGACTGCGTGGTGTTCACGGTGCTCACCCTACGTAGGTCGTCGGCGTGGGAGCCCCTTAGGGTGGGCGCCGTGACGTCGAGCGGCCTCCCCGACCTGGTCCGCACCACGGCCGAGCTCGTCGACCTCGACTCGGTCAGCGGTGACGAGGCGGCCCTGGTGGACGACCTGGCGCGCCGGCTGGAGGGACTTCCCCTCGAGGTGGAGAGGGTGGGGGACAACCTCGTCGCCCGGACCCGCGCCGGTCGGTCCCGACGCTTGATCCTGGCCGGGCACACCGACACGGTCCCGGCCAACGGGAACCGTGGCGCCCGGGTGGAGGGCGACGTGGTGTGGGGCCTGGGCGCGGCGGACATGAAGGGGGGGCTGGCGGTGATGCTGGAGCTGGCCCGGGCATTCCCCGACCCGGCGTTGGACGTGACCTACGTCTTCTACGCGGGGGAGGAGATCGCCGCCGAGCACAACGGGCTGGGTCACCTCCTGCGCGATCGTCCCGACCTGCTCGAGGGCGACGTGGCGATCCTCGGCGAGCCGACCGCGGGCGAGCTCGAAGCCGGTTGCCAGGGGACCTTGCGCCTCGAGCTCACCCTGACCGGGGTGCGGGCCCACACGGCCCGGCCGTGGATGGGGATCAACGCCGTGCACCGGCTGGCCGACGTCCTGGACGCCGTGGCCGGCTTCGGGGAGAGGCGTCCGGTGCTCGACGGGTGCGAGTTCCGCGAGGCGCTGCAGGCGGTGAGGGTCGAGGGTGGGGTCGCCGGCAACGTCGTGCCCGATCGGGCGACCCTCGTGCTGAACCGTCGCTTCGCCCCCGATCGAACCGCCGACGAGGCCGAGGCCGAGGTCCGGGCCCTGCTGTCGCCCTGGTTGGGGCCGGGGGACACCCTCGAGGTGGTCGACGCCGCCCCGGCGGCCCCGCCCTCGCTCGACGATCCGCTCCTCCGCTCGCTGATCGACCGCCACGACCTGACGGTGCGGGCCAAGCTCGGCTGGACCGATGTGGCCCGGTTCGCCGCGATCGGTGTGCCGGCCTGCAACATCGGCCCGGGTGACCCGACGTTGGCGCACGCCGCGGACGAGCGGGTCGACCGGGCATCGTTGGAGCGCGTCTACCTCGCGTTGGCCGACGTCCTGCAGGTCGGCCTCGGCAGCTAGCCGAGGCGGCGCAGGACGGTCACGACCTTGCCGTAGACGGCCACGTCGTCGGCGTCGAACTCCATCGGCTGGAGCCGCTCGTTGGACGGGACGAGGACGACCTTGCCGCCACGGCGCCGGTAGGTCTTGACCGTGGCCTCGTCCCCGGGGATGCCGGCCACCACGATGTCGCCGTTCTCGGCGGTGGTCTGCGCACGGCACACCACGTAGTCGCCGTCGACGATGGCCGCGTCGACCATTGAGTCGCCCCGGACCCTCAGCATGAACAGGTCGCCCTCGCCCGTGAAGTCGGCCGGGAGCGGGAGGGTCTCCTCGACGTTCTCCTGGGCGAGGACGTCGGTCCCTGCGGCGACGTCGCCGACGAGCGGTACGTGGCGCACCGGCCGGCGCTCGACGACCGCACCCGAGTTGGCGTCGAAGTGGACCTCGATGGCACGGGGCTTGGAAGGGTCGCGTCGCAGGTAGCCGAGCTTCTGGAGCGTGTTGAGGTGGGAGTGGACCGTGGAGGGGGAGGTGAGCCCCACCGCCTCGCCGATCTCCCGCACCGAGGGAGGGAAGCCCCGGTCACGCTGGTGGGCGTCGATGATCTCGAGGATCTGGCGCTGGCGGGCGGTGAGCGTGGGTTCGGACATCTCGACGGTCTCCTCGCTGTGGTGGGTGCTCTCGGGCGACCGTTGTCGCGAAGTGGGGCCGGGGCCCCGTTGGTGACGTGGCGGGCTGTCGTACGGGCGTTCGGCTCGGACGGTACCCCACGACCGACCCGAGGGCAAACACCCGTTCGGCGATCACCTGTTCGGAAAGGCCCTTGACGCCGAACGGGTGTTCGTGGTCGACTCACCTCGAACCTCTGTTCGCCACACCTCGGATGGCCGCTCGGTCGCCGGGCGTGGAGCTCGCCCTTGCGGAGTGGGGCCGGCACCCGATTTCCTGTCACACCCCTCCAGGAGCCTGAGTCCCATGCTCGCCTTCGACGTCACTGCCAGCCCCCGATCGACCGGATCCCTCCCCGGGAGGCCGTCACGCCCCGTTCGCCCGTTGCGGCCCGCCCTGCGGGTGGTCGAGGGCGGCGGCCGCCGGTCGTCCGACGCAGCTCGCCACCGGCGACGGCGCCTGGCCCTGGCCGCGGTCGTGGCCGCTCTCGTGGTCGTCGCCGCCTGGTACCTCGGCAACCCGTCGGCCACCGATCCGTCGGTGGGTGGCGGTCCCTCGGCCGGCGCGGAGCAGGTCGTGCACGTGGTGCGGCCCGGCGACACGATCTGGTCCATCGCCGCCGAGATCGCGCCGGGCACCGACGTGCGGGCGACGGTGGACCGGTTGGTCGCGGCCAACGGAGGCGCCCCGCTGGTCGTCGGGCAGCGCTTGGTCCTGGAGGCCTGACCGGAAGGGGAGCGGTAGCGTGAACGGGTGCGCTGTCCCGGTTGTGCGAGCCTCGATGACAAGGTCATCGACTCGCGGCAGGCCGAGGACGGCTCTTCGATCCGACGTCGCCGGCAGTGCATCGGCTGCGGGCGACGCTTCACGACCTTCGAGCGCCTCGAGGACGTCGCCCTGGTGATCGTGAAGCGCTCGGGCGACCGCCAACCGTTCGATCGGGCGAAGGTCGCCGCGGGCATCCGTGCCGCGGCCAAGGGCCGGCCGCTCGACGCGGGGGCCGCCGACGAGCAGGCCGCGGTGGTCGAGGACGGCCTCCGCCTGCAAGGTCGGGCCGAGGTCACGTCCGAGGAGATCGGCCGTGCCGTGCTCGAACGCCTGCGTGAGCTCGATCCCGTCGCCGCGGTGCGCTTCGCCAGCGTCTACATGGGCTTCGAGGATCTCGCCGACTTCGAGCGGGAGGTGACGTTGCTGGCCAAGCGGACGGCACCCAAGGTGCCCGCGTCGGGCGACGTCGCTCAGCGCACGTAGCGAGCCAGCAGCATCTCGTCGTCGAGCCAGAGCCGGTCGAGGCGGAAGCCCCGGGACGGGGGCGCGTCGATGCCCAGGGCGGCCCGTTGCGAGTCGCCGGCCGCGAGCAGGGGGCTCACCGAGAGGCACCACTCGTCGACCAGGTCGGCCGCGATGAGATCGCCGTTGAGGCGGGGGCCGCCCTCGCAGAGCACCACACCGGCGAGGCCGCGCCCGTGCAGGGCGGCCAGGGCGAGGTGGGGATCGACCCGGTCGGTGCCGCAGACCACGACGTCGGCCACCGCGGCCGCGTCCCTCCGGCGGGCGCGGTCCGAGCGTTCCGAGGTGAGCACGACGGTGCGGGCCTCGGCCTCGGTGAACAGGGGCGCGTCGAGGTCGAGCTCGAGGGACCCGGTCACCACCGCGATGGGTGGGACCTCCGCCTGGCCCCGGGCCCTGCGGTCGGCACGGCGCCGCGCCGTGGGTCGTGCCGGTCCGTAGCCCTCGGCCCGCACCGTGCCCGCCCCGACCAGGATCACGTCGGCGATCGCACGCAGCGCCCCGAAGACGGCCTTGTCGGCCGGCGCCTGGAGCGGCGCGGACACGCCACGCACCGCCGTCGCCCCGTCCAGGGAGGTCACCGTGTTCACCGCCAGCCACGGCCGGTCGCCGGGTGCCACCCGCCGTTCGGCCGCGATCTGCTCGTCGACGTCGCCGACCTCGGCCGGGCCCTCGGGCCAGAGCTGTCGCACGCCGGCAAGCTAGCCAGCCGCCAGCCGGCCAGGTCAGCCGGGTGGGCAGGCGGAGGCCCGGGCCGCCTCGGGGTTGACCAGGGCCCGGAGCTTGCGGAGCAGGGCGGCCAGGGCCTCGAGGTCGGCGGTGGTCAGCTCGCCACCGAGCACCTCGTCCACGTGGGCGCTGTGCACGGCGATGGCGGCGCCGATCCGCTCCCGGCCGGCGTCGGTCAACGTGGCGTAGGCCACGCGCCGGTCGCTGGTGCACGCCTCGCGCACGACCAGCCCGGCCTCGACCAGGCGGTCGACGGCGCGGGTGAGGCCCGAGACCGACAGGGTCGTCTGCGCGGCCAGGTCGCTCATGCGCAGCTGGTGGCCCGGTGTGCGGACCAGGCGGACCAGCACGTCGAACCACTGGATCGAGATGCCCGCGTCCCGTTCCAGCCGGCGACCGAAGACCCGCTCGATGCCGGCGGCCGACTCCAGCACGAGGCCGATGGCGTCGAGCTTGCGGTCGGTGGGGGAGCCGGTGGCGTCGGCGACGAGGGGATCGCCCATGGCCACATCCTACGAACGACTAGTTGCGTCCGCAATCATTGACGGCTAAGATCCTTGCGCAAGCAAACGTTCGCCGACGTCGTCCCCCGACGTCAGCCAGCCCCTCGGAGGGACCCAATGAGCGACACCACCCCGCAACCGCCGATCCGGGTCGTGGACGGAGCCGAGCTGCCCGCTGCCGGCACCTACGCCATCGACGCCTCGCACTCCCACGTCGGCTTCAGCGTGCGGCACGCCATGGTCGCCAAGACCAAGGGCCGCTTCGGCGGCGTGACCGGCACGGTGACCATCGGCGACGACCCGGCGCAGAGCTCGGTCGAGGTCCAGATCGACGCGGCGTCGATCGACACCCGCGACGAGACCCGCGACGGGCACCTGAAGAGCCCCGACTTCCTCGACGTGGAGACGCACCCGTCCCTCACCTACCGCTCGACGGGCGTGTCGCCGGCCGGCGGCGGCCGCTGGAAGCTCGACGG
>JBFWTJ010000263.1:0-5000 GCA_050247895.1 Acidimicrobiia bacterium
TGCAGGATGTGGGTGCCGGTGTGGTTGCGGCGGATGGCCGACCGGCGCTCGACGTCGATCGCCGCCGTCGCCGCCTGGCCGGCCTCGACCGTCCCCTCGACGAGTTGGGCCCGGTGGCGGTGCAGGCCGGGCAGGCCGTAGGTCGTGTCGAGCACCTCGAGCCGGCCGGTGTCGGTGGTGATCGTGCCGGTGTCGCCGACCTGGCCGCCGGACTCGGCGTAGAAGGGCGTGCGGTCGAGGAACACCGCCAGGGCGTCGTCGCCCTCGGGGATCACGGCCAGCACGGTGGCCTTGGTCTCGTCCTCCCCGCGACCGGTGAACTCGGTCGGTCCGAAGGAGTCGAGCACGCCCTGGAAGGACGAGAGGTCGCGGTAGAGGTCGGCCTCGCGGGTCCCGGCCTTGGACCGGTCCTGGGCCCGGCCCAGCGCGGCCCGGTAGCCGTCCTCGTCGACGTCGATGCCGAGCTCGGCGGTGATCTCCTGGGTGACCTCCAGCGGGAAGCCGTAGGTCTCGTAGAGGTCGAAGGCGACCTCGCCGGGCAGCGTGGCGCCCTCGGTCAGGTCGGCCAGCTTGGCGTCGAGCAGGGTCGTGCCCCGCTTGAGCGTCTGGCGGAAGCGGTCCTCCTCGCGGGCCAGGATCCCCGTGATGCGGTCGGCGCCCTCGACCAGCTCGGGGTAGGCGTCGCCCATCACCTCGACCACCGCGCCGACCAGGGTCGGGGTGACCTCGCGCTCGGTGCCGAGCAGGTACGCGTAGCGCACGGCCCGCCGGGTGATCCGGCGCAGCACGTAGCCCCGGTCCTCGTTGGAGGGGATGACCCCGTCGGCGACCAGGAAGGTCATGGTCCGGGCGTGGTCGGCCAGGACCTTGAGGGCCACGTCGGTCCGGTCGTCGACGCCCAGGCGCCGCCCGGTGAGCGACTGCGCGGTCTGCACGAGGCGGTCGAGCGGGTCGACGTCGTAGACGACGTGGGTCCCGTTGATCGCGGTGAGCATGCGCTCCAGGCCGGCCCCGGTGTCGATCCCCCGGCGGGGCAGGTCGGTCAGCTCGCCCGACGCCTGGCGGAAGTACTGCGGGAACACCAGGTTCCAGATCTCGACGTAGCGGTCCTGCGCCGCGGGTTCGGCCGGCCCGCCGTCGGGGCCGAAGTCGGGGCCGTAGTCCCAGAAGATCTCCGAGGACGGCCCGCAGGGCCCCGTGTCGCCCATCTCCCAGAAGTTGTCCTTGTCGAGCCGCTGGATGCGCTCGGCGGGGAAGCCCACGGCGTCGGTCCAGATCTCGGCCGCCTCGTCGTCGCTGACGTGGACCGTGACCCACATCCGGTCCGGCTCCAGGCCCAGGACCTCGGTCAGCAGCTCCCAGGCCCACGGGATCGCCTCGGCCTTGAAGTAGTCGCCGAAGCTGAAGTTGCCCAGCATCTCGAAGAAGCTGAGGTGCCGTGGGGTGCGACCGATGGCGTCGAGGTCGTTGTGCTTGCCCCCCGCCCGCACGCACCGCTGCACGGTGGCCACCCGGGCCGGGCTCCACGGGACGGCCTCCTCGCCCAGGAAGTAGGGGACGAACTGCATCATCCCCGAGTTGGTGAACATCGGGGCGGTGGGGTGCGTCGGGATCAGGCTGGCCGAGGGCAGCAGGACGTGCTGCTTGCCGGCGAAGAACTCGTTCCACGCACGCCGCAGGCGGTCCGCGTCCATCCGGGGGAGCCTACCGGCCGCACCCCGTGGCCCCGGCCGCCCGGTTCAGCCGCCGGGGGTCACGGCGTCGCGGATCTCCGCCTCGCGCCGGGCCATGGCCGCCCGCCCGTCGGCCACCGCGGCCCGCACGTCGTCGCCGAAGGTGCGCACCGCGCTCGACACGTCGGCCGACACCTGCTCGGGGCGCCACCGGGCGATCCGCTCCCGGGCCTTCACCATGAGCCAGAAGGAGCCGGTCGTGCCCACGAACATGCCGACGGTCAGCCAGAACAGGCGCTTGATCACCGCGACCTCGCCCGCCGGCGCCGGAAGCCCCGGGCCGCCTCGCTCGTGCCGCTGGCCACCGCCATGGCCTTGATCACCGGCGCCGAGATCGCCCGGTAGGCCAGCTTGGAGCTGGCGTCGACCGTGCCCGAGATCGATTCGGCCCGGTCGATGATCCCGTCGACCCGGTCGAGCTCCCCGTTGGCCACCCGGACCGCCTCGGCCAGCTCTGCCATGACCGGCAGCGCCTCGTCGTGGAACGCCTCGACCGCGTCGTGCACCGCTCGCAGCGTGCGCAGCGCGGCGGCGAGCGTGAAGCCGAGCAGCACCACGGCGGCCACGCTGGCGATGGCCACGATCACCGCGGCGAGGTCGACGGCGCTCACTGCTCGTCGTCGGGGGTGGCGGCCATGCGGGTGCGGATCTCCTGCTCGAAGCCGTGCGTGGAGGGTTCGTAGTACACCCGGCCAAGCAGCTCGTCAGGCAGGTACTGCTGGGCGACCCAACCCTCGGGATGGTCGTGAGGATAGTCGTAGCCCTCCCCGTGGCCCAGGGATGCGGCACCCCGGTAGTGGGCGTCGCGCAGGTGGGCCGGCACCTCGCCCGCGGCGACGTGGCGCACGTCCTCCCGGGCGCTCCAGATGCCCACCGCGACCCGGTTGGACTTCGGCGCGGTGGCCAGGTGCACGGTGGCCTGGGCCAGGTTGAGCTGCGCCTCGGGGAGTCCCACGTGCTCGACGGCCTGGGCCGCCGCGGTGGCCACGAGCAGGCCCGTCGGATCGGCCAGGCCCACGTCCTCGCTGGCCAGGATGACCAGCCGTCGGGCGATGAAGCGGGCGTCCTCGCCGGCCTCGAGCATGCGGGCCAACCAGTGGAGCGCGGCCTGGGGGTCCGAGCCGCGGATCGACTTGATGAAGGCCGAGACCACGTCGTAGTGGTCGTCGCGGCCGTAGCGCAGGGCCTTGGTGCCCAGCGCCGCCTCGGCGTCGGCCAGCGCGACCACCGTCGTCGCGCCGGGACCCGCGGGCTCGGCCCTGGCCCGGGCCAGGGCGACCGCCACCTCGAGGCTGGTCAGCACGTGGCGGCCGTCGCCCGCCGCGTGGTCCACGAGGTGGGCCACGGCGTCGTCGGTCGCCGTGGCGCCCTCGACCTCCAGGCCCCGGGCCACGAGGTGGCGGGCCGCGTCGTCGGACAGGGGTCGGAGCCGGAACAGGGTCGAGCGGCTCAGCAGGGGCGGGTTGACCTCGAAGAAGGGGTTCTCGGTCGTCGCCCCGATGAGGGTCACCAGGCCGGACTCGACGCCGGGCAGCAGGGCGTCCTGCTGGGACTTGTTGAAGCGGTGGACCTCGTCGAGGAACAGGATCGTGCCCTGGCCCCGCTCGCCGAGCCGCTGCTCGGCCCGGGCCAGCAGCTCCCGGACGTCCTTGACCCCGGCCGACACCGCGCTGAGCTGCTCGAAGGCCTTGGCCGTGTGGGCGGCGATGGCCTGGGCCAGGGTCGTCTTGCCCGTGCCCGGCGGCCCCCACAGGACGACCGAGGAGAGCCGGTCGGCTTCGATCAGCGTGCGCAGGGGCCGGCCCGGCCCGAGCAGGTCCTCCTGGCCGACGATGTCGTCGAGGCGCCGGGGCCGCAGCCGCGCCGCCAGGGGCGCCTGGCCGGCGAGGGCCTCGCGGGCCGCGGCGGCGAAGAGGTCGTCGGCCACGGGGCTCGAACCTACCGTGGCCCGACCGCCCGGCCCCCCGACCGGCCCACGCCCTCAGGTCGGACAGGGCGGCACCGTGGTCGTCGTGGTGGGGGGCGGAGGGCCGGTCGTGGTGGTCGTCGGGCCCGGTCCGGCCCCGCCCCGGAACGGCCCGGAGACCTCGTAGGTGCGACCCGGCGAGCTCTGCTCGCTGAAGTACATGCGGGTGCCGCCGGGGTCGAAGGCCACGCCGGCCAGCTCCGATTCGGAGACCTCGAGGCGCAGGAAGAGCGTGACCTCGCCCTCGGGCGTGATCATCACGATCTCCATGTTCCCGCCGTCCTCGCAGACGAAGACGTCGCCCGAGGACGACACCGTGACGTTGTCGACGCCCTCGAGCGGCGAGGAGGCCCGGTACACGACGGTGAGGCGGTTGGCCGCGGGCTCATAGGTCCAGACCCGGTTGTCGCCCTTGCTCGTGAACCAGATCCGGCCCGCGTCGTACCAGGCGCCCTCGCCGCCGTCGAAGCGCCGCACGCCCGACACCTGGTCCCTGGTGGGCTTCGAGCTCCCGCTCGGGTCGGGCACGCGGGCCCAGCCGAGGGTCCCGTCGCGCTCGGTCATCACCTCGAGCTCGCCCCGGGAGAGGTCGGGCCAGGTGGCGGGCCGGAAGCGGTACAGGGCGCCGTCGTCCTCGTCCTCGGTGAGGTACACGGCCCGGCCCGGCGGGTCGACCGCCGCCGCCTCGTGGTTGAACCGGCCCATCGCCGGTCGGGCCACCGCGCGCCGGGCGCCAGAAGGGTCGCACTCGTGCACCTGGCCCCGGCTCACCTCCTCGCAGGAGAGCCAGGTCCCCCACGGCGTGGGGCCGCCGGCGCAGTTGCGCGAGGTGCCCGACAGGATGCGACCGGCGCCCACGATCGCGCCCCGGGCGTCGAAGCGGATCGTGCCGACACCGCCCCCCTGGGAGCCCACCTCGCTGTTCGAGGTGTAGATCCAGCCGCCGTCGGCGGTGGCGAAGGTGGCGCCGCCGTCGGGCTTCTCGTGCCACCGGTAGCTGGTGGAGCCGACCGCTCGACCGGTGATCGCCAGCACACGGGAGCTGAAGCCCGCGGGCAGCCGCAGGCGGTTCCCGTCCGCCGGCTGGAGCGGGCCGTAGGGGCTGGCCGCCCGGGTCGCCGCGTGGGCCAGCCGGTTCCAGAGGCCGGGTGCCGCGCCGAACGCCGTGCCGCCCAGGACGACCTTCGTGAGGAACTCTCGCCTGCGCATGGATCCGACACAACCACGACAGAGCGTGCAATTACCACTACGTATCGTGGGATAGGTGCGGAGAAATGTGGTGATTGTCCGAATCATCCGAT
>JBFWTJ010000264.1:0-4995 GCA_050247895.1 Acidimicrobiia bacterium
GAGCGGTGCGGGCACCGCCGCGGGCCCGACGTCACGTCGCCGTGCGCGGCGGCGTGGCAGGAGAGAGCGGGCGGGCGTTCGGCCCTCCGCTGGCGCGCCGTGAGGGAACCCCTCGCCTGTCGGACCACAGAGAGTGACATCCTTCGAAGTTCTCCTCGCCCTTCGCTACGCAGCGTGCTATCGTGCCCTTCGGTTCTGGCGGGCGGACAACTGGGGTGGGCATGGTGCGGAAGGTGGTCTTCGGCGCGATCGGCGCCGTCGTCCTCGGCGTCTTCGCGGCGCCGTCGGCGTTCGGAGCGCCGGGCACGGCGACCGGGACGTGCACGGCGACGACGGTCGGACCGCAGTCCGACGGCGAGGCGCTGGTGACCTTCGCCGCTCCCCCGTCGGGCACCGTCGTGGGCGCCGAGCTCACCCTGACCTGGAGCGGGATCGACAACGCCGACCTCGTCGCCGCGCTGTACGACCCGGCCGAGCGCGGCGTGGGCCTGCTCGCCGGAGCGGCCGGCGAGGGCGGGACGGTCACCTTCTCCGACGACGCCCCCACCCCCGGTGCGGGCCTCGCGCCCGTCGAAGGTCGCCTCGCCGGCGAGGCCGCGCCGCTCGAGCCCCTCTCGGGCCTGTCGGGCACACCGGCCGCGGGGAGCTGGAGCCTCATCGTGCTCAACCTGGCCGACGACGGCGACCTGCGCATCGAGACCTGCACCCTCCGACTCGACCTGGAGGTCGAGGCCGATCCCGGACCCGGCAGCAGCACGACCTCCTCGACCGCAGCGCCGCTGGCCGGTGGGGCCGTGACGCCACGACCGCGCGCGGCCGCGTCGGGCGCGACCTCCGGCTCGACCGCCCTCCCCACCACCGGTGCCGACCTGGCCGCGGTCGCCGGGGTGGGTGCCGCACTCGTCGCCGCCGGGGTCGTGCTGCGCGGCGGGCGCCGGCGCGTCGCCGCCGGACTGTCGCTGGCGGTGGTCGCGGCGACCCTGGCCGCCACCACGGCACCCGAGCCCGCCGCCGCGGCGGGGACACCGACCCACCCCTGGGGGACGCCACCCGACGGGCGCGCCTTCCTCAGCGGCGGCAAGCAGATCGGCAACGACGACCAGTTCGACGGGATCGTCTCGCAGGTCCCCGGGTGCCCGCCGATGTTCACGTCCTGCTGGCACACCCTGACGCAGGACCCGTTCGTGGCCGAGACGTTCTCCGGCGAGGGCACGGTGGCGGTCTCGCCGACCGGCCAGCAGGTCGCCTTCACCCGCTACGTCGTGGACACCACCGAGTTCGGTCCCGCCGGCGGGAGCTACATCCACGTGCTCGACCTGCGCACCGGGGTCGTCCGGCGCATCACCTCCCCGGCCGACTTCGCCGACGACGAGTACGGCTACGTCTACGAGCTGGCCTGGTCGCCCGACGAGCAGAAGATCCTCTTCTCCACCAACTGGGACCTGTGGACGGTCGACGTCGGCTTCTTCGCCGACGGCGCCCACCGGCGCCCGACCAGGATCCCCGGCGACGCGCTCGCCGCCTGCCCCGAGCGGGAGATCTCCGGCGAGTGGCTCCGCCACCCGACGTGGTCGCCCGACGGGTCCACGATCGCCTTCGCCGTGTCGAACACCTACTGGGCCCAGTGCGACGGCGTCTACCTCGCCTCCACGGCCTCGCTCGACGGCGCCCGGAAGCTCACAGACCAGCAGGCCTTCTCCCTCGACTGGTCGCCCGACGGGCAGACGCTGGCGGCCACGATCTTCGCCGAGACCGTGCTGCTCGACGCGCAGACCGGCGAGGTGGTGCGCACCCTCGCCCCCGGCATCCACCCGGCGCGGTGGGCACCTGCCGGCGACCGGCTCCTGCTCGGACGCGGCCTGGTCGCGCCGGACGGCACACCGCTCACCACACGGGGCCAGTGCTACGGCCCGAGCAGCGACCCCGAGTACGACGACGAGCTGGCCCTGTGCGCCACGGGGGACGTGCGCGAGACCGGTGACCTGCAGTGCAGCCCGGGCTCGTGCCTGTCGGGCATCGTGCTGCGGGGCACGTCCGAGGCCAACTACTTCGGGCTGATCACCGCCAGCGGCGGGGTGAGCGGCGTGTTCAACATCGACACCGTGGCGGGCGGCTACCTGTTCGCCAAGCGACCGGCGGGTACGTACTCGATCGGCTTGTCGGCCGAGGGCGCCTTCCCGACGACGATCTCGTGCGACGACGCGGACTCGACCGCGACCGTCGACCCGGCCACGCGCACGGCATCGATCACGGCCCGCATCGCCGACTCGGAGATCGTGACCTGCACGGTCGAGGTGGCGTTGGTCGACGACCTGGACGGCGACGGCATCCCCGACGACATCGACCCCTGCCCGGCGGACGCCCTGAACATGTGCGTGTTCGACCAGGACGGCGACGGCATCCTCGACGAGGACGACCCCTGCCCGCTCGATCCGACCAACAGCTGCGACGACGGCGACGGAGACGACGAGGACGACGAGGGCTACGAGCGCCGGTGCAGCCCGTTCCGGGTCGGGATCGTGGGCGCCACCGGCGGGCTGGACTGGTTCCGCTTCGACGTCTTCGGCCGGGCCTGCAACGGGCCCGACGAGGGCCTGCGCTCGGAGCTCTTCGACGTGGATCCGCTGGGTTCGGTCGCGCTCCCTCCGTTGACCGCCGCGCTGATCAGCCCGATCTTCGAGGTGCAGTACGACGAGGACGCCAACGCCAGCGGGATCGACTGGCACAACGTCGACCAGATCGCCGAGGTGACCGGCTCGTTCGACCTGTGCGCCCTGCCCTCGCCGCCGGGCCTGGGCAGCCTCATCGGCAAGAAGCTCCCCCGCCTGTTCAGCCTCGTCAGCCGCTGGGGCGGCGACCGGCTCATCGGGAAGGCCGCCAACCTCTGGATGAAGGGCTACACGCTGCTCATCCAGAAGACCGTCTCCGGACCCGGCACCGCGGGCGTGATCGCCGCGATCGAGACGGTGCGCGACGCGCTGGGCGCGGCGGTGGAGCATGCGATCGTGACCGGCTTCGAATCGGTGGCCAAGATCTGCGTCCCCATGTGGGAGCCGACGATCACCGTCACCGCCAAGAGCGACGGCTCGGGGGTCTTCTACGAGGTCCACGACCAAGGTGCCCCGGTCCCACGGGTCGCCGACCTCACCAACGCCGAACCTCTCTGACTCGAGCCGGGCTCCGGCGGCCGGGCTCGGAACGTCGCGCCGTCAGCCCGAGTCCGACCGCCGGAGCAGCCGGGCGAGATCCCTCCGCTGGACCAGCACCGCAGGAACGACGACGGGCTCGAGCGGATCACCCTCGAGGCAGATCGAAGGACCGACCACCAGTCCCTCGGCCGGCCAGCGAGGAGCCTCGTGCGACGGAGCGACGCGTAGCCTCGGGTCGTGGCGACGGGGACCTTGCGGTGGTCGGCGACCGGGGTGGAGGTCCACCAGGTCGTGGTCGGCCCGATGGACAACAACGTCTACGTGCTGCGCTGCACCGAGACCGGCGAGGCCGTGCTGATCGACGCGGCCAACGAGCACGAGCGGCTCCTCGACCTGTGCCGGGCCCTGGGGGTCCGCCGGGTGCTCGAGACCCACGGGCACTGGGACCACATCCAGGCCGTCCCGGCACTGCGCGACGCGGGCTACGACGTGGCGGTGACCGAGGCCGACGCCGGCATGCTCCCCTCCTACGACTCGCTGCTGGAGGACGAGTCGTCGATCCCGGTCGGCCGCCTCCGCCTGGCCACGCTGGTGACTCCGGGCCACACGCCGGGCTCGATCTGCTTCCGGCTCGAGGGGCACCCCCTGCTGTTCACCGGCGACACCCTGTTTCCCGGCGGACCGGGCAACACCCGCTTCGAGGGCGGCGACTTCCCCACGATCATCCGCTCGGTCGAGGAACGGCTCCTCACCCTGCCGCCCGACACGCTCGTGCTGCCCGGCCACGGCGACTCGACGACGATCGGCACCGAGCGGCCCCACCTCCAGGAGTGGGTCGACCGGGGCTGGTAGCGCCCCATCCGCAGACTGTAAGGGCCGACGCACCGCGGGGCCTCCGTCGGGCATGACACCCCTGCGCAAGCTCCTCCTGTCCGCCGTCCTCGGGGCCACGGCCCTGGGTGCGGTGCCCAGCGTGGCGTCGGCCGACGTCGCCACGCCCGACGACCCGCCCACCGATGTCCGGCCCTACTACCCACCCCGCCCCTGGCGCCCGGGACCCCGGCCGATCGGCGGCTGAGCCCCCTCGGCCACGGTCCGGTCGACCCCGCGCCACGGCGGTCGACCGGACCGTGACAGGGGTTTCTCCTACGGAGGTAGTGCTAATACACTTGCCGGCGTGGACCCTGCCCCACTGTTCGAGATCGAGTCCCTGCGCGCCCGTCCGGCCGAGGCCGACCCCTCGACGCCCGACATCCTGCGCGGCGTCGACCTGACCGTCCGGGCCGGCGAGGTCCACGCCCTGATGGGCCCCAACGGGTCGGGCAAGTCCACGCTGGCCTCCACGCTGCTCGCCTCGCCCGAGTACGTGCAGACGGGCGGATCCATCCGGTTCAAGGGCGACGACATCTCCTCGTGGGACACCGAGGTCCGGGGCAAGGCCGGCATCTTCCTGGCCTTCCAGTACCCCCAGGCCATCCAGGGCGTCTCGGTCATCAACTTCCTGCGCCAGGCCCTGTCGGCCCGCAAGGGCATCGACCTCTCGGTCCTCGAGCTGCGCCTGGCCATCATGGAGTGGATGGCCCGCCTCGACATGGACCCGTCCTTCGCCGACCGCTTCCTCAACGAGGGTTTCTCGGGCGGCGAGAAGAAGCGCAACGAGATCCTCCAGATGGCCATCCTCGAGCCCGAGGTCGCCATCCTCGACGAGACCGACTCGGGCCTGGACATCGACGCCCTCAAGGTCGTGGCCAAGGGCGTCCAGGAGGTCCGCGCCGCCCGGCCCGGCCTCGGCGTGCTGGCCATCACCCACTACCAGCGCCTGCTCGACCACCTCCGGCCCGACGTC
>JBFWTJ010000265.1:0-4986 GCA_050247895.1 Acidimicrobiia bacterium
GACCGGTAGCGGTCGACGAGCGGCTCGATGCTGCACGGCGTGTCGTCGATCCGGGCCCAGGGGTCGCCGTCGGAGGCCACTCGGGTCGCGACGACGTCGACGGTCAGCTCGTCGGGGTCGACCGCGGCGAGCTCGTCCCAGCGGAAGGGCGTCGAGACCTGGGCGCCCGTGCGGGCCCGCACGCACCAGGCCCCGAACACGGTCTTGTGGGGGGCGTTCTGGTTGAAGTCGACGAAGACCCGCCGGCCCCGCTCCTCCTTCCACCACCGCCCGGTGATCAGGTCGGGCCGGCGGGACTCCATCTCCCGGGCCACCGCCACCGCGGCCTGGCGCACGCCCAGCGAGTCCCACCCCGGCTCGACCCGCACGTAGAGGTGCAGGCCCCGGTTGCCGGTGGTCTTGGGGTAGGACCGGATCCCGAGCTCGTCGAGCAGGGCCCGCACCTCGGCTGCGGCCTCGCGGACCATCTCGAAGTCCACGCCGGGCGACGGGTCGAGGTCGAGGCGCAGCTCGTCGGCCTCCTCGGGCCGGTCGACCCGGGTCGGCCAGGGGTGGAAGCCCAGGCAGCCCAGGTTGGCGGCCCACAGCACGTGGGCCAGGTCGGCCATGACCAGGGCCCGGGAGGTGGTGCCGTTGGGCGTGGACACCACGGTGGTCCGCAGCCAGCCGGGCGCCGACTCCGGGATGCGCTTCTGGAAGAACGAGGGCTTGCCGACACCGTTGGGGAACCGCTGGAGGAGCGTCGGCCGGCCCCGCACGGTGCGCATGAGCGGCTCGCCGACCGCGACGTAGTGGCGGATCAGGTCGAGCTTGGTCTTCCCCGCCCCGGGGAACAGCACCTTGTCCGGGTTGGTGATCGTGACCGTGCGGCCCGCGGCCTCGACCTCCACCGGCTCGCCGTGGCTCGCCATCGCCCGCCGACGGTAGCCCCGCGGCCACGCCGCGGCCCTCGGGCGGCGCCGTGCGCGGTGGCGGGGGTGGTCCGCCGATAGCGTCGTGGGCCCGTGGCCGATCGAAACCCGTCCCGAGACAGCCGCCGGGTGCACGTGCCCGCGCCCGACGCGGCCCCCTCGCCCCAGGCCCCGCCCCGGCGGGCGGCCGGAGCCGACCCGGCACCGCGCCCCGGCGCCGGCGGGCCGATGGGCCCGTCCCGCAGGGCGGCGGGCACCTCCGGGACGGCACGGGGCCGCACCGGCACGGCGCCCGGCGGCCGCAGCGCGCCCCCCGCGGGCGGTTCCGCAGCGGGTGCGGCAGGTTCGGGGCGCCGGAGCGGATCGAACGGGTCCGCCGGGCGCCCGGTCGGCGGGTCGGCCCGCAAGGGCGGCGACCCCCGGGCCCGGGGCGACGGGCCCGCCGCGCCCTCCCGGCGACGGCGACGGCGGCTGCTCCCCCGCCGCCCCCGGTTGCGGCGGGTGCTGCTGCTCACCTCCCTGGTGCTGCCCCTGCTGCTCCTCCTCGGCCTGCTCGGCGGCTACCTGTACGCCCGCTCGATCTTCGACAAGGTGGAACGGGTGCCGGTGTCCGACGTGCTGGCCGGGTCGACCACCGGCACGAACTACCTGATCGTCGGCTCCGACACGCGGGACGCGGCCGCCATCGAGGAGGCGGGCCTGGACCCCGACGCCTTCAAGGAGGGCGGGGGGACCCGCAGCGACACCATGCTCCTGCTGCACTTCGGGCCCGGCGGCACGAAGATGATGTCGATCCCCCGGGACCTGTACGTGGAGATCGCCGAGACCGGTGGCCGGCAGAAGATCAACGCCGCCTACAACGGGGGCCCCCGGCGGCTGATCCTCACCGTCCAGCAGTCGCTGGGCATCCCCCTCGACCACTACGTCGAGGTCGACTTCGTCAGCTTCGCCAAGGTCGTCGACGCGGTCGGCGGGGTCACCGTGGACTTCCCGAACCCGGCCCGCGACGCCAAGACCGGCTTCGAGGTGACCACCGCCGGGCCGAACGAGCTGGACGGCGCCCAGGCCCTGGCCTTCGTGCGCTCGCGTGCCTACACCGAGATCATAGACGGCCGGCCGGTCACCGACCCCACCGCGGACCTGGGCCGGGTCCAGCGCCAGCAGCAGTTCCTGCGGTCGCTGTTCTCCGAGCTGGGCGACAGCCGGAACCCGCTCTCGCTGGCCCGGGCCGCCGGCGGCGCCGCCGGGGGCCTGCGCATCGACGACGGCATGGGCCTGCTCGACGCGGTCCGCTTCGCCTGGCGCCTGCGCTCCCTGGACCCCGAGTCGTTGGTCCTGCCGACCGACCCGGGCCGCAACGCGGCCGGCTCGGTCCTGATCCTGCGCGACGACGAGGCGGCGCCGATCCTGGCCCAGTTCCGCTGAGGGCGGCGGCCTCCCGCCGAGCCGATCGGGCCGACCCGCTCAGGGCGAGGCCGGCGGGAGCAGGGCGTTGGGGTTGCAGACCCCGTCGGGGTCCAGCGCCGCCTTGACCGCCCGCATGGCGGCCACGGCCACCTCGCCCCGCTGGCGGACCAGCCAGTCCCTCTTCGACGTGCCGATGCCGTGCTCGGCCGACACGCTGCCGCCCCGGGCCAGCACGGCCTCGAGCACGGCGTCGACCACGCCGTGGTCCTCGGGCGGGGGCCCGACCACGTTGACGTGGACGTTGCCGTCGCCGGCGTGGCCGTAGACCAGGGTGGTGGCCCCGGGCCAGGCCCGCTCGACCAGGCCGGGCACGGCGTCGACGAAGCCGGCCAGCTCCCGGGCCGGCAGGGTCACGTCGGCCTTGTGGACCACGCCACGGGCCGCGGCCGCCTCGGGATGGCCCTCCCGCCAGCGCCACAGCCCGGCCCGCTGGCCGGCGTCCTCGCCCACCGCGACCTCGGCCCCGCCCGGCAGGCCCTCGACCGCCGCGCCCAGCTCTGCCAGCGCGCCCCGCCCGGCCGACTCGACCAGCAGCACCGCCGTGGGCGGCCCGGGCAGCGGGAAGGGCCGCCCGAGGTGGTCGGCCACCAGGCCCAGGCCGGCGCCGACCATCAGCTCGACGGCCTGCACCGCCTCGACGTGGCGCAACCGGGCCGCGCCGGCCACCGCGTCGTCGACCGAGGCGAACCCGACGAGCGCGGTGGCCACCTCCTCGGGCCGGGCCACCAGGCGGAGCCGGGCCGCGGTGACGAACCCGAGGGTGCCCTCGCTGCCGCACAGCAGGCCGGCCAGGTCGAGGCCCGTGTTGTCCTTGTGCAGGCCGGCGAGGTTGGCCTCGAGGACCTCGCCCGTGCCCAGGACGGCCTGCACGCCGAGCACCTGGGCCCGCATGTGGCCGTGGCGGATCACGTGCACGCCCCCGGCGTTGGTGGCGACCATGCCGCCGATCGTGGCCACGTCCCGGGCCCCCAGGTCCACGCCGAAGGCCAGGCCCGAGCCGGCCAGGTGGGCGTCGAGCCGGGCCGGGGTGATCGCCGCGCCGACGGTGACCTGGCCGGCCAGCTCGTCGACGGGGTCGAGGCGCGTGAAGCGGCGCATGTCGACCACGACCTCGCCCCGCAGCGGGGTGGCGCCGCCGGCCAGCCCCGAGTTGCCCCCCTGGGGGACCAGCGCGACCCGGTGGCGCCGGGCGGCCCGGACGACCTCGGCCAGCTCCTCGGGGCTCGACGGGCGCAGCGCCGCGGCGGGGTCGCCGGTCCAACGGCGGGTCCAGTCGGTGGCGTAGCCGGCCAGCAGGTCGGGATCCAGGACCACGTGGCCGGGGCCCAGGACCGAGGTCACCTCGTGGAGGAAGCCGCCGGGGACCCCGGGCCCGGCCGCGGTCGTCATCCCAGGGGCTCCAGGTCGACCCGCCGGGCCACCGGGTCGGCCGCCTCGACCAGGACCTCGACCTGCTCGCCCAGCGCCAGGCGGTGGCCGCGGATCCGGGCCTGCACCGCCGGGTCGCGGCACAACACCGTGGAGCCGTCCTCGTCCGCCGCGGTGACCGTCACCTCCAGCTTGCGGCCGACCAAGGGGCGCAGGACCAGCGCCTCGACCAGGTCGACCACCGCACGTGAGGCCCCCGAGGCCCGTCCGTCGGCGCGGCGCAGGGCGTCGGGCAGGTCGGCCAGCCGTGCGCCGACCCACTCGGGTGGCGCCTCGTTGGCCTCGGCGGCCAGGCAGACCTCGCTGACGTAGCGGTCCCCCAGCCGGCGCAGGGGGGCGGTGACGTGCGCGTAGCGGGCCGCCACCGCGGCGTGCTCGAGGGCCCGGCCGGTGGCGTCGGGGTCGGGCAGGGCCAGGTAGCCCGCACCGCGCAGGCCCCGCGCCGCCACCGACAGGACCGCGCCCTGGGCCGGGTCGTCGCTGTCGAGGCCTCCCACGACCGAGGCGTAGGACGCGCCCGGGGGCCAGGGCACGCCCAGGGCCACCGCCGTGCGCCGGACCATGTCGACCACGGCAGGGTCCGGCGGGGGCATCGTGCGCAGCACGCCGATGCCCGCGGCGACGACCCGCTCGGCCGCGGCCATGCCGGCCATGAGCGACACCTGCGCGTTCCACTGCATGGCGTCGAACCGCTCCTCGTAGGCCAGCCGGTAGCCGCCGTCGGCCACCTGGACCTCCTGGGCCGGCAGGTCGAGGCTCACCCCGCCCCGCTCGGCCTCCTGGCGCAGCCGGGCCTCGCCGAAGCGCCGCAGGAGCCCGACCGCTTCGGGGCCGGTACCGGCGTCGGCCGCGGCTTGCACCTCCTGGTAGGTGAGCCGGGCCCGGCTGCGCACCACGGCCCGCTCGACCGAGTTCGCGGTGACCACGCCGTGGGCGTCGAGGTCGAAGGTCCACAGCACCGCGGCGCGGTCGGCGCCCGGCAGCAGGCTGGCCGCGGCCTCGCCCAACGCCCCGGGGTGCAGGGAGGCCCGGCCGTCGGGCAGGTAGTAGGTGACGCCCCGGGCCCAGCAGGCCTGGTCGAGCGGGCCGCCGTGGGCGACGAAGGCGGCGACGACGGCGATGGCGTAGTGGACCCGCAGGCCCGGGCCCCGGCGGGCGATGTGCAGGGCCTGGTCCAGGA
>JBFWTJ010000266.1:0-4839 GCA_050247895.1 Acidimicrobiia bacterium
TGGTGAGGACCCGGCCGTCGGCCACCCGCACGGTGGTGGCCGACTCGGGCGAGGCCATGCGCTGGCCGGGGGTGACCCCCGGGGTCTGGTTGACGGCCTGGTAGTCCTGCCAGACGGTGGCCTGCTCGTCGGGCGGCAGCGCGGCCTGGGTCTCCAGTGCGGTCCCCTGGTTGATGAGCAACAGGTACTTCACGGTGTCCTCCTCGGTCGTGTCACCTGGAGACGAACGGGTCCCGACCGGATCGACACCCGGATCCCGGAATCCTGGCCCACGGGGTGGTGCGGCACGATCCTGGCCCACGGGCGGGACGCTCCGCTCCCGGCGGCGAGCCCGCCGCGCCCCGGCCCGCGCGGGATCGGTGTGCCGCGGCCCGACCCGAGGTCGCGACGGGCGGTACGCTGCGCGGCCGTGCCGGGGTGGGACGTCTTCGAGCAGGCCGAACCGGAGCTCGCCGCACGGGTGCGGCGGCTGTTCGAGGCCGGGCGCCACAAGACGCTGGCCACGGTGCGGGCCGACGGCTCGCCGCGGATCTCGGGCATCGAGTGCGAGTTCGTGGACGGCGATCTGCGCTTCGGTTCGATGACCGGCTCCCGCAAGGGCGCCGACCTGCACCGCGACCCGCGCTTCGCCCTGCACGGCCCGACCTTCCACCCCGAGGAGGGCAAGGAGGCCGACTGGCCCGGCGAGGCGAAGGTGACCGGGCGTGCCGTGCCGGCCGGCGCGGTCCGCGCCGAGGAGCCGGGCGAGGGGGAACCCGAAAGCGAACCCGACGGCGAGCTGTTCGTCGCCGACATCGCCCAGGTGGTGGTGACCGGGCTGGACCCCGAGGCCACCAAGCTGGTCGTCGAGTGGTGGACGCCCGAGGGAGGCCGGCGCCGGGTCGAGCGGGACTGACCCACCGGCGGCGACGATCGCCGTCAGCCGCTTGACCTTCAAGTCGGCTCGAAGGCTTAGGGTCCGGCCATGGGCACGTACACGATCGGCGAGGCGGCCGAGCGCAGCGGGTTCAGCGCCTCGGCGCTGCGCTACTACGAGGACATCGGGCTGGTCGAGCCGGCCACCCGCAGCGACGCCGGCTACCGGCTCTACGACGACGGCAGCCTCGGACGGCTGGCCTTCGTCGCCCGGGCCAAGCAGCTCGGCTGCACCCTGGAGGAGATCACCGCCCTGGTCGGGATCTGGGACGGCCAGCGCTGCGGCCCGGTGCAGCGCCGGTTCCACCGGCTGGTGACCGGCAAGCTGGAGGCGGCCGACCGCCAGATCGCCGAGCTGACGGCCTTGCGGGCGCAACTCGCCGAGGCGGCCGCGCACCTGGCCGGCCCGGCCACCGACGGGCCCTGCGACGAGGGGTGCGCCTGCGCCACCCTCCCGCGCGTCACGCCCGTGGCCATGACCCGGAAGGGCCGGCGATGAGCACGGGGCGGCGTCGGATGACGTCGGTCCTCGGGATCGGCGCCGCCGCGTGCGCGGCCTGCTGTGCCGGCCCGATCCTCGGACTGCTCGCCGGTGCGGGGGTCGCCGGGCTCGCCGGGACCCTGCTGTTCGGCGCGGTCGGCCTCGTCGCCGTCGCCGCGCTGGTCGTCGCGCTCGTCGCGGCCCGGGCCCGCCGGCGCGCCGCGTGCGCCGCGGTGGTCCCCGGACCGGTCGACGTCCCGGCACCGCTGCGCCGGCCGGGGGGATCGGGAGGCGGCTCGTGAGATCCCTGCCCCTCCACGACGCCAGCGCGCCGATCGCCTGCACCCTGGCCCGGGACGAGGTCCCGGATCGGATGGCGCTGCTCGGACGGCTGCGCGACCACCTGGTCCGGCTGGACCGCGGCGAGCACGGCTTGGTCCTGTCGTTCCCCCACGACGACCCCGAGGTCGAGGCCGACGTGCGGCGCTTCGCCGAGGACGAGGCCCGGTGCTGCCGGTTCTGGGGCTTCGAGGTCAGGAGCGGAACCGACGGGCTCGTCCTGCGCTGGGACGGTCCACCGGGCGCGGCCGGCCTGCTCGCCGCGCTGGCCGACCACCTCCAGGGCGGCGATCCCCCCACCGACCTCGCCGGCCTCCTCTGACGCGGCCGCCCCGCCCGCGCCAGCGCCGCGACCTCCCCACCGCGGGCGAGCTCCCGGTAACGGTCGCTCGACGTGGGGTGGGCGCAGGGCAGGCGCCACCCGATCCATCGAGGAGGCCGCCCTGTCGCAGAGCATCTTCGAGGTGATGACCACCGATCCGGTCGGTCGTCCCGGGCGCGAACGAGCAGGCCGCTCCCTCAGGCGAGGACGGCCGCGGCGTTGGCCAGGGCGACGGCCACGAGGACGGCGGCGAAGGCCCGCAGCGAGCGCGTCGGGTCGAGGTGGCGGGCCAGGGCCGCCCCGGCCAGGCTGCCGGCCAGCATCGGGACGGTGAAGGCCACCGCGGTCGACCAGTCGACCGCGGTGGGGCCCCTGACGACCAGGGCCACGACGGCGTTGCCGGCCACGACGACCAGCGAGGTGCCGATCGCGGCCGGCATGGCCAGGCCGACGGCGAGCGTGAGCGCGGGGACGACCACGAAGCCGCCACCGACGCCGAACAGCCCGGTCAGGAACCCCACCGCGACGCCGGCGGCGACCGTGACCGTGGTGTGGCGTGCCGTGCGCACCGCGACGCCCGGCCCGCCCGACGGCCCGGCGCCGGCCGCCAGGGCCCGCTCCTCCCCCACCCGGGTGCAGGACGGGCAGGCGGTGAGCATCCGCTGGACCGCGACCAGCACCAGGGCCGAGAAGGCCAGGAGGAGCACGTCGTCGTCGAGCCGCCGGCCCGCGGCGGCGCCACCCAGGGCGCCCAGTGCGCCGGCGGCCACGAACCACCCGGCGACGTCGAAGCGGACCTGGCGACGGTGCCCGAGGCTCGCCGCCGCCGCGGCCGCGCCCACCGCGACGAGGGAGGTCGCGGTGGCGGTCCCGACCGGGAGCCCGACGAGGTGGACGAGCACCGGGACGGCCAGGATCGATCCGCCCGCACCCAGCGCGCCCAGCGTCAGGCCGATGACGGCGCCGAGCGCGACGGCGACGAGGGTCATCCCGACGGGTTCGTGGCGCAGGAGGACGGCGCGCCGAGCGCGGCTGCGCCGCCGAGCACGTCGGACACGTCGGCGAACCCCTCGGCCAGCAGGAGGCTGCTGGCGACCGCGGACCGGCTCCCGCCCGCGCAGACCAGCACGACGGCACGGTCCCGGTCGAGCTCGCCGAGGTGGTCGCGCAGGCCGGCGAGGGGGAGGTTGCGGGCGCCTTCGACGGGTGCCGCCTCGACCTCGGCCGGGTTGCGCACGTCGACGAGCTGGAGCCCGGTGCCCAGGGCCCGACGCCGCTCGTCGAGCGCCGCGGCGGTCAGGCGCGAGAGTCGGCGGGCCCGCTCGGGGTGGGTGGCGAGCAGCCGCTCGACCTCGGGGAGGGCGCCGACGACCCGGTCGAAGCCGATCCGGGCCAGGCGCACCCGGGCCTCCACGGCCTGGGTGCCGCCGGCGACGAGCACGATGGCGGCGTCGGGTGGGACCAGGCTGCCGACCTGCTCGGCGAAGCGCCCGTCGAGGCCGATGCCGAGCGACCCGACCAGGTGGGCGGCGGCGAAGTCGGCCGTCGGCCGGGTGTCGACCACGACCGCGCCGGCGGCCGCCGCGGCGTCGAGCCCGGCCAGGTCGAGGACCGGCACCTCGCCGTGCTCGTCGAGCAGGGGGTGCGCCCGACGGTTGAGCCCGGCGTCGTAGCCGAAGTAGGCCGGCGCCACGGGCTGGCCCTCGGTGACCAGGTCGACGAACCGCTCCCGGGTCATCGGGGCCAGGGCGTAGTTGGCCGCCCGCTGGGCGCCGATGGTGGAGACGGTCTCGCTGGACAGGGCCTTCCCGCAGGCCGAGCCCGCACCGTGGGCCGGCAGCAGGACGGTGGCGTCGGGCAGCCCGGCCAGCCGGCGGACCGAGTCGTAGAGGTGGCCGGCCAGCTCCTCGGCCGGGACGTCGGCCGCCACGAGCAGGTCGGGCCGGCCGACGTCGCCGATGAACAGGGTGTCACCGGTGAGGACGGCAGCGGCGGGGCGGCCGGGGCCGGGCCGCACGACGAGCGAGATCGACTCGGGGGTGTGCCCGGGGGTTGACCACACCTCGACCTGGACGCCGCCGAGGTCGAGCACCTCCCCGTCGTGCAGCGGCCGGGACGGGAACTCGGTGGTGCCCGCGGCGCCCACGCCGATCTCGGCGCCGGTGGCCGCGGCCAGCTCGAGGTGTCCGGAGAGGAAGTCGGCGTGGAAGTGGGTCTCGACGACCAGCTCGACGGTCAGGCCCTCGGCCGCCGCCGCGGCGAGGATCTCGTCGACGTCGCGGCGGGGGTCCACGGCGATGGCCCGGCCGGTGCGCCGGTCGCCCACCACGTAGGAGGCCTGCGACAGGCACCCGAGGTAGAGCTGGCGGATCGCCACCGGCTCGGGCAGCCCGGCGACGGCACGGCCACCCGGCTGGTCCGAGGTGAGCGGCGTGGACGGCGAGGAGCTCATCGTGCATCCCTCCCGAGAGTGGCGGCGTCGGATCTGGATACCCCTGGGGGTACTTGAAACATACCCCTGGGGGTATAGGATGGCAACGTGCAGTTCCCCGACGACGTGACCCACGACGCCATCAACCGGCTCCGGCGGGCCGAGGGCCAGCTCCGCGGCGTGCAGCGCCTCCTCGAGGAGGGTGCGGACTGCAAGGCGGTCGTCACCCAGCTCAGC
The DNA here is from genome assembly GCA_050247895.1 of Acidimicrobiia bacterium. Lineage (GTDB taxonomy): Bacteria > Actinomycetota > Acidimicrobiia > Acidimicrobiales > VFJN01 > CAVPEW01. The sequence goes on from JBFWTJ010000266.1 coordinate 4,726, forward strand.
GCGGCCCAGTCCGCCCTGCACCGGGCCGGCCTGCGCCTCATGTCGGCCGGGATGCGCCACTGCCTCGACAACCCCGAGGAGGCGGCGGCCTCCGGCATGACCGTCGACGCCATG
>JBFWTJ010000267.1:0-4815 GCA_050247895.1 Acidimicrobiia bacterium
CGCACCTCGCGCTCCTCGGCCCGCTCGGCCACGAACCGGAGCCGGTCGAAGTTGACGTTGGCCCCGCTGGTGACCGCGCCGACGGTGCCTCCCGTCGCCCCGGAGGTTGCCACGACCTGCTTCAGGCCGGCCACCGCCAGCGCCCCGGCCGGTTCGACCACGGTCCGCGTGTCCTCGAAGACGTCCTTGATGGCGGCGCAGACGTCGTCGGTGTCCACGACCACCAGGTCGTCGACGAGCTCCCGGACCAGGCGGAACGTCTCGGCCCCGACCAGCTTCACCGCGGTGCCGTCGCTGAACAGGCCGACGTCGCGCACCTCCACCCGGTGGCCGGCCCGCACCGAGCGGACCATGGCGTCGGAGTCGGCGGCCTGCACCCCCACGACCCGGACCTCGGGCCGGACCGCCTTCACGTAGGCCGCGATCCCCGCCACCAGCCCCCCGCCGCCGACCGGCACGAACACGGCGTCGAGGGGACCGCCGTGCTGGCGGAGCACCTCCATGGCGATGGTGCCCTGCCCGGCGATGACGTCCGGGTCGTCGAAGGGGTGCACGAAGGTCGCACCCTCCTGCGCCGCCAGCTCGGTGGCCCGCTCGGCGGCCTCGGAGTAGCTGTCCCCGTGGAGCACGATCCGCGCCCCGAGGGCGGCGACGGCGTCGACCTTGACCCGCGGCGTGGTGGTGGGCATGACGATCGTGGCCGCGCAGCCCAGGCGGTGGGCGCTGAGCGCCACGCCCTGGGCGTGGTTGCCGGCCGACGCGCAGATCACGCCCCGGGCCAGCTCCTCGGCCGACAGCCCGGCCATGCGGTTGTACGCGCCACGGACCTTGAAGCTGAAGGCGGGCTGGCTGTCCTCCCGCTTGAGCAGGACCGTGTTGCCGGTCTGGGCCGACAGGCCCGCGGCGAGCTCCAGGGGCGTCTCGTGGGCCAGGTCGTAGACCCGCGACGTCAGGATGCGCTGGAGGTAGCCGGCCAGGTCGGGGGTCACGTCGGGGAACCGTGGGCCGCGCTGAGCACGCCGCATCCTACGAGCGCGACCCCGGCCCCCCGAAAGGCCGCCCTCGCCCCCGGGACCGCTCAGGCGAGCAGGTCGACGTGGGACTCCACTGCCGGCGCGATGTCGGCGAGGAAGGGGTGGCGGCCGAACCAGTCGGGGACGCGGGCGGCGAGGTCCTTCGGACCCGTGGTCGTGATGTCGCCGCGGGCGGCGGCCTCGGCGAAGGTGGTGTCGCCCATCCACACCCGGGTCAGGGCCCGCAGGTCGGCGTCGACGACCACGTCGACCGGCCGGCCCGGGTCGACCAGGCAGAGGTCGACGGAATCGTCCTCCAGGACCATCCAGAAGTAGCGACGCGCCGCGCCCGGTCGACGGATCTCGACCTGCACCACGACGGGACCCGGGCCGAGGCCGGCCGGGTCGAGGAACGGGCGGGCGTTCCACAGGAGCAGCTCGGGGCTCAGGTCCTCGGGCCCGTAGGTGCTGCGCAACCACCGCTGGCCCCAGGCGGCCAGCCCGTCGACCATGGGCGCCAGCTCCCGACCGGCCTCGGTCGGCTCGTAGCCCACCTGGCCGTCAGCCTCGAGGCGGCGGGCGACCCCGGCGGCGACGAGCTCCTTGAGGCGCTTGGACAGCGTGGCCGGCGGGCAGCCGGGCAGCCCGAGCTGGAGGTCGCGGAACCGGGTCGTGCCCGACAGCAGCTCGCGGACCACGAGCAGGCTCCAACGCTCGCAGAGGACCTCCGCCACCTTGGACACCGGGCAGAACTGCCCGTAGCTCGCCACGGCCGGGACTGTACGGGCGGACCCGGCGTCCTTCAATCGATGAAGTGTCCGGGCCGGGTGCGGTCCCGCAGCATCGCCACGATCCCCTTCCCCGTCCGATCGGAGCGAGCGCACGTGCCCGGAAGAGCCGCCATCAGCCTGACCACCGGCCTCGAGGACCCCGAGAAGGTCACCGTGGCCTTCCTCGTGGCCGTGGGGGCCGCCGAGAGCGGGCGCCCGACCACCATGTTCCTGACCAAGGAGGCCGTCCGCCTGGCCCTCGCCGGCGTGGCGGTGGGCGTGGCCTGCGACGGCTGCCCGCCGCTCCCCTCCCTGGTCGAGCGCTACCGGGCCGCGGGCGGGACGCTGCTGGTCTGCCCGATCTGCTTCCACGCCAAGGCCCTCGACGAGGCGCAGCTGGTCGGCAACGCCGAGCTCGGCGGCACGGTCCAGCTCTGGGAGTGGATCGGCGACGGCGCCACGACCTTCAGCTTCTGACCAGCGACCGACCCGCGACGCGGCCCGTCTGCCGCCGGCCCGCCACGGACCCGGAGGTCCCCATGACCCTGCCCCAGCTCGAGGCCGACGTGTTCCTGACCGACGGTGGCATCGAGACCACCCTGATCTTCGACGACGGCTTCGACCTGCCCGACTTCGCCGCCTTCCCCCTGCTCGACCGGATGGACGGCCGGGCCGCCCTGGCCCGGTACTTCACCTCGTACCTCGACGTCGCCCGGCGTGACGGCGTCGGCATCGTCATGGAGACGCCGACCTGGCGGGCCAGCGCCGACTGGGGCGACCGCCTGGGCTACGACGCCGACGCCCTCGACCGCGTCAACCGGGATGCGGTGGCCCTGGTCCGCGACATCGCCGCGCCTTTCGCCGGGCCGGCCACACCGGTGGTCGTGAGCGGCTGCGTGGGCCCCCGCGGCGACGGCTACGCCCCCGGGGCGCTGATGTCGTGGCCCGAGGCACGCGACTACCACCGGGCCCAGGTCCACAGCCTGGCCGCGGCCGGTGCCGACCTCGTCACCGCGGTCACGATGCTCGACCCCGGCGAAGCGGTGGGGATCGTCGACGCGGCGCGCGAGGCCGGGCTGCCGGTCGTGGTCTCGTTCACCGTCGAGACCGACGGTGCCCTACCCACGGGCCAGACGCTCGGCGCCGCGGTGGCCGAGGTCGACGAGGCCACCGGCGCCGCGCCGGCCTACTACATGGTCAACTGCGCCCACCCGGCGCACTTCGCCCACGTCCTCGATCCCGACGCCGCCTGGACCGCACGCCTGGGCGGGCTCCGGGCCAACGCCTCGCGGGCGAGCCACGCCGAGCTCGACGCGGCGACCGAGCTGGACGCGGGGGACCCGGAGGAGCTGGCCGGCCTCTACGCCGACCTGCGGGCCGCGCACCCCGGGCTGCGGGTGCTGGGCGGCTGCTGTGGGACGAGCCACGTCCACGTCGGCGCCATCAGCGCCCGCCAGGCCTCCCTGCGAGCGCCGAGCACCGGGAGGGACCGTGCCGGGGGGTCGTGACCGGACCGGCCGGGCTCGATGGCGCCGCCGGTGGCGTCCTCGGCGACGGCGGGCCACGTCGGCCCCCCGCCCCTCGGAGCGCCGCTGGCACCACCCCCGCCACCCCGAGGTGGTTCGGCCCTGGCCGCTGGGCTGACGCGACGGGGCCGGAGGGACGCGTCACGGTGCGGGCCCCGCAGCGGTGGTGGCCCCTTGGATCCGGCGGACGACCTTCGCGCCCCGGCTCAGCCGGCGACGGGCGCCACGGCGAGCAGCTCACGGACCCGGGGGGCCACCTCGGTGCCGTAGAGCTCGATCGAGCGCATGGACAGCGCGTGGGGCAGGCGCCCGGCGCTGTACTTCAGGTCGAAGCGGGAGGCGCCCAGCGCCGCCACCGTCGCCGCGATCTTGGTCGCCACGGTCTCGGGCGAGCCGACGTAGAGCGAGCCGTGGGGCCCGGCCTCACGCTCGAACTCGTCGGCCCGCATGGGGCCCCAGCCCCGCTCGGCGCCGATGCGGTCGCGCATGGCCTTGTAGTGGGGCCACAGCTCGTCCCGGGCCTGCTCGTCGGTGGCGGCCACGTGGCCGGGCGAGTGGATCGCGATCGGCTGGTCCGGGAGGCCGAAGCGGTCGAGGGCCCGGCGGTACAGGTCGGCCAGGGGCACGAAGCGGGACGGGTCGCCGCCGATGATGGCCAGCACCAGGGGCAGGCCGTGGCGGGCGGCCCGGACCACCGAGTCGGGGCTGCCGCCGACGCCGACCCAGGTCGTGAGCGAGCCCGACTCGGTCGTGGGGAAGACCCGCTGGTCGACCAGCGAGGCGCGGGTCGACCCCGACCACGTCACGGGGCCCTCGTCGCGCAGGTGGGCGAAGAGGTCGAGCTTCTCCTCGAACAGCTCGTGGTACTGGGCCAGGTCGTAGCCGAACAGCGGGAACGACTCGGTGAACGACCCGCGCCCGAGGATGACCTCGGCCCGGCCGCCGGAGAGGGCGTCGAGGGTGGCGAACCGCTCGTAGACCCGGACCGGGTCGTCCGAGCTGAGGACCGTGACCGCGCTGCCGAGGTGGATCCTGCCGGTCCGCGCCGCGATGGCGGCGAGCACGACCTCGGGTGCGGTCACCGCGAAGTCCTCGCGGTGGTGCTCACCGACGCCGAAGAAGTCGAGGCCGACCTCGTCGGCCCGCACGCCCTCGTCCACCACGTCGCGGATGACCTGCGCGTGCGACGAGGGCTCCCCGTCGCCGCGGTCGGTCACGTCGCCGAAGGTGTCCAGTCCGAGCTCCACCACGTCGTCCACGTCGCGCTCCTCCGTCCGGTCCCGATCGGGACCCCCTGATCGTTGCGTACGCAACCATCAACCGGACGGGCGCCCGCGTATTCCACGGGTACCGCTCAGCGCCCCGACTCCTCCACCTCGTCGGCGTCGTCCATCTCCTCGGCGTCGTCCATCTCCTCGGCGTCGTCCATCTCCTCGGCGTCGTCCATCTCCTCGGCGTCGTCCATCTCCTCGGCGTCGTCCATCTCCTCGGCGTCGTCCATCTCCT
>JBFWTJ010000268.1:0-4752 GCA_050247895.1 Acidimicrobiia bacterium
TGCATGCTGACCGGTGCCCGGCCGAGCTTCGGGAACAACGTGTCCCACTCGCACCGGCGCACCCGGAGACGGTTCGACCCCAACGTCCACACCCAGCGCTTCTGGCTCCCGTCCGAGCGGCGCTGGGTCCGCCTGACCCTCTCGGCCCGGGCCATCAAGACCGTCGACCGCAAGGGCATCGAGGCCGTCGTCGCCGCCATCCGATCCCGGGGGGTGCGGGTCTGATGGCCAAGGCCGGCGACAAGCGCGTCCTCGTGAAGCTGCGGTCGACCGCCGGGACCGGCTTCACCTACTACACGACGAAGAACAAGGTGAACGACCGGGAGCGCATGGAGCTGCGCAAGTACGACCCGAAGGTCCGTCGTCACGTCGCCTTCAAGGAGGACCGGTGAGGGACGGGATCCACCCCGACTACCGCCTCGTCGTGTTCCGCGACGTCGGCGCCGGCGTCGACCACCTCATCCGCTCCACGGCCAGGACCGACCGGACCTGCGTGGTCGGCGGGGTGGAGCTCCCGCTCGTCACCGTCGAGGTCAGCGCGGCCAGCCATCCCTACTACACGGGGAAGGTGAAGCTCGTCGACACCGCCGGGCGCGTCGAGCGCTTCGAGCGGCGGTACGGGGCTCGCCGACGGGAGCCCGGATGAGCCGGCCCGAGCCCACATCGGTCACCTTCGTCCACGGCTGGCTCGACGGCGGGGCCGAGCAGCTCGGCGCGCGCCTGGCGGCAGCGGCGGGACCCGGCACCGTCGTCGTGCACCACGGCCGCTCGTCCCTCGACGTCGCCCCGACGGTGGAGGTCGTCACCACCGGGGAGGAGGTCGGCGCCCGCAGCGAGGGCTGCGCCTGCTGCGCCCAGCGAGTCGACCTCGTCGAGGTCCTCGGCCGGATCGCCCGCCGCCGTCGGCCCCCCGCCCACGTCGTGGTGGTCGAGCTCCCCGGCGCCGACCCGGCCACGGCCGTCGTCACCATGCTCGACGACCCCGACCTGCGCCGCCTCACCCACCTCAACGCCGTGGCGCTCGCCATCGACGGTCCCGCCGTGTCAGCCGTCGTCGGCGACGGTGGGACCACCGACCCCTGGCCGATGGCCACGGTCCTCGAAGCCACCGTCCTCGCCGACCTCGTGTGGATCGCGGGCGGCGACCGCCTCACCCACCAGGGCGTCCGCCTCGCCGCCGCCCCGGTGCGTCGGGTCAACCCCGAGGTCTCCCTCGACGCCTCCAGCGCCCCACGCCTCGACCACCTCCTGCGAGCGCGTGCCTGGTCGCCGGCCTCGGCCCGCCGGCGGCTCGACCGCTGCGGACCCGCCCGCCGACCCGTCGCCGCACACCCCGCCGGCACCGCGCCGACGACGGGGGCGACCCTGCTCGACGTCGACGGCGAGCTGGACCCCGACCGCCTCGAAGCCTGGATCCACGTGCTCCACGGCGCCGCCGGTGCCCGGCTCCTGCGCGTCGACGGGGTCCTGGCGCTCGCCGGCGACGAGCACCGGACCCACGTCGTGGGCTGCCGGGCCTCGCTCCACCACGAGCCGGGCGCGCCCTGGGCTCCCGGTGAGGCCCGCCGGTCGCGTCTGCGCCTGGCCGGACGGGACCTCGACCTCGGCGACCTCGGCGCGCAGCTCGACGCCTGCCGTGCCAGTTGACGCCGAGACCGCCGTCACCCTCGACCTCCCCGACGCCGTCGAGGTCGTCGCCTGGCACCCCGCCGGCCGCCTCCTGGCCGCCGGCGACCTGAGCGGCACCGTGGCGGTCGTGGACGCCGACACCGGCCGAGCCGCCCTGGCCGTCCCCGACGGGCACGGCCCCGTGAGCGCGCTGGCCTGGGCGCCGTCGGGCTGCTGCCTCGCCGTGGGGACGGTGAACGGCCGGATCCACCTGGCCACGCCCCAGGGCGTGCGGGCGCTGGACGCGCCCGGCGGGATCACCGCCCTGGCCTGGTCACCCTCGGGTCACGTGCTCGCCGTGGGTGCCGGGCCGACCGCACACGCCGTCACGGCGCAGGGCGACCGCATCGGCAGCCTCGGCCCGCTGGCCGGCACCGTCCAGGACCTGGCCTGGTGCGCCGGGCCCGGCCCCCTCGCCGTCGCCGCCGGGACCGCCGTCCTGTGGTGCACCCCCGGGGCCTCCTGCGAAGCGGTCGACCGGTGGGCGGCGAAGGCCCAGGTCCGCTGCCTGTCCCCCGCGCCCACCGGCGACGCACGGCTGGCCGCAGGCGACCTGGGTGGCACGGTGCGCGTCCTCGACGCGGGCACCGACGACGAGGTCACGGTGTCCGGGTTCACCCGGCGCATCGCCCGCCTGGCGTGGGATCCCGCCGGCACGCGGCTGGCCGTGCCCGACGAGCACGCCGTCACCGTCTGGCACCTCGACGGCGCCCAACTGGCCCGCGACGAGCCCACCTGGCTGACCTGGCACGACGACGACGTCACCGACCTCGCCTTCGGGCAGGTCGGCGGGTCGACCTGGCTGGCCAGCGTCGACGCCCTCGGCTGCCTCCGGGCCGGTCGAGCCGAACCGGCCGGCCCCGCGCTCGCGCTGCGGATCGGTCGCTCGTCACGGTGCCTGCGATGGCGGCCCGGCCTCCCGCAGGTGGCGGTCGGCGACGTGGACGGGGAGGTCCGCCTGGTGGCCCTCAGCCGCTGACGGCCCGGGCGCCGTCCACGGCGTCCACGCAGTCCCCGCACGTGCCGATCAGGTCCAGCCGGTGCGCCACGGGGACGAAGGTGGAACCCTCGATCGCCTTGGCCAAGGCCTTCTCCAGCGACCGTTCGACCGAGCTCGGCACGGTGAAGTCCTCGACCCGGCCGCACGAGGAGCAGATCAGGTGGTGGTGGTGGTCGCCCCGCACCTCCTCGGTCAGCTCGAAGCGGGCGTGCTCGCCGCTCAGGATGCGGGTCACCACCCCGACCTGCTCGAGGACGACGAAGTTCCGGTACGCCGAGCTGAGGGCGACCTCGGCGTGCGAGGACATGAGCTCGGGGATCGTGACCGGGTGGTCGGCCTCGGCCAGCAGCTCGACCAGCAGCCGACGACCCGTCGTGTAGAGCTGGTCGGCCGCACGCAGGCGGTCCCGCACCTCGGCGTGGAGGGTCTCGTGCTCGGCGGTCTTGCTGCGGGCCACGTCCCGAGCGTACCGAGATCGGGTCTCAGCACCCGTCATCGGGCCCCGACCTCGCCGCTCACGTGACCGTCAGGGTGAGGATGCCGGCGTAGGTACCGGGATGGAGGGTGGTGGGGGCGGCCACGACGAGGCCGGCGCCGAGCCGGGCCGTGCCCCGGCTCGCGCCGGGCGCGCCGGTGGCCAGCACGCGGGAGACCGCCAGGCCCGGGCCGCCGTCGAGCAGGGCAGCCACCGGATCGCCCGGGGCGGCGATCTGGCCCGGGCCGGTGGAGGTCACGACTGGAGCCCAACCCACGTGGCCCGCCCCCAACGCACCGGAGGAGGACACGAGGTCCGCGAGCTGCGCCGACGCCACCCAGCCGACCTGCGCGCCGCGGGTGTCGATCACCGTCGTCGGGCGCAGCTCGCTGGCGGTCTCCCACCGGGACCCGTCGTCGGACAGTGCGAACGGCGGGAGCACGACCGTGCGGTCGTCCGGATCGACGCTGATCGACAGCACCCCGTGCGACTCGTCGAGCTTCGCCACGATCGTCTGCGACGACGGCGGCGGGGGTGGGGGCGGGGGCTCAGAGGACCCCTCGGCGACGGCCAGCGTCACCGCCGGGGACGGGCCGTAGGCGAGGTCGCCGTTCGGCTCGATGATCGACACTCGGTACTGCGCCCCGTCGTCGGCCAGCGTCGCCGGGAACGACAGGGTCGGCCCACTCTCACCGGCGATCACCGACCATCCTCCACCGGCGGGAGCCAGGCGCTCCCAGCGGTGCCCGATCAGGACCGTCGTGCCCTTCGAAGGCAGGCTCCGCGTGAGCGTCACCGTGTCGCCGTCGGTCACCGACGTCTCACCGGCAACCGTCGGTTCCTGCCACGGCGCGGCGCCATGGTCGTCGTGGTAGATCGTCACCGGGCCGGCCACCTTGGGCTCGGCCTCGGGATCGGCGTAGACGAGCGTGGCCCGCACCTGCACGCCGTCGAGCGCCTGCTCGGCCGTCAGCCGGTGGCCGAGGCCCGACGCCCCGGGGAACGGGGCCCAATCGGTGCCGGGCCACTGCCACTCCCACACGACCTCGTCACCATCGGCCAGCGGCGGGTCGGCCCCGAGCACCAGGTTGACGTCGTTGCCCTGGTGGTAGTGGCCGCCCAGCGGCTGGAACTGGAAGATCTGCACGCTCGGGTCGATGTCCTGCACGTAGACCCGCAGGTTCGTCTGGCCCACGCTCATGAGCCCGGGCTCTTCGACGAAGGGCGGACCGAGCGGCACGGAGGCCACGAGGAAGAAGACGGCACCGTCGTGGGCGAGGGTCAGATCGGGGATCTCCGTGGTCGCCGCCTCCGGCCCGTAGCCCTCCTCGACCATCTCGTAGGGCAGCCCACCAGGCACGAAGTACGACCACTCGTAGTAGAGGTCGGGCGATTCGGGGTACACGATCGCCTGGGCGTGCAGGGTCGCGCCGGGCCGGTAGACGCCCTGCACACCGGCGATCTGGACCTCGTAGGGGTCGACGGTGATCGAGAACGGTTCGCTCTGCGCGACGACCAGGCCGTCGCTCAGCACCCGGGCCGCGAACTCGCCGCCGCCGGTCAGGTAGAGGTGCACGACTCCGCCGTCCTGGACGAACAGCTCGTCGTT
>JBFWTJ010000269.1:0-4703 GCA_050247895.1 Acidimicrobiia bacterium
TCGTGAGCCGTGCGGTGGGCGTCGAGCCACTCGTCGGTCGAGATCTTGTCCGGGCAGAGCACGGCCCGGACCTCGTCGTCGAGGATCTCGGCCGCCGTTCCCGGCAGGGTCTTGAGCCCGGCCTCCTTGAGGCGCAGGAGGTAGTCCCGCAGCGGCTCGCCCAGCCGGCGTGCCCCCTCGGTGACCTCCAGGGCGGTGAAGCCGTGGATGTGGACGTCGGGCGCGGCGGCCGCCACGGCCCGGGTCACGTCGAGGTAGTACTCGCCGTCGAAGCTCGGGTGGATCCCGCCCTGGAGGCACACCTCGGTGGCGCCCAGGGCCGCGGCCTCGCGGACGCGCTCGGCGATGTCGTCCAGGGTGAGCAGGTAGGGCGTGCCCCGCAGGTTGAGCGACAGGGGGCCCTTGGAGAAGCCGCAGAACTTGCACTTGAACGTGCAGACGTTGGTGTAGTTGATGTTGCGGTTCCGCACGAAGGTCACCATGTCGCCGACCGAGGCCCGGCGCAGCTCGTCGGCCACCTGGGCCACCGCGGCGACCTCGGGACCGCGGGCCCCGAACAGGGTGACGATCTCCTGCTCGCCGGGCTCCTGGCCCAGCAGCACGCCTTCGAGGACCTCGCCGATGGGACCGTGCCAGCCGTCGCGCCCCCGGGCCGGGACCAGGACCGGCGGCGCCGTCGCCGCGCCGGAGTACCAGGCCGTGTTGCGCCGGCCGATCTGCACGACCTCGGCACCGGTGCCGGCGTCGATGGCCGCGGCGATGCGCTCGGGGAACACCGCGCCCGGGTCGTCGCGGCCCATGCCCTCGGCGTCGGCGCGATCCATGACGGCGAAGCGCAGGTCGGGGTGGAGCCAGCGCTCGGGGTCCGCCACGTGCTCGGGGTAGACGGTCAGGCGCGGGGCGAGCACGAACCCGTTCTGCTCGGTCACCTCCCGCAGCCGGTCCAGGGCGGGCCAGGGCCGCTCCGGGTTGACGTGGTCGGCGGTGACCGGCGAGACGCCGCCCCAGTCGTCGATCCCCGCGGCGAGCAGCGGCCCGAAGTCGTCGGAGAGGTTCGGCGGCGCCTGGAGGTGGACCTCGGGGGGCAGGATCACCCGGGCCAGGGCGATGGCGTCCAGGAAGTCCTCGGGGGGACAGGGCGGCGCCTGGTGCATCGCCGTGCCCGGCTTGGGCAGGAAGTTCTGGACGATCACCTCCTGGACGTGGCCGTATCGGCGGTGGGCGTCGGCGATGGCCTCGAGGGCCGCGACGCGATCGGCCCGCGTCTCGCCGATGCCGACGAGGATGCCGGTGGTGAACGGGACGGCCAGCCGGCCGGCCGCCTCGAGCGTCTCGAGCCGGCGGCGGGGGTCCTTGTCGGGTGCGCCACGGTGGCAGGCCAGGTCGTCGCGCAGCGTCTCGACCATCATCCCCTGGCTCGGGGCGACGGCCCGGAGGACCTCCAGCTCGGCCGCGGAGAGGGCACCGGCGTTGGCGTGGGGCAGCAGCCCCGTCTCCTCCAGGACCAGTCGGGCCATGGCGGCCAGGTAGTCGACGGTCGAGGCGTAGCCATGCTCGTCGAGCCACTGGCGGGCCACCGGGTACCGGGCCTCGGGCGCCTCGCCCAAGGTGAACAGCGCCTCGTGGCACCCGGCCCGAGCGCCGGCCACCGCGACGGCCATCACCTCGTCGGGGGTCAGGTAGGGCGAGGCCAGCCGGGCCGGCGGCTGGGCGAAGGTGCAGTAGCCGCAGCGGTCGCGGCACAGCATCGTCAGGGGGATGAAGACCTTGGGCGAATAGGTCACCCGGCGGCCGTGGGCCGCGTCGCGGATGGCACGGGCCGCGGCGGCCAGCTCGGCCGGCGGCAGTTCGAGCACCTCGGTTCGCCCTGACATGGCAGCACCCTAACGGCGCGGGGGGACCGAACCGCCAGCCCGGGAAGCCTCAGCCGTCGGCGGCGGCGCGGTCGACGATCCAGACCACGTCCTCGGCCCGCACCTGGGTGGCCGGGCAGTCGGGGTCCCCGGCGCGGACCTGCGCGAAGGCCGCCGCCTTCTCCTCGCCCGACACGGTCACGATGACCAGCCGGGCCCGGGAGATGCCGGCGAAGGTGAGCGTCATCCGGTCGTGGGGGTTGCGGCCGGTGGGATCGGTGTTGCGGGTCACCAGGCGACCCGGGTCGGCGGCCAGGGCGGGCGAGCCGGGGAACAGCGAAGCGGTGTGCCCGTCGTGGCCCAGGCCCAGGTGCACGACGTCGAAGCGACCGAGCTCCCCCAGGCGCAGCTGGTACGCGTCGGCACCGTCCTCGCAGCGCATCGGGTAGTTCGCGTTGACCGCGCCGACCCGTTCGAGGAGCGACTCGCGCACGAGCCGGTAGTTCGAGTCCTCGTGGTCGAGGGGCACGCAACGCTCGTCGGACCAGTAGAGGTCGACCTTCCACCAGTCGATCTGGGTGCCGGCGTCGTCGGCCAGCCGCTCGTAGCAGCGCCGGGCGGTGGCCCCACCCGAGCAGGCCAGGGCGAACGAGTCGTGCGGGCGCCGGTGGAAGGCCTCGATGACGCGCTCGGAGAACTCGACGGCGACGTCGTCGACGATGACGAGATCGCCGATCAACTCAGTCGCCGGTCCCGAGGTGGTCGGCTTTGTCGGCCAGCGCGGCGATGAGCTCGTCGAACGACTTGGCGAACGACGCGACGCCCTGCTCCTCGAGCGTGCGGGTGACGTCGTCCAGGTCCACCCCGGCCTCGCCCAGCGCGTCGAGCGTGGACCGGGCCTGCTCGGCCGCCGGGTCCAGCGTGGTGGCCAGCGTGCCGTGGTCCTCGAAGGCCTCCAGCGTGGCCTCGAGCATCGTGTTGACCGTGTCGGGCCCGATCAACCCGTCGACGTACAGGGTGTCGGGGTAGGCCGGGTCCTTGGTCGAGGTCGAGGCCCACAGCGGCCGCTGGACCCGGGCGCCCCGGGCGGCCAGGGCCTCCCAGCGGGGTCCGCTGAAGGTCTCCCGGAACCGGGCGTAGGCCACCCGGGCCTGGGCCATCGCGGCCCGGCCCCGCAGGGCCAGCGCCTCGGCCGTGCCGATCTCGGCCAGGCGACGGTCGACCTCGGTGTCGACCCGGGAGACGAAGAAGCTGGCCACGCTGGCCACGCCCGACAGGTCGCCGTCGTGGGCCTCGAGCCCGGCGAGGTAGGCCTCCATCACCTCCGCGTAGCGGGGGAGGGAGAAGATGAGGGTGACGTTGACGGACCGGCCCTCGGCGATCATGGCCTCGATGGCCGGCAACCCCTCGGCGGTGCCGGGGATCTTGACCAGCAGGTTGGGCCGGTCGATCGCCGCGTGGAGCCGGCGTGCCGCGGCCAGGGTGCCGGCGGTGTCGCGGGCCAGGGCGGGATCGACCTCGACCGACACGAAGCCGTCGGCCCCGTCGCTGGCCGAGTGCACCGGGGCCAGCACGTCGAGCGCGGCCTCGATGTCGCTCGAGACCAGCTCCCAGTAGGCGTCCTCGACGGTGGTACCGCCCCGGACCAGGTCGCCGAACTGCTCGTCGTAGTCCGAGCCGCCGGAGATGGCCTTCTGGAAGATCGTCGGGTTGGAGGTCAGGCCGCGCACGCCGCGCTCGACCCACCGGGCCAGCTCGCCGCTGGTCAGGTAGCCGCGGCGCAGGTCGTCGAGCCACGGGCTCTGGCCGTGGCCCGCCCAGAGGTCCACCAGTCGGGTCATGCGTCGACCTCCAGGTCCTCGACCAGCTCACGGGCCCGGGCGGCGACGTTCTCGGCCGTGAACCCGTACTCGGCCAGCACCCGCGATCCGGGGGCCGAGGCGCCGAAGCGATCGACGCCCACGGCGTCGTCGGCCCAACGCTCCCAGCCCAGGGTCGTGCCGGCCTCGACCGCCAGCGTGGGCACCGACGGCGGCAGGACCTCGTCCTGGACCTCGTCGGGCTGGCCGGCGAAGAGCTCCCAGCACGGCATGGACACGACCTGGGCCACGATGCCCTGCTCGGCGAGCAGCTCGGCCGCCTCCACGCACACCGACACCTCGCTGCCCGTGCCGATCAGCACGACGTCGGGGTCCTCCGCCTCGACCAGCGCATAGGCCCCCTGCTCGACCCCGGCCGGGTCGGTGCCCTCCAGGACGGGCAGGTCCTGGCGGGACAGCACCAGCGCGGTCGGCCCGTCGTGGGCGACGGCGAGGCGCCACGCCGCCGCGGTCTCGTTGGCGTCGGCCGGGCGCACCACGCGCAGCCGGGGGATGGCCCGCAGCGCCATCACGTGCTCCACGGGCTGGTGGGTCGGCCCGTCCTCGCCCACCCCGATCGAGTCGTGGGTGAAGCTGTAGACGACGCGGGCGCCCGACAGGGCCGCCAGGCGCACCGAGGGCCGGCAGTAGTCGGAGAACACCAGGAAGGTCCCGCCCACGGGCAGCACGCCCCCGTGCAGGGCCATCCCGTTCATCGTGGCCGCCATGGCGTGCTCGCGGACCCCGAAGTAGATCTGGCGACCGCCGGGCTCGCTGCGGGACTGGACGCCGTGACCGGCCAGGACCGTGCCGGTGTTCCCCGTGAGGTCGGCACCGCCGGCCACCAGCGAGGGCACGAGGTCGGCCAGCGCGACCAGGCAGGCGCCGCTGGCCTTGCGGGTCGCCACCGCCTCGCCCGGCTTCCAGCTCGGCAGGGCGTCCTGCCAGCCCTCCAGGCCGGTTGCGGTCAGGGTCGCGCCCAGCACGGGGT
>JBFWTJ010000270.1:0-4695 GCA_050247895.1 Acidimicrobiia bacterium
GTTCGAGGTGGCGCCGGGTCGGTAGGGCGACGAGGCGGTCAACGTCCGCGTCGTCGGCTGATCCCCGCCAGATCGTGCGAAGGCGGCCCGCAGGGGCCGCCTTCGTCGCGTCCGGGCCCGGGTGCGTCAGCGCGCCACGTCGTAGAGGGCCTCGATCTCGTCCCCGTACTTGGCGTGGATCCCCCGCCGCTTGAGCTTGGACGTCGGGGTGAGCTCGTCGGAGTCGGGCAGCCACTCGTCGGCCAGGACCCGGATGCGCTTGACCCGCTCGGCGTGGTTGAAGCGGTCCATGACCTCCTCGATGCCCCGCTCGATCTCGGCCACGACCCGCGGGTCCCGGGCCAGGTCGGCCAGCGTCTCGAACTCGATGCCCTGGGCCCGGGCCCAGCTCGGCGCCACGTCGGGGTCGAGCACGACCAGGGCGCCCACGTAGGGCCGCTGGTCGCCGATCGCCGCGGCCTGGCCGACCAGGGGCACGAGCTTCATGGCCGCCTCCAGGTTTGCCGGGCTCACGTTCTTGCCGCCGGCGGTGATGATGAGCTCCTTCTTCCGGTCGACGATCCGCAGGTAGCCGTCGGCGTCGATCTCGCCGATGTCGCCGGTGTGCAGGGTGCCGTCGGGATCGAGGGCCTCGGCGGTCTTCTCGGGATCGTCGAGGTACCCGGCGAAGACCACCGGTCCCCGGCAGCACACCTCCCCGTCGGGGGCGACGAACACCTCCAGGCCGGGGAAGGGCCGGCCCACCGTGCCCGGCCGCACGGCCCGGGGCTCCCAGGAGATGAGGGCCGACGTCTCCGACATGCCGTAGATCTCCGAGAGCGGCACGCCGATGGCCCGGAACCACGAGAGCAGGTCGGCCGGGATCGGCGCCGCGCCCGACACGGCGTACTTGAGCCGGTCGAAGCCGAGGAGCTGGCGGACGGTGGAGAAGGCCACGGCGTCGAGGAACTTCCAGGTCTCCTCGTCGTCGGGCGTGGCCGTGCCGGCCGAGGTGCGCTCGACGATCTCGGTGGCCGCGGCGACGCCCTCGTCGAACTTCTGCTTCTTCTCGGGGTCGGCGGCCAGCGCGGCCTGCACCCCGGCGTGGAACTTCTCCCACACCCGGGGGACGCCGAAGAGGATGTCGGGTCGCACCTGGCGGCAGACCTCGGGGAAGTCGGCCACGTCGGCGCAGGTCGTCACCTCGAAGCCCTGGGACAGGGCCAGGTAGTGCGAGACCATCCGCTCGGCGATGTGGGCCATGGGGAGGTAGGAGACGGCCTTGAACCCGGCCCACTCGGTGGTGGTGAGCCGCACGATGCCCTCGACCGCCGCGAGCAGGTTCCGGTGGGTGAGCACCACGCCCTTGGGCGGGCCGGTCGTGCCCGACGTGTAGATGACGGTCGCCGCGGCCCAGGGGTCCAGGTCGGCCGCGGCCTGGACCAGGTCGAGCGGGGGGCCGTCCAGCACGTCGTCGGGACCGAGCCCGTCGGCACCGACGCCCGCGGGGTCGAGCACCGCCAGGCGGGACAGCTCGGGCAGCTCGGCCCGGACCTCGTCGAAGCGGGCGCGGAAGCCGGCGTCCTCGACCACGGCCAGGCGGGCCCGGCTGTGGCCGACCAGGTAGGCGACCTGCTCGGGGGCCGACGAGTTGTAGATGGAGACGGGGGTGGCGCCCAGGGCCAGCACGGCCAGGTCCAGCACGTGGAAGGCGGGGACGTTCCGCATCATGAGCACGACCCGGTCGCCCGGGCCGACCTCGAGCCGGCGCAGGGCTCCTGCCGCGGCGGCGACCCGGCGCCGGTACTCGTCGAAGGTCCAGCCCTCGGCGTCGTCGGCACCGTGCCGCAGGGCGACGGCCGAGCCGTGGCGGTCGACGGTGTCGAGGAACCGGCCCAGAAGGGTCTGGCCCGCGATGGCGTCGTCGATGTCGGCAGCGCTGTGGGTGGCCACGGTCTTCCTCTCCAGGGTCGGGTCCGCGGGCCTCATTGAACCCGACAGCCGGGCCGAGCGCTGGGCGCCCCCCGACCGGGCGGGTCCGAGGGCCCGGGCCAGGTTGCGTCCGGGGGCCCCTGCCAGCAGACTTGACCAACTGGTCAACAACAGTCCGAAGGAGCCGTCCATGACCACCGCTGTCATCGTCGACGCCATCCGCACCGCCGGGGGCAAGCGCAACGGCAAGCTGTCGGGCTGGCACCCGGCCGACCTCGCCGGGGAGGTCCTCAAGGCCCTCTCCGAGCGCAACGACCTCGACCCCGCCCTGGTCGACGACGTGATCATGGGTTGCGTCATGCAGGTCGGGAACCAGGCGCTCAACATCGGGCGCAGCGCCGTGCTCGCCGCCGGCTGGCCCGAGTCGGTCCCGGCCACCACCATCGACCGCCAGTGCGGCTCGTCGCAGCAGGCGGCGCACTTCGGCGCCCAGGGCGTGATCGCCGGCGCCTACGACATCGTGGTCGCCGCGGGCGTGGAGGTCATGACGACCTCGCCGCTGGGCTCGTCGGCCCTGCCCGGCACCATCCCGTTCGGCCCCCGCACCATCGCCCGCTACGAGGGCGTCGGCGGCCTGGTGCCCCAGGGCATCTCGGCCGAGCTCATCGCCGAGAAGTGGGCCCTGAACCGCGAGGACGTCGACACCTACGGCGCCGAGTCGCAGCGGCGGGCCATCCAGGCCACCGAGGAGGGCCGCTTCGACAAGGAGATCGTCCCGGTGCTCGAGAAGCGCCTGGACAAGGAGACCGGCAACCTGGTGGAGACCGGCGAGCTGGTCACCCGCGACGAGGGCCTGCGCCCCGGCACGACGGTCGAGACCCTGGGCAACCTCAAGCCGGCCTTCACCCCCGACGGCATCGTGACGGCAGGCAACTCGTCGCAGATCACCGACGGCGCCTCGGCCCTGCTCATCATGAGCGAGGAGAAGGCCGCCGAGCTCGGCCTGCAGCCCCGGGCCCGCTTCCACACCTTCGCCCTGGCCGGGGTCGACCCCCGCACGATGCTGACCGGCCCGATCCCCTCGACCCAGAAGGCCCTGGAGAAGTCGGGCCTCTCCCTCGACGACATCGACCTGTTCGAGGTCAACGAGGCCTTCGCCACGGTCGTGCTGGCCTGGGAGAAGGAGATCCGGGCCGACATGTCCAAGGTCAACGTCAACGGCGGGGCGATCGCCCTGGGCCACCCGCTGGGCGCCTCGGGGGCCAAGCTCATGGCCACCCTGCTCAACGAGCTGGAGCGCACCGGCGGCCGCTACGGCCTCCAGACGATGTGCGAGGGCGGCGGCCTGGCCAACGCCACCATCATCGAGCGCCTCTGACCCCACCATCGGGTCGGGATCGCCGGACGAGGGGCCGCTGAGGCGGCCCTTCGTCGCGTCCTGGGCCCGGTGGACCAGGTGGGTGGTCCGTTGGCCCCACGGCCGGGGCGCGGCGGGTGCGACGAAGTCCGATCGGCCTACCCGGAGAGGCCCTCCGTCCCATATCGAAGGCGGGGGTTCACCCCTACGTTGACCTCGGGACACCGGACCGACGACGACTCGAGGCCCACCGTGCGCACCACCACCCCCGCAACCCGGACCGAGGCCACCGAAGCCCGTGGCGCGGGCGACCGGGGCGCCACGCTGGTCGACTACACGCTGGTGGTGGCGCTGGTGGCCATCGTGGCCCTGGCCAGCCTGCGCATCCTGGGCATCGGCGCCAGCGACAGCATCGCCGCCGCGGCCGAGGGCATCTCGCCCGGCCGGGGGGCGGCGCCGGCCGCGGGCGCGCCGTCGGACGAGTCGGGCTCGGGCGGTACGGGCGGTGCGGGCTCGGGCGGGAGCTCGCACACGGGCGGATCGGGGTCGGGCGGATCGGGGTCGGGCGGTGGCGGCTCGAGCTCGGACGACTCCACGGGCGGTGCGGGCTCGGGCGGGAGCTCCACCCCGGGCGAGGGGTCCTCGGACGGGTCGGGATCGGGCGGGAGCTCGACCTCCGGGGACCCCGCGCCCACCACGACCACGGTCCCCGACCAGGTCCTGGGCGGGGGCACGATCACCCCGCCGGCCACCGGCCCCAAGAGCCCGACCCCGGTCGACGGCTCGGGCAAGGCCCCGGCCGGCGTGCAGGGCATGCAGATCTCGGCGGGCAACGGGTCCCTCTACTGGTGGGACGCCCACGGCGCCCGCGGCCAGTGGAAGGCCGGGTTCACCTTCTCGAACTCCGGGCAGCGCCACGCGTACCTCACCCTGGAGATCACCAAGGTCTGGGCCGACGGCTCGACCGAGACGAGCACGGTGAGCGGCTTCTACGTCCCGGCCAACGGCACGGCCCCCTACGAGGTGTGGAGCCTCGACCTGGTCGAGCAGGGCAAGCCGGCCGAGAACGTCTCCGCCGTGACGGTCAAGGTCGTCAAGGTCCTGACCTCCGACGCCAACTGGCAGCCCTACGAGTACGCGGTGGCCGAGCCCACGATCGCCATCGTCGGCGCCCCCACCCGCTGACCCCGGCCCAGGGCGCTCGCCTCGCCCGTCACCACCACCGTGGTCCCGGCCGCACCGGCGCCGGGCCGGGAGTGCCCACGGCCCCGGCGGGTGCGTAGCCTGGCCGTGGTGTCACGGGTCTCCGGTTTGATCTCGCGGCCGGCGCTGGTCGCCCTGGTGCTGCTCGGCGTGCTGGCCTGGCGGGTCACCGACGCGTCGGTGGTCAACGTCGTGATCGCCGTGCTGGTGACCGGCGTGATCAT
>JBFWTJ010000271.1:0-4663 GCA_050247895.1 Acidimicrobiia bacterium
TTCCGCCACGCCCCGGCGGACGCCCACGCGGACGGGGACGAGGCGGGTGAGCACGAGGACGACGCCGAGGCCCACGCCGCGGCGGGCGACCTCGGGGCCCAGGGCGACCCCCACGAGTCGCCCTGGACCATGACGCTCCCCCTGGTGGTCCTGGCCGGCCTGGCACTGGTGGCCGGGGCGCTGAACCTGCCCTTCACCGGCGACCTGCACTTCTTGGGCCACTGGCTGGAGCCGGTGGTGGAGGAGAGCGAGCGGGTCGTCGACGTGGCGACGGGCACCAAGGTCCTGCTCGGCGTGCTGGCCGTGGCCGCCGCGCTCGGCGGCATCGTGGTGGCCGGCCTCGTCTACCTCCAGAAGCGGCTCCGACCGGTCGAGCCCGAGGTCCTGGCCAACGCCTGGTACTACGACAGCTCGATCGCCGCCTTCATGGGCGGACCGGGCCGCCAGGCCTTCGAGCTGGCCGCCGACTTCGACCGGACGGTGATCGACGGCACCGTCAACGGCGTCGCCGCCGGCGTGCGGTCGGGCGGCCGGGGTCTGCGGCGCCTGCAACCGGGCCTGCTACGGGTCTACGCGCTCGGCATCGGCGTCGGCGCGGTCGTGGTCGTCGGCTACTTCCTGACGAGGGTGACGCTGTGATCCTGGGCCAGGTGGGCCACGCGCCCGACTTCCCGCTGCTCACCGCGGCGATCGTGCTGCCCTTCGTCGGCGCCGCCGCCGTGGCGCTGGTGCCGCGGGGCCGGGCCGAGCTCCACCGCCTGCTGGCCCTGGTGTTCTCGGTGGCGACCGGAGCGCTGACCGTCTACTTGCTGGCCGCGTTCGCCACCGGCGAGGGCGCCTTCCAGTTCGAGACCAACCGCCAGTGGGTGGCCGACCTGGGGATCTCGTGGCACGTCGGCGTCGACGGGATCTCGCTGTTCCTGATCGTGCTGACCGGCGTGATCTTCCCGCTGACGATCGTGGCCGTCGCCCCGCACCACGACCCCAAGCCGTACTACGCCTGGCTCCTGCTGCTCCAGGGCGGTTGCATCGGCGTGTTCTGCGCGCTCGACCTCTTCCTGTTCTTCGTGATGTTCGAGATCGTGCTGGTCCCGATGTACTTCCTCATCGGGGGCTGGGGCTACGCCCAGAGGGTCTACGCGGCGCTGAAGTTCTTCCTCTACACGATGCTGGGCTCGGCCCTGATGCTGGTGGGCATCGTGTCGCTGGCCTACATCCAGCGCGACGAGGCCCGTGACGCCAACGCCGGGGCGGCCGCCGCGGCCGAGCAGGCCCTGGCCCAGGCCGAGCTGTCGGCGCAGGCCACCGGCGCCCCGGCGACCGAGGAGGCCCTGGCCCAGATCGAGGCGTTGCGGGCCGAGGTCGAGTCGCTGCGGAACCCGTCGCTGAGCTTCGACCTGGTCGAGATCGCCCGCTCGGGGGCCACCGACGACCACTCGACGGGCCCCAGCCCGCTCGACTGGAGCGCGGCGCGGTGGATCTTCCTGGCCTTCGCCGTGGCGTTCGCGGTGAAGGTGCCCCTGTTCCCGCTCCACACCTGGCTGCCCGATGCCCACACCCAGGCGCCCACAGCGGGCTCGGTGATCCTGGCCGCGGTGATGCTGAAGCTCGGCACCTACGGCTTCATCCGCTTCGGCCTGTACCTGTTCCCCGAGGCCGCGGCCTGGTTCGCGCCGGGCCTGGTGACCCTGGGCGTGATCGGGATCACCTACGGGGCGGTCGTCGCCACCATGCAGAAGGACCTCAAGCGGCTGGTGGCCTACTCCTCGGTGGCCCACCTCGGCTTCATCGTCCTGGGCACGTTCGCCATCACCACCCAGGGCCTGCAGGGCGGCATCCTCCAGATGGTCAACCACGGCCTGTCGACCGGCGCCCTGTTCC
Organism: Acidimicrobiia bacterium; assembly: GCA_050247895.1. Classification (GTDB taxonomy): domain Bacteria; phylum Actinomycetota; class Acidimicrobiia; order Acidimicrobiales; family VFJN01; genus CAVPEW01. The sequence continues at coordinate 1,882 of JBFWTJ010000271.1, forward strand.
TCCTGGTCGGGATGATCTACGACCGGCGCCACACCCGGGAGATCAGCGCGCTGAAGGGCCTCCAGAAGCCGGCGCCGATCCTGGCCGGCGTCTTCACCCTGGTGATGCTGTCGTCGATCGGGCTGCCCGGCCTCAACGGGTTCGTGGGCGAGTTCCTCATCCTGGCCGGGTCGTTCCTGACCCGGCGGTGGTGGACGGTCGTGGCCGCGGCCGGGGTCATCCTGGCCGCCCTCTACCTGCTCTGGGCCTACCAGCGGGTCTTCCACGGCGAGCCCGACGAGGACAACGCCGACACGCCGGACCTGTCGTGGCGGGAGGGCCTGGTGCTCGCGCCCCTGGTCGGCCTCATCGTCTTCCTGGGCGTCTACCCCAAGCCGGTGCTCGACCGGATCGAGCCCTCGGTGGCCGACCTCATCCGCCACGTCGAGGAGCGGTCCGACTTCCGGGAGCCGGCGGTGGCCAAGGCCTCGCCGGCGGGCGGGCAGGCCGAGGCCGGCGAGCCGGCCGAGACCGAGGAGGAGGGGAGCTGATGGCCCTGGTGCCCACGGTCGTGCTGGGCGTGCTCGGCCAGCAGACCGACGAGCCCCGCTCCCTGGTGCCCACGCCCGACGTCGCCTGGTCGGCGCTGGCGCCCCTGCTCGTGCTGGTCGGCGGGGCGCTCGTGCTCCTGCTGGTCGAGGCCCTGCTCCGCCGACGTCCGCCGGCGGGGACCCACGCCGTGCTCACGGTGGTCATCGCCCTCGGTGCGGTCGCCGCCGCCGTGCCGCTGTGGGTCCGGGTCCAGGACGCCGACCGGGGGCCCTTCTCGACGGTGGCCGGTGCGGTGGGGATCGACGGCTTCTCGGTCTTCGCCACCTTCGCCATCTGCGCCGGCGTCGTGCTCACCGCCCTGCTGCTCGACGGGTTCCTGCGCCGGGAGGACCTCGACGGGGTGGAGCCCTACGTGCTGGTCCTCCTGTCGGCCTCGGGCGGGCTGATGATGGCGTCGGCCAACGACCTGATCGTGCTGTTCCTGGGCCTGGAGGTGCTGTCGCTGGCGGTCTACGTGCTGGCCGCCATGCACCTGCGCAAGGCGACCTCGCAGGAGGCCGGGGTCAAGTACTTCGTGCTGGGCGCGTTCGCCTCGGCCTTCTTCCTCTACGGGATCGCGCTGGTCTACGGCGCCACGGGGACCACGAGCCTGGTCGAGATCGCCGACCTGTTCGCCACGACGGTCCTGCCCGACGACGGCCTGCTGCTGGCCGGCCTGGGCCTGCTGATCGTCGGTCTGGCCTTCAAGGTCGCGGCCGTCCCGTTCCACTTCTGGACCCCCGACGTCTACCAGGGCGCGCCCTCGGCCACGGTGGCCTTCATGGCCTCGGGGGTGAAGGTGGCCGGCTTCGCCGGGATGCTGCGCGTGCTGTTCCTTGCCTTCTCGGCCTACCGGGTCGACTGGCAGCCCCTGATCTACGGGGTGGCGGTGGCCACCCTGGTCGTGGGTGCGGTCCTGGCCGTGGTGCAGACCGACGTGAAGCGGATGCTGGCCTACTCGTCGATCAACCACGCCGGGTTCGTGCTGGTCGCGGTGCAGGCCGGTTCGACCCAGGGCGTGCGGGCCGCGCTGTTCTACCTGGGGGCCTACACGTTCATGGTGGCCGGCAGCTTCGGCGTGGTCACCGTGGTGGGCCGGCGGGGCGACGTGGGCCAGTCGCTCGAGGACTACCGGGGCCTGTCCAAGGCCCGCCCCGGTCTGGCGCTGGTCTTCGCCCTGCTGCTCTTCGCCCAGGCCGGCGTGCCCCTCACGTCGGGGTTCTTCGCCAAGTTCTACGTGGTCACCGCCGCAGTGGACGCCGGCTCGGCGCCCCTGGCCGTCGTGGCCATGCTGACCGCGGTGGTCTCGGCCTTCCTGTACCTGCGGATCGTGGTCGCCATGTACATGGACGACGCGCCGGAGGAGGCCGGGTCCCGCCGGATCGCCATCCCGGTCGGTGCCCGCGTGGCGCTGGGCATCGCCCTGGTGGTGACCATCGGGGTGGGCCTGTGGCCGGGGGCGATCGCCGGGCTGGCCGAGGACGCCACCCCGGCGCTGGTGGTCGACCCCTCGGGCTGAACCCCGGCGACGGAACGTTTCGGGCCTCCCGAGCGTCTGATGTCCGAGAGGTCGGCCGCCCACGGCGGTCCGGCGGCGTGGACGGAGGGTCGTGGGCATCGGGAGCACGTGGTGAGGCGGGTGCGAGGGGAGCGGGGCCGGACCGGCGCGGTCGTGGTCGCCGTCCTGGCCGGGATCGCCACGGTCGGTGCCGTGTCGGTGGGCGTGGCGTTCGTCGCCGCCCCGTCGGACGACGAGCCCCGTGGCGCCGGCCCGACGGTCCCGGCCGACCCGACCTCGACGAGCGGGGCGCCGGCCACGACCGGCACCACGGGCGCGCCGACCTCGACGACGTCGGTCCTCGCGACCACCACCAGCACCGTCCCGCCGACGACCACCACCACGGCCCCGCCGGCCACCGAGCCGCCGGCCCCCGTCGCGCCGGTCACGTTGCGGCCCGGCGACACGGGTCCCGAGGTGGCCGCCCTCCAGCAGCGGCTCCTCGACCTCGGCTACTGGCTGGCCGCGGCCGACGGGGAGTACGGCTCGACGACCCAGCAGGCGGTGATGGCGTTCCAGAAGGTGAGCGACCTCGGCCGTGACGGCGTGGCCGGCCCGGTGACCCGGGCGGCCCTGGACACCGCGACCCGGCCGACCCCGCGCACGGCCTCGGGCGACCACATCGAGATCGACCTGGCCCGCCAGGTGCTCCTG
>JBFWTJ010000272.1:0-4612 GCA_050247895.1 Acidimicrobiia bacterium
CCCGGAGCGGCCGAGCCCCTAGCCACGCTCGTGCCAGCCGGTGGGATCGGCCACCGGGCGACGGCCTGCGGCGACCTGTGCCGGTCGGACCGGGCCGCGGACCGAACCCTGGTGGCGGCTGCGTTCCCGGCTGGCGGGCCGCCCGTCCTGCACCTGGACGTGGACGACACGCCGGCGCAGCGGCGCCTGGCCGACGAGGTCGCCCACCAGTTGGGCGATGTGGGGTTGACGGTCGAGGTCCGGGCCCGGCCGTCCGCCGACTACGAGGCTGCCCTGGCGGCGGGCGAGGTCGAGCTGTTCAGCGCCGGGTGGGTCGGCGTGCACCCCGGTCCCGACGCCTACCTGGTTCCCCTGCTCCTGGGCACGAGCGCCGACAACCTGACCGGCGCGGACGATCCCGGGGTCGACGCGGCCGTCGCCGAGGGCCTGGTGGAAGGCCCGTCGGCAGGAGCCTGGTCGACCGCCGAGTCGACCGCCCTGTCGGCCGGCTGGATCGTCCCGGTTGCCCAGTTCCGGGTGCGTGCCGTGACGAGCGCCCGGGTGGAGGGGTTGGCGCATCGCCTTGACGGGACCTTCGACGCCACCCAGGTCCGCCTGGGGTGACGGAGGGTCCGGCCCGGGTGGCGGTTGGGAGCGGGCCCGGCCGTCGTGTAGGTTCTCACGCTTGCCGGGACACCCTGGCAGCCACGTCGGAGTGGCGGAATTGGCAGACGCGCTAGGTTGAGGGCCTAGTGCCCGTTAAGGGCGTGGGGGTTCAAGTCCCCCCTCCGACACCACCTGACCAGCACGAAAGTGCTGGTCAGTGCAGTTTTCAGCGGCGGTCGAGCGGCTCGAAACGGCCGCTTGTCATTGGTTGTCATCACGAATGCAAGTGCAGGAAGCCCTCGCTTGTATGGCCATGATCCGCGAGCCGGCCTGAGTGGCAGGGGACTCTGTGCGGCCAGCTCCCCGATGGGCCGGGGGTAGCGGTTGAGGATCCGCGACGCCAACCCCTGCTGATACCTACGATGCGAACATGGTGCCTGGGGAGAACGGCGGATGAGCTCAGCGAGAGTCACGATTGCACGAATCGAGTCGCCCTACGTGGAGCGCAAGGATCGGGGACTAGGCCTGGCCCTCGTACCAGGCATGCCCGTCGAACGCTTTAACCGGACCTGGCGCCTTGAAGTGAGCCGTGAGATCGTCCAGCCGCCCGGGACAACCAATCGATTCCTGCCCTGATCCCCGGCCGACTCGGCTTCGACAAGACGACCGGCGAAGCCCCGGCATGGGACGAGAAGGAAGAGCGGTTCGTGCCTCTGCGCCAGCACGACGGGGACGTGGTGCCGTTCCTCATCCGGACAAGCGATATGTCCGTCGCATTCCAGCGCACCTCGAAGATCAAGAGGTGGTGATCGAGTGCAAGTACTCCGCTGACCCCCCGTACGTCGGGCGCGGCGGGTACGAGCAGGTCCTCGCGTACATGAGTGAGGCCCGAACTTCGCTTGTCCACGCCGTCGCCGGAATAGTTGTCGGGCCTCCGGAGACCGTGGCGTCGACGGGATCGACGAGCACGATGGTGGGCCGAGTGACGGTCACGAATCCCGACGCGATCGAGCACGAGCTGGGGGAGACCCTGGCGAGGGTGGACGCGGCCGCCCGGACATGAGCAGGCCGGTGTTGGCGCCCACGGCTGGCGCGTCGGCTTGCGAGTACATGTGCGATCGACTGAGCTCCCTCATGTGGAGCGGGTGGACTTCGTGCAGGAGCGGTACCGCGCCACCGCCGAGTACGACGAGGTTGTTCGCATCGCCGACCGGTTGCTCGGTCACCTCCAGGAGGCGATGGTCGTCGAGGCAATCCTCGAGGCGAATCAACCCCGTCGTTCGAGTGCGGCCGTCCAGGCGGTGTTCCTGGAGCAGGCTCGGGAGCTGGGTTTCAAGGACGAGTCGACTGGCCTGTTCAAGGAGTACGCGAGCGCCCTCCGGCCGGATTACTACATGCCGCTCGACGGCACCGGGATCATCCTCGAGGTCGAGCGGGGCAAGACGACGATCAACAACATGGACTTGCTCGACTTCTGGAAGTGCCACATCTGCGCGTCGGCCGACTACTTGTTCCTGCTCGTGCCCCGCGAGCTTCGGCAGAACGAGACCATGTCACCGCGACGAGAGTGGGCCACGGTCTCGAAGCGTCTTGCGACCTTCTTCGAGCCCGGCAACTACACCAACGTCCGAGGGCTCTGCCTGTTCGGCTACTGAGCTTCGCTCGGAGGAACCTCTTCGATGGCGGAGAAGGTTGCTTGGAGCCCGTACTCGTTGGTGAGCGAAACCCAGGCGGCGTCGGCGGTCCATTCGGGGTCGTCGTAGGCAGGGTGGCCGGGCTCGATGTCGACCGTGAGCGTGAAGCGGTAGGTGCGGGTGTCGTTCGCCATCGTTCGATGATCGCTCGAGGTCCGAGCGTTCTCGAGCGATCATCGCGTGGAGCCGATCAGGAGGAACCCGATGACCGTCTACGTCCACTACAAGGTCCCGCTTGTGGCGGAGGTGGACGTGGAATCCGGCGAGGTTCTCTCGATCCACCTTGACGACGAAGCTGTCGAGGGGCCACTGACGGTCACTGCCGACGGCGGCGAGCCGCCGGCGGAGGTTCGCCGACGGGCGAGGCAGATCGCTGAGTCTGCGATGTGGCCCGGCTGGGAGGCGGGCTGGTGACGGGGCCGCGGTTCGTCCGCTACCGAGCGGACATCTGGGCCGAGGTCTCGAGCGGTGGCGAGATCGCGACGGTCGTGGTGGACACGGACTCCATGGCGCAGCCACTTGACGTCGTGGGGGCTGGCGGCGACCCGCTCGAGGGCCAGGAGCGTGCAGACGCCATCGAGGCTGCTCAGTCCCAGGAATGGCCATCGTGGGACTACGGGCCCAGCCCAGTCACGCCCGCACAAGGTGACTGATCCCGGACGACGAGGTGGGCAGCTCCTCATGAGCGCATGTCCGATCGGCGCCTGATCGCCTGCCGTCCCAGGTAGTCGTCTCCGGTCAGGTCGAGGAGCAGGTCGAGGTAATCGAGACCGACCTCGTCGATCGTGGTCTCGACCTCCGGGTCCTCGTGGCCGGCACTGGCGTCGTAGAGGACTCGACCGTCGGCATCGAGGACCCGCTGGATCCGGAGCGTGAAGGCCCAGTCCTCGTTCATCTCGCCCTCGGTCTCGAGCGTGTCGGCGGCTGGGAGCACTTCGGTGACGGTGGCGAGGGCCATTTCGACGAGCAGCGGAACGAGTTCGGCGACCGCCTCTGTGTGGCGCTGCTGGGCGGCATCGAAGGCTGTGGTCAGCGATGGTTCCGGCACGGCGATCTCCTCAGCAGGCGTCATTGAACGGTACGCAGTACATGTGACGCGACCGCCTCGTGCCTGGGAGCGCCGGTAGACAGTGGCGATGGCCCGAATGACGAAGAATGCGCGCGAGCAGCTGGCCACGCATCTCGGCGCCCAGTCGCACGAGCGCCTGGTCGAGCTGGTGGCGGAGCTGGCCGAGGGCGATGTCGAGCTGCGGAACCGACTGCTGCTGGAGACGGCGTCCGCAGGATCGGGGCCGGTGGATGCGACGTCGTATCGGCGGTCGTTCTCCGATGCGCTGCGGTCGGGCAGCGCGGCACGCCGGGACGGGCCGCGCACCTCGGGAGCCTGGGCTCGAGGCGTCCACCAGGTCAACGAGAGCATCGGCGCGCTGTTGGCGGCCGGGCACGCCGAAGAGGTGATCGGCATCACCGAGTACGCCCTCGGCCGAGTCGACGTGACCATGAGCCGCGTCGACGACTCCTCGGGATGGTTCTCCCAGGTGCTCATGGACCTCGAAGCGCTGCACCACGCGGCATGCGAGGCGGTCCGGCCGGATCCGGTCGCCCTGGCGCGGAAGCTGTTCACGATGGAGGTCGACACCGAGTGGGACATCCTCATCGACTCGGCGAAGCGCTACGCCGACCTCCTCGGCGACGAGGGTCTCGCGGAGATGCGCCGTCTCGCCCACGAGCGATGGGCGCAGCTGCCACCGGTGGACCCGGACCGCCGGCGATCCGGTAAGCGACACTTCCACCTGACCCGGATGATGGAGACCCTCGCCGAGGTAGCCGGCGACGTCGATGCCCGCGTCGAGGTGATGGCCCACGACCTGTCGTACCCCTACCACTACGTGCAGATCGCCGAGGTGCTCACCGAGGCCGGCCGGTCCGACGACGCGTTGGCCTGGGCCGAGCGGGGCCTGGCCGCGTTCGAGGAGTCCGACCACCCCATGCGCGGCGACTCCCGGCTCGACGGCGTCGTCCTCGCCGGCTGGGCCCAGCAGGGTCGCACGGCCGAGGTCGTCGACCTCGTCTGGAGGCGGTTCACCGAGAAGCCCTCCCTGGTGAGCTACCAGCGGCTGAAGCGCTGGATGAGCGAGGCAGGGGAGTGGGACGCTCGCCGGCCGCGGGCCATAGCCGTGCTCGAGGCCCAAGCGGCGGCCCGGGCCGAGGCGGTGGCCAACCGGCCGACCCCCATCAACTGGTACTCGGCCCGCCTCCCGGTGCCCGCCACCCACGACGAGCTCATCGCCGTGCTGGCCTGGGACGGCCAGCTCGACGACGCGTGGGCGATG
>JBFWTJ010000273.1:0-4602 GCA_050247895.1 Acidimicrobiia bacterium
GTCGTCGCGGTCTGCCACAACCTCGGCGGGCTGGCCCACGAGCTCGGCCGCTACGAGGAGGGGATCGCCTGGGCCGAGCGGGGCCTCGCCCTGCGCCGCGCCCGCGGGCTCGCCGACCCCCTCGGGATGGCCGCCGACCTCGGGGCGCTCGCCGCGCTGGCCGACCAGCTCGGCCGGCGCGTGGAGGCCGCCGCCGCCTACCGGGAGGCCCTGGCCACCTTCGAGGCCGAGCTCGGTCCCGACCACTACGAGGTCGCCGTGGTCTGCGGCAACCTCGGCCGGCACCTCATGCTGGCCGGCGAGGCCACCCCGGCCGAGGAGATGCTGCGCCGCTCGCTGCGGATCAAGGAGCGGGCCCTCGGCCCCGACCACACCGACAACGTGGTCGCCCTGGTGAACCTGGGCCGGCTGCTCGCCTCCACCGGTCGGCCCGACGCGGCGCGCCCCCTGCTGGAGCGGGCCGTGGCGCTGGCCCGGGGCGGCCTGCGCGACGGCGACCGCCGGGCCGTCGCGGCGCGCGCCGCGCTGGCCGAGCTCGACGACGGGACGTCGGACCGCCACGGGAGCGCCGCGCCCACCTAGTCTCCGGATCCATGATCAGGGTCTCGCTCGAGTTGAACACCCGCTTCGTCGACCTGGGGGACGAGTTCCTCACCGGGCCCGCGGTGGCCGAGGTGGCCTCGACGCTCGAGTCCCACGGCTTCGCGGCCTGCCACGTGACCGACCACCCGGCGCCCGACGCCGGCTGGATCGACCGGGGCGGCCACCACGCCGTCGAGCCCACCGTGGCCCTGGCCTTCGCCGCCGCCGCGACCTCGACCCTCCGGCTCCTGACCTACGTCTACATCGCCGCCTACCGCAACCCGCTGCTGGCGGCCAAGCAGGTGGCGACCCTCGACCTGCTCTCGGGCGGGCGCCTCGTGCTCGGCGTCGGGGCCGGCTACATGAAGAGCGAGTTCGCCGCGCTGGGCGTCGACTACGGCGAGCGCAACGAGCTGCTCGACGAGACCCTCGACGTGCTCGACCGCGCCTGGACCACCCGGCCCTTCGCCATGGTCGGGCGCCGCTTCGAGGCCCGGGGTGCCGACCTGCGGCCCGCGCCGGCCTCCCGGCCCCGCCCCCCGGTGTGGATGGGCGGCAACAGCGAGCGGGCCATGCGCCGGGCCGTGGAGCGCTGCGAGGGGTGGGTCCCCTTCGACAGCACCGGCATCGCCCCCAACACCCACACGGCCGACATCTCCTCGATCGACGACCTGGCCCGGCGCGTCGAGCGCTGCCACGCCCTCGCGGCCGAGATAGGCCGGACCCGGCCCCTGGAGGTCTGCTTCGCGCCCCGCGGGTTCCTGCCCACCGACTTCGACGCCGCCGCCGAGCGGGCCAAGCTCCAGGCCCTCGACAAGGCCGGCGCGACGTGGGCCCCGCTGGGCATCGCCGCACCCGACCGGGCCTCGATGCTGGTGGCGATCCGCCGCTACGCCGACGAGGTCCTCGACCCGTTGCGCTAGGGCCGGGCCTGGGCGTCGTCGCGGCAGGCGACGAACATCTCCCACTCCCCCTCGACGGCGACGGTCCCGTCCCCCTTGACGATCCGGTAGGTCATGTCGACCCGCCCGTAGGGCCGGCCCGGGCGGCGCTCGCGCCCCACGACCTCCACCTCGACCGCGATGGTGTCGCCGAAGAGCACCGGGCTGCGGTACTCGACGGTCTGGCGCCGGATGGCCATGCCGGTGCCGGCGAAGAGCCCGAGCCGCTCCTTGAGCCCCGAGGCCATGGCCACGGCCATGAGCCCAGGCGGGAACCGCCCGCCGAACAGGGCGTGGCGGCGGGCGAACTCGTCGTCGACGTGCATGGGGTTCATGTCGCCGGTGAACATGGCCCAGGCCAGCCCGTCGGCCTCGGTGACGGTGCGCCCCTGGGTGGTGAAGACCTCGCCCACGGCCAGGTCCTCGAAGAACCGGGCCGCCGGGCCGACCGGGGGCAGCGCCCGCTCGGGCGCCATCAGAGGTTGCGGACCCGGGGGTTCCCGTCGGTCCACAGCCCGGTGAGGGTGCGGTGCGCGATGCGCCACCCCTGCGCCGTGCGCACGAAGCGGTCCCGGTACTGGCCGCCGACCACGTAGTTGTCCCCGCCCGGGGTGCCCCGCAGCACGTGCTGGGCCCACAGGTAGCAGCGGGTGGTGGCCTCGTCGCCGTCGAGGGTCAGCACCGAGGCGTTGCCCACGATGTGGTGGGTCAGGTCGAGCTCGGAGGTGACCTGGGAGATGGTGGCCAGGATGGCGGGGAAGCCCTCCTTGGTGCCGTGCCGGTCGACGTCCATCACCGCGTCGGGCAGGAACACCGAGGCCAGCAGGTCCCAGTCGCGGTCGTCGATGGCGAACGCGTAGTCGTGCATCTTCTGGATGATCTCCAGGCGGTCGGCGACGGCCCGGAGGGCGTCGGCGCTCACGCCTCGGGCCAGATGGCCCGCAGCTCGGTGCCCACGACCGAGGCCGACCGGGCCCGGTCGACGGGTGAGCCGTCGAGCGCCGCGGCCAGGGCCTCGAGGTCCCCGGTGGCGGCGTCGAGGTCGGCCCGGGTGGCGAACCACAGCTCGGCCACGGCGTCGTAGTCGCTGCGGGGCGCGTCGGGCCCCCGCTCGGCCAGGGCGTCGACGTGGCGGACCAGGCCCGGGAGCCCGGCGACCTGGGCCGCCCACGGCCCGTCGAGGAAGGCCTCGAGCTCGGCGCCGGTCGCGCCCTCGGCCCGGGCCAGCAGCAGGATGGCCTTGATCGCCGGTGCCGGGCGCTCGAAGAAGCCGTCGCCCTCGACGCGGACCCGCTCGGTGGTGACGACCCGGCCCTTGCGGGTGAGGTCCATGAAGTTCGCCTCGTCGGGCCCGGCGTTCTCGGTGTACTCGGGGTTGTCCCGCAGCGACATGACCGCGGGCATGTCGTCCCACCAGTTCTCCGGGATGCCGTCCACCACCGTGGCGGGGAAGCCGGCCACGTTGCGGTTGCCCTCGACGTGGAACTGCACGTAGCGCCGGATGTTGGAGATCTTGAGCGCGTGCTCCCGGTGCACCGTGGACCAATGCCGGTGGAACTCCTCTTCGCTGAGGTCCGGACGGCGGACCAGCAGGCCGAAGGTCTTCTTCATGGCGTCTCCCCCCTGGCGACGGCGCAACCGACCCGTACTATCTTCCCTCGTACGTAATATGTCAAAGTTTGCAGCGAGGCGGCGGCACCGTGCCGCCCGGGGAGGGGGACACATGCGAGCGCTCCTGGCCACGGCCATCGGCGGACCCGAGGTGCTCGAGTGGGGCGACGTGCCCGAGCCCTCGCCCGGCCCGGGCGAGGTGAAGATCAAGGTCCTGGCCGCCGCGGTCAACTGGTCCGACGTCCTCGAGCGGGAGGGCCGCTACCCCGGCGGGCCCACGCCGCCCTTCGTCATCGGCCACGACGTGCTGGGCGAGGTCGTCGAGCTCGGCGAGGGGACCGACCGCTTCGCGGTGGGCGACCGGATCTACGGCAGCCTCGTGAACGCGGGCGGCACGGCCGAGTACGCGGTGGCACCGGCGTACTGGCTCCACAAGGCCCCCACCTCCCTGCCGGTCATCGAGGCCGCGGCCGCGCCCTCCCCGTTCTTCACCGCCGAGGCCGCGGTGACCACCATGTCCAAGCTGGAGAAGGGCCAGACCGTGCTGGTCCACGCGGCCGCCGGCGGCTTCGGCTCGGCCACCGTCCAGCTCTGCCGGGCGTACGGGGCCCGGCTCATCATCGGCACCGCCGGCGGACCGGCCAAGATGGACCACGTCCGCAGCTTCGGCGCCGACATCGCGGTGGACTACCTGACCGAGGACTTCGTGGAGGTCGTGCGGGAGGCCACCGACGGGCGGGGCGTGGACCTGGTCGTCGACTCGGTCGGCGGCGACGTCCTGGCCCGCAGCTTCGACGTCATCGTGCCGACCGGCAAGATGATCTGCGTCGGCGCCACCGAGGGCAAGAGCACCAGCCGGTTCCGCCTCCACACCCTGTTCGAGAAGGACATCTGGGTCGGCGGCTTCACGCTGGGCAACTGGGTCCGCAACCACCCCGAGCTCATGGAGCCCATCGCCTCGGCCATCCACCCGCTGCTGGCCGAGGGGACGGTGCGCACGATCATCGGCGGCGTGTTCACGCCCGACCAGGCCCAGGAGGCCCACGCCTTCCTCCAGAACCGCCAGTCGATCGGCCGCACGGTCATCGACCTGGCGAGCCTCTGAGGGCCGGGCCGTGCGCCGCCTGGCCATCAGCCGCTTCGGCGGGCCCGAGGTGCTCGAGTGGCAGGAGGTCCCCGACCCGACGCCGGCACCGGGCGAGCTCCTGGTCCGCACCACCGCGTTCGCGGTGATGTGGGCCGACCTGCTCGAGCGCGAGGGCCGCTACCCGGGGATGGGCGAACCGCCCCTGCCCGCCGGCCACGACCTGGCCGGCGTGGTCGCCGCGCACGGCGAGGGCGTGGACGGGCCACCGCTGGGCACCCGGGTCTTCGGGATCCGGCCGATGTCGGGATCGGCCGCCGAGCTGGTGACCGTGCGGGCCGACTGGGTCTACCCCACGCCCGAGCAGCTGGGCGACGCCGAGGC
>JBFWTJ010000274.1:0-4597 GCA_050247895.1 Acidimicrobiia bacterium
GCCCACGTCGAGCTTGACCTTGCTGTTGGCCCGGTTCAGCACCAGGTGGAGCTTGTGGCTGGGCACGTTCAGCAACCGCAAGGTCTGCAGGCCGATCTTGACGTTCTTGATGTTCGGGATGTCCATCCCGGCCACCAGCACGACGTCGTCGCTCTCCTCGATGATGGCCAGGACCACCTCGTTGAAGTACGCCGGCGTGTCGATGACCACGTGGGCAGCGAAGCCCCGGATCATCTCGATGATCTTGACCATCTCGCCAGCGGAGACCTGGTCGGCGAAGGACGGCTCGACCGGAGCGGCCAGGACGTAGATGCCCGACGGCTCGTGCTTCACCAGGAGCTGCTGGAGCAGCGTGGCGTCGAGCCGGTCCATCGAGCCGACGGCGTCGACGATGGTGTGCTGCGGCGCCAGCTTGAGCATCACGGCCAGGTCGCCGAACTGGAGGTCCGCGTCGACGAGGACCACCGGGCCCTCGGACCTGCGGGCCAGCGCGATGGCGAGGTTCACCGCGATCACCGACTTGCCGGCGCCGCCCTTGGTCGAGAAGACCGTGAGCACCTGCCCTCGCTCGGCCTCGGGCGCCTGCGGCGCACCGAGGGACCCCAGCACGTCCATCCGGCTGGGCACGACGGGCGCCAGGCTCCCGGCGATCCTGTCCACCGCAGCCGTGAGCTGCCCGCTGTCGACCGGGTCGGTCAACACGTCGCGCACACCCGCCCGCAGGGCCAGCTGGAGCACCTCGGTCGACAGCTCGCCGACGACCAGGACCGCGCCCAGCTCGGGACGGGACTCGAGGAGGGGCTCGAGCCGGGACAGCCCGGCGGGCGTGGCGAGGCTCGGGCCGATGACGAGCACCAGGGAGCTGCCGTCGAGACGCTCGGCGAGGGCCTCGAAGCTGCCGATCGGCTCGGCCGGCCGATCGAGCTGCAGTGCGATGCGGGATCGAACCGCCTGGTCCTCGTCGACCACCGCGATGGCCACCGACGCGCTGGGGTTCACAAGGCTCTCCGGATGCTCGGTCTCGGTCGTGTCGTGAGTGGTCACGGTACTCCCGATCCCGACCTACGAGTCCGTCTTGCCGGACGGACCGTAAGGGGTGAGCTCGCCGCCCACCTCGCCGGGGAGCGGACTGGCCACGTCGAGCGGCGGCAGCGGCTCGGGCTGGTAGTCGCGGGGCACGAGCGTCAGGTAGACGGCCGACGGATCGACCGAGGCGATCCTCTGCGCCGCCACCGAGGGCACGGCGAAGGTGATGAGGCCCGAGTTCGTCGCCGCCACGGCGGTCCCGTTGGCGTTGGTCGCCGCGGTCTCCCCCGGCTCCAGCTTGCGGGTCTGGCCCACGGCGAGGATCTGGACCTTCTGGTAGAGGACCCGGTTGGGCGCCGTGTACACCGAGCCGCTCGCCTCCTCGGGCGTCGTGCTCACCATCATGTTCACGAAGTCACCCGGGACGAGCAGGCCGGCCACGCCCTTGACCTGGTCCACCGAGATGGTCACCGCCACCTCGTTGTTCTTGAGCAGGCTCGAGAAGGTCGAGAGGGACTCGGCCTGGGCCACGAACTGGTTCGACAGGACCGGCTGGTTGGCGGCCAGGTCGATCACCGCCACCAGGCCGTCGATCTCGGCCAGGCTGTTGATCGCGCTGGCCGGACGGAACTCCCGTGGGATCCGCGCCTTCTCGATCATCCCCTGGGCCACGGCCTCGTCGCCGAAGGTCCCCTTGGGGATGTCCTGCACGATCTTGAAGACCTCCACCCGCTCCGCCTTCTCGTTGGCACGGTCTTCGATGCCACCGACGTAGGTGAACAAGGCGTATGCCGCGACCGCGCCGATCAGCACGGATGCGAGGAGGATCAATGTCCGTCGAGAGCTCACGCCACCTGCCCAGTCTCTTCCGTTCGACCCATCGAACGTCGGCGTGAAGGTACTACGGACTTGAGCGCGATCCGATGGGCCATCAGGCTCATCTAGGGCCGGAAACGGGCCTCTCGACGCAGGGTCCTCGTCAGGATCGAGGGTGGTGCGGACGTGGGGTGGGCCGATCGGCCCAGACCCGGGACGCACCGTGCGGACCGACCCGCACGGTGGACCTCAGCCCTCCTCGGACGAGGCCTCTCCCTCGCCGGCCGGCTCGCCCTCGGCTGCCTCGCCCTCGGCTGCCTCGCCACCCTGCTCGTAGAGCTCGGCCCAGGCCGCTTCGGCCTCCTCGGAGTGCTCGATGGCCGGGCCGATGTAGTTGCCCTCGTTGTCGTAGGCGTGCTCGCCGAAGTGCTCCTGGTACTCGGCAGCCACGATGCCGCCCTCGGCGGCCTGCTTGATCGACAGGCTGATCCGCCGGCGCTGGAGGTCGAGGTCGATGATCTTGACCCACAGCTCCTCGCCCGGGGTCACGACCTGCTCGGGAAGGTCGACGTGGTGCGCCGACATCTCCGAGATGTGGACCAGGCCCTCGATCCCGTCGCCGACCTGGACGAAGGAGCCGAACGGCACGAGCTTGGTCACCCGCCCGTAGACGAGCTCGCCGACCTTGTGGCTCGTGGCGAACTCCTGCCAGGGGTCCTGCTGGGTCGCCTTGAGCGAGAGGCTGATGCGCTCCCGGTCGAGGTCGACGTCGAGCACCTGCACGGTGACCTCGTCGCCGACGGCCACGACCGAGCCGGGGTGGTCGACGTGCTTCCAGGACAGCTCCGACACGTGGATCAGGCCGTCCATGCCACCGAGGTCGACGAAGGCGCCGAAGTTGACGACGCTGGACACCACGCCGTTGCGGACCTCGCCCGGCTTGAGGTTGGCCAGGAACTCGTCGCGCTGCTCCTTCTGGGTCTCCTCGAGCCACGCCCGACGGGACAGCACGACGTTGTTGCGGTTCTTGTCCAACTCGATGATCTTGGCCTCGAGCGTCCGGCCGACGTAGGGGGCCAGGTCGCGGACCCGGCGCAGCTCGACCAGGCTGGCGGGCAGGAAGCCGCGGAGCCCGATGTCGAGGATGAGGCCGCCCTTGACGACCTCGATGACCGGGCCGGAGACGACGCCCTCGGCCTCCTTGATCCGCTCGATGTCGCCCCAGGCCCGCTCGTACTGGGCCCGCTTCTTCGAGAGGATCAGCCGGCCCTCCTTGTCCTCCTTGGTGAGGACGAGGGCCTCGATCTTGTCGCCCAGCGCCACGATCTCGTGCGGGTCGACGTCGTTGCGGATCGACAGCTCACGGCTGGGGATCACGCCTTCGGACTTGTAGCCGATGTCGAGCAGGACCTCGTCCCGGTCGACCTTGACCACCGTGCCCTCGACGATCTGCCCGTCCTCGACCGAGACCATCGTCCCGTCGATCGCGTCGGCGAAGTTCCCCCCGAGGTCGTCGACGGCGATCTGCCGAGGTGTGTACGAACCGTCCTCCTCGAAGGTCCCCATGTCACCAGGGGAGGACAGGGCGGGAGCGACGGTGGCGGTCTGGTCGGACAAGGATCGGCCTTAGGAGCTGGGGAACGGGGACGAAGCGCGCCGCGACCGCAGCGCGCGAGGCCCAAACGGTAGCCGCGACCGGTGGCCGTCGTCACCCAGGGGCCCGGAGAGATCCCTCAGGTCGGCCGGCGGACGACCAGCAGCAGTTCCGGCGACGCCACCGTCGGCCGGTCCCGACCGTAGCGGCCGGGGGCCACCGACCAGACCGCCTCGACCGCCAGGCCCGCCCCGGCGGCGAGCAGGCGCAGCTCGCGCGGGGTGAAGCAGGTCGTCCACAGCTCGGTGTCGGAGGGCTCGCCCGCCTCGTCGCGCACCACGGTGCGCTCGTGGTTCACGCCGGCCTCGGCGTCGAAGGTGTCCTGCTCCTCCAGCCAGCGCACCTGGAAGTAGGCCGAGAACGCCGACACCGCGGCCCGGCCACCGGGTCGCAGGGCACGGGCGATCCCGGCCAGGACGTCCGCGTCGGCGTCGAGCCGGCTCCCCGGTCCGCCGGCCAGGCCGAAGGCCCCCTGGCAGAGCGACACAGCGGCGTCGAACTCGGTCGAGAAGGCCAGGTCCCGGGCGTCGGCCCGGACGAAGGTCGCCCCTTCCGGCGCCGCCGCCGAGGCCAGGTCGACGAAGCGCTGGCTGATGTCCACGCCGACCACCTCGAAGCCGCGCCGGGCCAGGGCGTGGGCGTGGCGCCCCGGCCCGCATCCCACGTCGAGGATCCGCATCCCGGGACGCAGGCCCAGCTCGTCGACCAGGAAGGACACCTCCTGCTCGGTCCCCTTGGTGAAGGAGTACCGCAGGTAGGCCGCGCCCAGCCGCTCGGCCAGCGGTTCGAACCAGTGGCCCGCCTCGCCCTCCCCGGTGGCCCCGGCGCCGGAGACGTCGTCGGGCGCGCCGCCGGCTCCGTCCCGCGCCTCGCCGTCCACGGCGGCGACCGTAGCCGACCTGTAGCTGACGGATCGTCAGATAGGATCGTGCGGTGCTCCCCCTCGATCGCCGCCAGTTCCTGACCCGCCTGGCCGTCCTCGCCGCGGGGACCGCCGTCGCCTCGTGCTCGTCGGGTTCCGACGGCGGCTCCGGCTCCACCACCACCGCCACCGGGCGCCGCCTGGCCCCCGAGGAGCTCCCGCCCTCGGGGCTCGCCGTC
>JBFWTJ010000275.1:0-4590 GCA_050247895.1 Acidimicrobiia bacterium
GGGTCGGACGGGTTGGTGGCGTCGGTGCCGGCGTGGGCGCCGTCGATGATCATGAACAGCGGCCGCGCCCCGGAGGCGGACTGCACCTCGTTGAAGTTGGTGAGGCCGGTGGTGAACTGCCGGACGACGCCGGACATGCCGGAGAAGTACTTCCCGGTGCCGCGCAGCGACCGGGCCCACTTCAGCTGGGCGACGCCTTCGGCGATGAGGTCGGGATCGGCCGAGATGACCGTCCCGCCGCCGCCTCCTCCGGTGCCGGGGTTGCCCCACAGCTCCTTGAACTTCACCGAGGCGAGCGGGAAGTTCGGGTTGGTGCCGACCCCGCCGGGCGGCATGTAGGCGTGGGGGCCGTCGTAGTCGTCGGTCTCGAAGACGGCCCCGTACTCGAAGCGGGCGCCGAGGGACTGCTGCCAGTCGAAGACGTTCTGGACGAAGGTGACGTTGTCGCCGCCGCCGGTGGCCTCCTTCCCGGAGGGGCCCCATTCGGGCATGGCGATCTGGAGCGGCGCGCGGCCGGCGGCGATGCGGGTGGCGTCGCGGCCGTAGACGAACGCCTCGAGGTCGTCGAGGTACGGCTGGATGTGGTCGTCCCACACCTGCTGCTCGTCGGCCCATTTGGTGCCGGACCGGGCCGCCCCGTAGTCCATGTCGTAGATGTCGGGCGAGACGATGTCGACGGCGTCGTCGCCCGGGTAGCAGGCTTCGAAGTCGGCCCACGTCCCGAAGTTGGTGCCGTTCCAGTCGATCAGCGCGCCGGGGATCAGCGACTTGATCAGCAGCGCCAGGCGGCGGAAGGCGATGGCGTAGAGCGCCTGGTTGGTGGGCGAGCCCCACACCGACCACGGGTACCAGTGCCCGTTGGCCTCCCACCCGATGCGGATCAGCGGGGCTGTGTAGCCGCCGGCGAGGAGCATGGCGCAGGTCTGTGCGACGGAGGCGTCGAGCTCACCGTCGATCGAGCGTTGCAGGTTCGCGCCGATCTTCATCCGGCCGGTCGACGTGAGGGCGGTGGCCTGGGTGCCGTCGAGCGCCGGCGACGCCAGGCCGATCGTCTCGGCGATGGTGGTCCGCTTCCAGATCCCGGTGAACGAGTCGGGCGACGACGGGTGGGCGGATGCCCAGACCGCGTGCTCGTCGTTGGGGGCGCCGGAGCCGAACTGGGTGACGCCGTAGGCGGTGCGGTTCATCCACGCTTCCCACTGGGCCAGGTAGGTGCGGCCGGCGCCGGCGGTGTAGCGGGGGTACACCCCGAGCCGGGTGCGGGCCTGGCCGGCGGTCGGCGGGGGCGGCGGATCCGGGTCGGGGTCGACGACGGAACCGCGGTTGAAAACCCGGGCCAGCGCGACGGCGGCGACGCGGTCGGTCACACCAGCACCCCGTCCGTGTAGAACGGGTCGGTCGGCACCGTGAACGAGCGCAGGTTGGCGGCCACCACGTCGCCGGTGCCTTCGGCCCGCACATGCCAGGTTCCGACCCGGTCGATGCGGGTGTCGAGCTGGTAGTCGCCAGGACCGTTGCGGGTCAGGGCGGCGTCGACGCCGTACACGTACACCTCGGGGCTGGCGTCCGGGCCGCGCTTGAGGCGCAGCTTGACCTGGGTCGGGTCCTTCGGCTGCGAGCTGTCGTTGCGGTCGACGAACGCCACGCTGATGAGGCACTGGTCGCCGAGCTCGAACTCGTCCTGGGCCACTCCGCTGCCTCCCGAAAGGTTGATGGATGCGTCGTGCACGCGGCGGAAGCCGATCTGGCAGTCGCCGAGCACCTGGGTGGGGGCGTCCTCGCCGCCGGCACCTCCGGAGCCGCCGGTGCCGGACACGGCCACCGACACAGACCAGTCGACGGCGACGCCGAGATCGACGGCGGACGCACCGCCTCCGCCTCCGCCGCCGACGTCGGGCGCCGGGTTGAACACGATGAGGTGGAGGTGGGCCTCGAGGAGGTAGTTCCCGGTGGCCGGGTCGGTGAAGTCCACCGTGACCGGCTGCGCCCCGACCGAGGACGCCAGGTCCTTCGTCGCGGCGGAGGCCATCACGTAGCCGTAGGCGGCCGCCTGGTCGCCTTCGTCCTCCCATGTCGCCGGGGTCGACGCGGTGGGGGCGGTGCCGGTGTACCCCTTCGCGGCCTGGAAGAGGATGGCCCGCTGGTTGGCGGCGTCGTTCGTGACGGCGTGCGAGGCGGTGGTGGCGTTGTCGACGACGGCCGGGGTGGCCACGGCGGCAACGACGTCGGCCGGGTCGACGCCGGTGAGGATCCACGCGTAGACGACCGGCTGGTCGTACAGCCCGGGGAGCACCACCGTCACGGAGGTTTCGCCGCCGGCGGCGACCTTGGTGACCAGCCGGGAGAAGGTGTTGGTGCCGGCGTGGGACTGGTTGGTGTAGCCGGACGGGGTGGCGCAGTCCTGGTTGTTGGAGATCCCGACGACGATGACCTCGTCGGCCACCGCGGCGCGCGGTAGGGCGGCGACGTAGTTGGTGGAGGCCGGGGCGCCGTTGGTGATGGCGGGCCCGACGACGGCCGGGGTGACGGTCACAGGATGGTGGCGTCGAGGATCGAGGCGCCGGGACCGAGGTCGAGGACGTCCTGGGCGGTGAGCACGACCGGCACCAGCTGCTTGGCGAACACCTCGGTGGAGTCCACCGACCCGATGGCGGCGCCGCCGGCGGTGGCCGCCAGCTGGAACGTGTTGGTGGTGGCCCCCACCACGAAGTAGGTGGTGCCCTCGGTGAACCCGCCCGGCATGCCGGTGGCGCCGACGTCGAGGAGCACCAGGCGGGCGCCGTTGGCGAGCCCGTGATTCGCCTGGTTGAAGGTGGCCGAGCTGCCGGTGCCGACCATGCTGAGGGACCGGAGCGGCTTGTTGCCGAGCGGGGTGGCCCCGTAGAACGTGCCGCCGCTCGACGCCGACCAGCCGCCGAACCACTGGTAGGTGCCGGCCGGCAGGTCGAACTGCACGAGCGTCGACGTGAGCCGCTTCCCGGCGGCCGGGCTGGCCCAGGTGAGCGCCTTGCGTGCGTAGGCGGGTGTGCCGCCGGAGGCTTCGTTGGCGCCGGTCGGGCCGGGGAAGGCGGTGTGGATCGACCCGTAGTCGAGGGCGTCACCCAGCCCGGTCAGGGCCGCGTGTCGTCCGGCGTCGAGCAGGTACATGCGGACCTCCGGGAGGTGGTGGGGTCAGAGCGCGAACCGGCCGAGGCACACCAGCGCGCCCGGGCCGATCAGCAGGAGGAGCACCTGGTCGCCTTCGACCAAGGTGACGCCGGTGTCCATGTAGGGCACGCCGGCGACGGTGACGCCGGCGACGGTGACGTCGACGAGGCCGGGGACCGGCGGGTTGGGGGCGTGGACCGCTTCGATCTGGCCGGCCCGGTACTTGACGTTGAGCCCGTCTTCGACGCCGAGGGAGGCGATCCGTTCGGCGAGGTTCACGGCGTCCTCCGGGCCCGGCAGGTCAGGCTCATGGGGCCGGGGCCGAGCGGGAGTCGCAGCGACGAGACGATGTAGTAGCCGTCGGTGCGGGAGGCGGCATGCCCGAGCCGCACGACGTCGCCGGCGTGCAGGGTGGCGTCGGGGTGGCAGGTGACCGAGACCGACTCGAGGGCGCCGAGCTTGCGGGCCAGGATCTCCAACCCGGCCGCTTCGGCCTGCTCGGTCGAGGTGATCAGCGGGGACGTGTAGAACTGCGGCACCTTCCCGAACGGGCCCAGGTAGTAGGTGGGCGAGAGCGGGTCGGTGTCCCACACCACCGCCCGGACCGGTGCCATGCCGGGCGCTTCGCCGGTGACGACGACCCCGTTGTAGGTCTGCTCCTCGTCGAGGTCCCGCTGGACGGCGTGCAGCAGCCCTGACCCTTCGACGATCGTGGCCACCGGGTTGGGGTCCTCGAGGGCGGGGCGGAGACGCAGGACGCCGTCGACGTCGAAGAACAGCGACATGCCGGCCGCGGTGGCCAGCCCGACGAGGTCCTTCCACGGGTCGGACTGCGAGTCGAGGCCGAACACCAGCGGCGACGGGGTGACGTAGCCGGCCGGGTTCAGCAGGGTCGGGGTGCCGGGGGCCCGGTCTTCGACGATGGCGGCGATGGCGGTGTGGAGCAGGGTGCCGGCGTCGACCGGGTAGGGCTCCTCCCACCGGGCCCGGGAGATCTGCCGGGACCGGTCGACGCCTTCGACGGTGAGGACCGTCTGGCCGGCCTTGGCGGCCGTCTTCGGCTTCGACACCCGGAACACCCCGACGGCGACGTCGTCGCGGTAGAGGCGCAGCTCGGTGCCCCGTGGGGCGAGCAGGCTGGTCATGTCGGACGGGATCAGGGTTTCGTCGACGGTGGTGACGGTGGCGAGCCGGCGCTGGGCCCGGTTCTCGTCCTCGGTGACGTCGCCGGCGGTGACCGTGAGGGTGGCTTGCTGGGCGCCGGCCAGGAGGACGTCGGCCCGGGCCGACGGCGGCCGGGGGAGGAGGGTGACCGCGGCCGGCGGGGCCGGGACGGGTGCCACCGTGCCCGGCGGCGGGACCGGCGGTTCCTCCGGTGCGGTGACCGGCCAGACGTCGAGGAGGACCAGCAGGCGGGAGCCGGCCATCGGTCAGACGACGAAT
>JBFWTJ010000276.1:0-4557 GCA_050247895.1 Acidimicrobiia bacterium
GCCGCGGTCAGGCCCGGCACGTCGAAGACCCGGTCCAGGTCGACGCCGGTGAAGAACTGGAGCAGCCCGACCGAGGCCAGGAACACCCCGCCGGCGACGAGGCGGCGCAGGAGGACGTCCAGCCGCTCGCGGCTGCCGATGCCGTCGGCGGCCAGCAGCAGGGCGCCGGCCAGGCCCGCCGCGTAGAGCAGGCCCCGGTCGACCGAGGAGATCTCGACGCCGGCGCCCGGCCGGGTGAAGGCCGGGATCTCGCTGGCCAGCATGGCGGCGAGGAACAGCAGCACGGCCAGCCGGACCGGTTGGAAGCCGCGGGCCACGCCCCCGTCGCGCAGCAGGCGGGCGTGGAGCCACCACCAGAAGCAGAGCAGGCCGGCCAGCGCGGCCGGGCGGCCCGCGGCGCCGAGGGGTCCGACGACCTGGCCCGAGGGGATGAGGATCACCAGGGCCAGGAGGCCGGTGAGCACGGTGACGGCGTCGCGGTGGGCCCGCTCGGTGGCCACCACCACGGTGGGGATCAGCAGGAGCAGGGGCGCGATGACCGGCTGGAACAGGAGGCAGACGGCGGCGGCGATGAACGAGAGCGAGACCAGGGCCAGGCGGGGGGCGGAGGCCTCCGAGACGGCCCCCCGGCCGCTGGGCCGGTCCCGCGCCTCGACGGTCATCGGTTCGGCGTGGAGGCGGAGACCTGCCGGTGGGCCGGGGTCTGCCCGCCCGCGCCGTCGGCGGGCGGCTCGTCGCTGTCGGGCGGCGCGCCGTCGAGCGACGGGTCGTCGTCGAGGGGCGGCTCGTCCAGCTCGTCCTCGGCGGCCCGTTGGGCCCGCTCCCGGGCGGCCGAGGCCCGTCGGGCGGCCTGGCTCTGGGCGAAGCCCTCGGCGACGAAGGCCAGCGACAGGGCGGCGGCACCGCCGAGCAGGACCGTGGCCACGCCGGCCCGGACCTTGGCCGCGACCAAGCGGGTGGTGCGGGTCGGCTCGGTGATGATGATCGAGCGGATCCGTGACGCCTCGGGCGCGTTGGCCGCGGCCTGGCGGGCGTCGAGCTCCTCGTTGATGGCGTGCAGGACCAGGGAGGTGGACTCCAGGGCCACCTTCTCGTCGGTGTCCTCGACCACCACGCTCACGATCGGCGCGGCTGAGTTCTCCTGGCCGATCGCGTAGTCGGGCTTCGCCCCGGCCTCCTGCAGCCGCTCGCGGACCGAGATGTCGTCCATGAGCTGGGCGGTCACGCCGGCCAGGACGCTGGTCGAGGCGTCGAAGCGGGCCCAGGGGTTCTCGTCGAGGATCGAGGGCTGGTCGTTGGGGATGATGGGGGCGACCAGCAGCGCGCTGCCCTTGGCCTCGTAGGTCGGGGAGATCGACTGCATGACGACGACGGCCACCACCGCGGTGAGGATGAGCCCCGACAGCACGACGTGCCAACGCCGGAGGATGATCCGCAGTGCGGTGAGGATGTCCATCTACAGCCCAGCCTCCCGGGCCCCGCTCCGGCCCGTTCCGAGTGGCTTCGAACGCCCACGCTTCGTGACGCCGAGCCCACGCGCGAAGGTAGCAGGCGACGGTGGTGGTGAGCCCTGTCGGGCGAGGCGCCCTCCCATGTGCCTTGTACGCTATTGCCCGGCGAGGCGGAAGCGGCGGCGCTCGGCGGGGCGGTTCGCCGGGGCGGACGTCACCGGTCGAGGCGGTTGCATGGGCGAGGTCGAAGCGAGGGCGGCGGACGGTGCGGGCACGGCGCGTCGGCGCGGGCCGATGAGCGTGATCGTCCCCGCCCACGACGAGGAGGCCACCATCGAGCGCTGCCTGCGCTCGCTGCTCGAAGGCGCGGCCGAGGGCGAGGTCGAGGTCGTGGTGGCCTGCAACGGCTGCACCGACCGCACCGAGGAGATCGCGTCGGGGTTCGGGCCCCCGGTCACCGTGGTGGCGACCGACGTGGCGTCCAAGCGCGCCGCGCTGAACCTCGGCGACGCGGCGGCGACCGGCTTCCCCCGCTTCTACCTCGACGCCGACGTGGGGCTCACCGTGGACGGGCTGCGCAAGGTGGCCGCGGCGCTGGAGGGCGGCGGGGCCCTGGTCGCGGCCCCGGCCCTGGCCCTCGACGCGCACCGCTCGTCGCCGATCGTGCGGTCCTACTACCGGTTCTTCGCGCGCCTGCCCAGCGTGGCCGGCGACGTGGCCGGGCGGGGCGTCTACGCCCTCTCCGAGGAGGGCCGCCACCGGTTCGGGGAGTTCCCCGACGTCACCGGCGACGACCACTTCATCCGCTCGTCGTTCCCGCCCGAGGCCCGGGTGACCGTCCCGGAGGTGACCTCCCACGTCGAGGCCCCCCGGCGCTTCTCGGCCCTGGTCCGGCGCAAGGCCCGCATCCTGGCCGGCAACCGGGAGGTCGAGGAGCTGCTCGGCGCACCGCCCGGCGCCCAGCGCCGGGGCGGGGGCCTGCGGGCCGTGCTGCGGGACGAGCCGGCCCGGGTCGTCGACCTGCCCGCCTACCTCCTGGTCGGGGTGGCCGCCCGCGCCCTGTGCGCCTGGGCCGCGCTCCGGGGCCGCCCGATCGCCTGGGGTCGGGACGACTCGCGCGGATGACCCCCCACCTGACCTTCCACGGCGTGGGTCGACCCGGCCGTCCGCTCGAGGCCGGCGAAGCCGCGGTGTGGGTCGATGCCGACCGGTTCGCGGCCCTGCTCGACGAGGTGGCCGAGCACCACCCGGAGGCGGTCGTCACCTTCGACGACGGCAACGCCTCGGACCACGACGTGGCCCTGCCCGCCCTGCGGGAACGGGGCCTCACCGCGACCTTCTTCGTGCTGGCCGGTCGCCTCGACACCGCGGGCTCGCTGTCCTCGGACCAGGTCCGGGCGCTGGTCGCCGAGGGCATGGTCGTGGGTAGCCACGGGCTCTCCCACCGGGACTGGCGCACCCTGGACGACGCCGGCCTCGACGAGGAGCTGGTCCGGGCCCGTGACGTGCTCGAGGACGTGCTCGGCCGGCCGGTGCGCCAGGCGGCCTGCCCGTTCGGCTCCTACGACCGGCGGGTCCTGGCCCGGCTGCGCGGCGCCGGCTACGAGCGGGTCTTCACCAGCGACGGCGGCCACGCCCCCGACGGGCGCTGGCTGACGCCCCGGGCCACGGTCCACGCCGGCGACGACGTGGCCTGGCTGCGCGCCGCCCTGGCCCCGCCCGGGGCGCTCGCCACGGTGCGGGCCGGTGCCAAGCGCTGGGCCAAGGGGCTGCGGTGACCGGCGAGGAGCTCGACGTCACCGTCGCGGTCATCACCTACGACAGCGCCGACGTGGTGGCCGGGGTGCTCGAGAGCCTGGCCGCGGGTGGGCTCGACGGGGTGGCCCGGTCCGAGGTGCTGGTGGTCGACAACGACTCGACCGACGGCACGCCCGACCTGGTCCGGCGGATCGCGCCGCACGTGCGGGTCGTCGAGGCCGGCCGCAACGGCGGCTACGCGGCGGGCATCAACCTGGCCCGGCGCGCCGCCCGCCCGAGCCGGGCGCTGCTGGTCACCAACGCCGACGTCCGGTTCCGCCCCGGCAGCGTGGCCCGGCTCCTGGCCGGCCTGGACGAGCCGGGCGTGGGGGTCACCGTGGCGGTCGAGGTCCTGCCCGGCGACCGGCGTGACGACTCCCTGCGCCGGGCCCCCTCGATCGCCCGGACGTTGTGCGACGCCGTCCTCGGCGGCCGGAGGGCGGCCCGCTGGGGCCTGGGCGAGGCCGTGGCCGACCCCGCCGCCTACCGGCAGCCGACCCGGGCCGCCTGGGCGTCGGGCGCGGTCCACATGATCTCCTCGCGGTGCCTGGAGGAGACCGGCCCCTGGGACGAGGGCTTCTTCCTCTACTCGGAGGAGACCGACTTCGACCTGCGGGCCCACGACGCCGGCTACGACCTGCGCCTGGTGCCCGACGCGGTGATCGACCACGAGTGCGGCGACATGTCCTCGTCGGCGGCCCTGTGGAGCCTGCGGGCGGTCAACCGGGTGGTCCTGCACCGCAAGCGGCACGGCGCCGTGCGGGGCTGGATCTTCTGGGCCGCCGTGGTGGTGCAGGAGGGGCTGCGCGCCCCCCGCTCGGACCTGCACCGGTCCGCGGTCCGGGCGCTGGTCCGCTACGCCCGCACCGGTGCCACCGGCGCGGCCGAGCTCTCCGGCGCAGCCGCCCCGGCCTAGCGCGCCCGCTCAGCGCGCCGGGAAGCCGGCCGAGGCGAGGATCCCGGCCAGGGCGTCGGCCATCGCCGCGGTCGAGTGGTGGGCCAGAGCGTGCGCACGGGCCTGCCGGCCCAGCGCCCGGGCGGCGTCGGGGTCACGCACCAGCTCGACGACCGCGTCGGCCAGGGCCGCCTCGTCACCGGGTGGGACGAGGATCGCCGTCTCGCGATCGGTGAGGTAGGCCTCGATGCCCGGGGTGCGGGTGGTCACCACCGGCAGCCCGGCGATCATGGCCTCGAGCACCACCGTGATGCCCGACACGAGGAGGTTGGGCCGCACGGCCACGGCGACCACCGAGGCCCGGGCGTACTGGTCCCGCATGGCGACGTGGTCCAGGGACCGGTGGTGCTCGAC
>JBFWTJ010000277.1:0-4547 GCA_050247895.1 Acidimicrobiia bacterium
GAGAACTCGATCTGGAGCCGGCGGGGCAGGTCGAGCCCGTGCTCGGCCTTCATGATGTAGGCGACGCCGCCCTTGCCCGACTGGCTGTTGACCCGGATCACCGCCTCGTAGGTCCGGCCCACGTGCTTGGGGTCGATGGGCAGGTAGGGCACGCCCCACTCGTCGTAGTCGGTGCCCAGGGCGTCGAAGCCCTTCTTGATGGCGTCCTGGTGCGAGCCCGAGAACGCCGTGTAGACGAGGTCGCCCACGTAGGGGTGGCGCGGGTGGATGGGCAGGCGGTTGCAGTACTCGGCCACCCGGCGCAGGGCGTCGATGTCGTTGATGTCCAGCTCGGGGTCCACGCCCTGGCTGAACAGGTTCATGGCCAGGGTGACCACGTCGACGTTGCCGGTCCGCTCGCCGTTGCCGAACAGCGTGCCCTCGACCCGGTCGGCGCCGGCCATGACCCCGAACTCGGCCGCGGCCACCGCCGTGCCCCGGTCGTTGTGGGGGTGCAGCGAGAGGCAGACACGGTCGCGGTGGGGGATGTTGCGGTGGAAGTGCTCGATGACGTCGCCGTAGATGTTCGGCGTGTACATCTCGACCGTGGCCGGCAGGTTGAGGATGATCCGCGAGTCGGCCTCGGGCTCGATGACGTCCATCACCGCGGCGCAGATCTCGATCGCGTAGTCGATCTCGGTGCCGGTGAAGGACTCGGGCGAGTACTCGTAGCGCACCTGGGTGCCCGGCACGGTCGCCTCGAGCTTGCGGCACAGCCGGGCCGCCTCGGTGGCGATGGCGGTGATCCCGGGCTGGTCCAGGCCGAACACGACCCGGCGCTGGAGGACCGAGGTCGAGTTGTAGAAGTGGACGATGGCGCGGGGCGCGCCCTTGATCGCCTCGTAGGTCCGCTCGATGAGCTCGGCCCGGCACTGGGTCAGGACCTGGATGGTCACGTCCTCGGGGATCAGGTCCTCTTCGACGAGCTGGCGGACGAAGTCGAAGTCGGGCTGGCTGGCCGAGGGGAACCCGACCTCGATCTCCTTGAAGCCCATCTGGACCAGCGTGTCGAACATCCGCCGCTTGCGGGCCGGGTCCATGGGGTCGATCAGCGCCTGGTTCCCGTCGCGCAGGTCGACCGAGCACCACAGGGGCGCCTTCTCGATGCGCCGGGACGGCCAGGTCCGGTCGGGCAGGTCGAGCGCGAGCGGGAGGAAGGGCCGGTACTTCTCGAAGGGCATCGGCTTCGGTGTGGTGGGTTCGGGGGCCATCTCGGGGTTCCTCTCGCTGTTCGCTCGCCGTCGCTCGGTGTTCGCGTGCAGTTCGCCGGGGCTCGAAAACGCAAGAACCCCCTGCGGGGCAGGGGGTTCGGGACGAGCGCCGGCGCGGGCGCTCGCCCTAGGTAAGAAGGAGCAGGCCGGCGGTGCGCAGGTCAGACATGCGGGATGAATGGAACCGCATCGGCGGGCCGCCCGTCAAGGCGGCAGGTAGCGTCGCGCGGCGATGGCGCGCCGGGTGCTCCGTGCGATCGCGTGGTCGACGGTCGTGGGCCTGCTCGTCGCGGCCCTCCGGGCCTGGCTCCTGCGGGGTGCTCCGCCCCCGGCCGGGACCCGGGCCACGCCCTGGCCGCCCCTCGACGTCCCGGCCGACACGCCCGGTGGGACCGGCGTCGACAGCGCTCCGGACGACGAGGACACCGCCACCTCCGGCGACGCGGGGACCGACGAGGACACGGCGGTCGACAGGGCCGCCGGCGCCGACCACGCCGGGGACGACGGGCACGACGAGGACGCGGCGGGCACCGAGGCGCCCGGGACCTGGGTCGAACCGGCCGGCGGCGACTGCCCGGGCTCCCACCCGGTCAAGGTGAAGGTCGCCTCGGGGATCTTCCACGTGCCCGGCGGGGCCAGCTATGAGCGCACCCGGGCCGACCGCTGCTACTGCGACGCCGCCGCGGCCGAGGCCGACGGCTGGCGGGCCGCTCGGCGCTGACCCGGCCCGCGTCCCGGCTGACCCGACCCGCGCCCGGGCCGGCCCGTCAGTGCGACAGCTCGCGGACGTCGACGATGCCGGGCGCCTGGCGGATGCGGTCCTGGACCTCGACCGGGACCGGGCGGTCCGTGGCGATGACCATCAGGGCGGCGGCGCCGTCGGCCGAGCGGCCCACGTCCATGTCGTCGATGTTCACCCCGGCCTCGGCCAGCGCGGTGGCCACCACCGCGATCTTGCCCGGGGTGTCGTCGTTGCGGACCGCGAGCATGTGGACCGCGGGGGGCAGGTCGACCGAGTGGTCGTCGACCATCACGATCCGGGGCTCGTCGCGCAGGCCGCTGAGGGTGCCGCCCACCCCGTGGCCGCCACCCCGGATGGTGATCAGGTTGACGTAGTCGTGGGTGGTCGAGGTCGACGACTCACGCACCTCGACGCCCCGGTCGGCCGCCATCCGCGGTGCGTTGACGTAGCTGACCGGCTCGTCGCTGACCCCGCCGAACACGCCCTTCAGGACAGCCAGGTTGAGGATCCGGGTGTCGTAGTCGGCCAGCTGGCCCTGGTACTCGATCTCGAGGATCGACGGCACCGACTGGGCCAGCGAGGCGTAGAGCTGGCCCAGACGCTCGGCCAGGCCGAGGAAGGGCCGCACGGTGGGCGAGGCCTCGGCCGCGGCCACGTTGACGGCGAAGGGGACGAACTCGCCGGCCAGGGCCAGCTCGACCTGCTCGGCGATGGTGTCGCCGGCCTTGGTCTGGGCCTCGGCGGTCGACGCGCCGAGGTGGGGCGTGACCACGACCTGGGGCAGCGCGAACAGGGGCGACTCGGTCGTCGGCTCGCTGGCGAACACGTCGAGCGCGGCGCCCGCCACCCGGCCTTCCGCGATGGCCTCGGCCAGGGCCGCCTCGTCGATCACGCCGCCCCGGGACACGTTGACGAAGCGGATGCCGGGCTTGGCCTTGGCCAGCAGGTCCCGCCCGACCATCCCGACGGTCTCGGGCGTCTTGACCACGTGCAGGGTGACGAAGTCGGCCTCGCCCACGAGCTCGTCGAGGGACAGGAGCCGCACGTTGAGGTGGCGGGCCCGGTCCTCGGACACGTAGGGGTCGTGGGCCACCAGGCGCATCCCGAAGGCGTGGGCCCGCTGGGCCACCAGCGTGCCGATCCGGCCCAGGCCCACGATGCCCAGCACCTTGTCGGCCAGCTCCACGCCCTCCCAGCGGGAGCGTTCCCAGCGCCCGGCCACCAGCGCGGCGTGGGCCTGGGGGATGTTGCGGGCCTGGGCCAGCAACATGGCCATGGTGTGCTCGGCCGTGGTGAGGATGTTGGACTGCGGCGCGTTGACCACCATCACGCCCCGGTCGGTGGCCGCGGCGACGTCGACGTTGTCGAGCCCGATGCCGGCCCGGCCGACCACGACGAGCTCGTCGGCCGCGGCGAGGACCTCGGCGGTGACCGTGGTGGCCGAGCGGATGATCAGGGCGTGGGCGCCGACGATCGCCTCGAGGAGCTCGTCGGGCGACAGGCCCTCGCGCACGTCGACGTCGTGGCCGGCCTGCCGGAGCCGGTCGAGGCCCCCGTCGGCGATCTTCTCGGTGACCAGGACGCGGGCCATGCCCGGAGTCTGTCGCCCGCCACCCGAGGGGCGCCAGCCATCCCGGCCCGGGCGCCGGGTCGGCGAGGTGACCGCCGAGTAAGTTCACGGTCGAGCCCACTGCCGTCCACGGCCGATCCCACCGCCGTTCACGGCCCAGCCCGCGACCCACCGGAGGGACCACGTTGTCCACGCGCCCGTTGCGCCTGCTCGCCACCCTGCTCGCCTTCGGATTGGTCGCCGCCGCCTGCGGCGACGACGACGAAGGCGTCAGCTCCGAGGGCGGAGGGAGCGGCAGCGACTTCCTCGCCTGCGAGGTGACCGACACCGGCGGCGTCGACGACCGGTCCTTCAACGAGACCGCCTACAAGGGCCTGGCCGACGCGGCCGAGGAGGTCGGCTTCGAGCCGGCCGTGCTCGAGTCCGACACCGAGGCCGACTTCGAGCCCAACATCCAGGCCCACCTCGACAACGGCTGCGACCTGATCGTCACCGTCGGCTTCCTGCTCGGCGACGCCACCGCCGCCGCGGCGGAGGCCAACCCCGGCACCGAGTTCGCCATCGTCGACTTCGACTTCTACGACAGCGACGCCGACGAGGACGTCACCTACGACAACGTCCGGGAGCTGACCTTCGCCACCGACGAGGCCGCCTTCCTGGCCGGCTACCTCGCCGCGGCGATGACCGAGACCGGCAAGGTCGGCACCTACGGCGGGCTCAACATCCCGACCGTGACCATCTTCATGAAGGGCTTCCAGGCCGGCATCGAGTTCTACAACGACGAGAACGACACCGACGTCGAGCTCATCGGCTGGGACTCGGCCGACCCCGACGGGGGCTCGTTCACCGGCGACTTCGAGAACCAGACCAACGGCCGGCAGACCACCGAGACCCTCCTCGACGCCGACGTCGACATCATCATGCCGGTGGCCGGGCCGGTCGGGCTGGGCACCATCGAGGCCGTCGAGGCCGACGGCGGCGACAT
>JBFWTJ010000278.1:0-4492 GCA_050247895.1 Acidimicrobiia bacterium
TCCGAGCACGGTCTCGAGCCGGGCGAAGAGGTGGTGCCGGTCCTGTTCGGTGATCGCCATCGTAGGTCCTGTGGTCGGCGGACGTCTGTGGCGGGGAAGGTCCGATCCAAACTAACAGGCCGACCGATGGCGAACATGTGTTCGATAAGGTGGGTCCCGTGGGCTTCAACAACCCGAACGTGCCGTGGGCGGAGGTCGAGAGGGTCCTGTCCGATCGGGGGCCCGACGGGCGGTCGCGGTCGCGCCCGCCGGGCGCCGACGGGAACGACAGCCCGGTCTGGTCGCACCGCCGGGAGGCCTACGTCCCCCCGCCGTCGTTGGTGCGGCGGGTCGGCACCACGCCCTACGCCGAGCTCCACGCCCACTCGGCCTTCAGCTTCCTCGACGGGGCCAGCGCGCCCGAGGCGATGGCCGAGGAGGCGGCCCGCCTCGGCCTGGAGGCGTTGGCCCTGACCGACCACGACGGGCTCTACGGCGTCGTGCGGTTCGCCGAGGCGGCCCGGGCCCTGGAGCTCCGGACGATCTTCGGGGCCGAGCTCGGGCTCGGGGCGGATCGTGCCCGCCACGGCGAGGCCGACCCGCCGGGCGACCACCTCCTGGTGCTGGCCCGCGACCCCGAGGGCTACGCCGGCCTGGCCGGGGCCATCTCGTCGGCTCACCTCGCCGGGGGCGAGAAGGGCCGACCCGACTACTCGGGGATCGACTGGGCCGCGGCGCATCGGGACCACTGGCTGGTGCTCACCGGCTGCCGCAAGGGTGCCGTGCCCCGGGCCCTGGTCGAGCGGGGCCCGGCCGCGGCGGTCGCCGAGCTGGCCCGGCTGGTGGCCACCTTCGGGGCGGGCAACGTCGTGGTGGAGATCTGGGACCACGGCGACCCCCTCGACTCGGTCCGCAACGACGCGCTGGTGGAGGTCGCCGCCCGGGTCGGCGTCGAGGTGGTGGCCACGACCAACGCCCACTACGCCACGCCCTCGGGCCAGCGCCTGGCCGCGGCCCTGGCCGCGGTGCGGTCCCGGCGCAGCCTCGACGAGATCGAGGGGTGGCTGCCGGCCTGCGCCGGCGCCCACCTCCGCTCGGGCGACGAGCAGGCCCGCCGCTTCGCCCGCTGGCCCGGCGTGGTCGAGCGGGCGGCCGAGCTGGGCCGGGCCTGCGCCTTCGACCTGCGCCTGGTGGCGCCCCGGCTCCCGCCCTTCCCCTGCCCCGACGGGTTGGACGAGATGGGCTACCTCCGCCGGCTGGTCTTCGAGGGGGCGACCCGACGGTACGGGCCCCGCGACGGCGGCCGGGCCTGGCACCAGGTCGACCACGAGCTGGCCCTGATCGACGAGCTCGGGTTCCCCGGCTACTTCCTGGTCGTGTGGGAGATCGTCGAGTTCTGCCGGCAAGAGGGGATCCTGTGCCAGGGCCGGGGGAGCGCAGCCAACAGCGCGGTCTGCTACGTGCTGGGCATCACCGCGGTGGACGCCGTGAAGCACGGGCTGCTGTTCGAGCGGTTCCTGTCCGAGGCCCGGGCCGGCTCCCCGCCCGACATCGACCTCGACATCGAGTCCGGGCGGCGGGAGGAGGTCATCCAGCACGTCTACGCCACCCACGGCCGCCACCGCACGGCCCAGGTGGCCAACGTCATCAGCTACCGGTCCCGCTCGGCGGTCCGCGACGTGGCCCGGGCCCTGGGCTACGCCCCCGGCCAGCAGGACGCCTTCTCCCGGGGGCTCGACCCGTGGCGGTCGCTGGCCCAGCAGGACCAGGGCCCGGCCGCGGCGGTGCCGGCCGAGGTGGTCGAGCTGGCCCGGGAGGTCGAGCACCTCCCCCGGCACCTGGGCATCCACTCGGGTGGCATGGTGATCTGCCACCGGGACGTCGTGGAGGTCTGCCCGGTGGAGTGGGCCCGGATGGCGGACCGCACCGTGCTCCAGTGGGACAAGGACGACTGCGCGGCCATCGGCCTGGTCAAGTTCGACCTGCTGGGGCTGGGCATGCTCGAGGCGTTGCACCGCACCTTCGACCTGGTCGCCGAGGTGCATGGCGAACCGCTCCAGCTGCACGGCTTCAACGACGACGACCCCGAGGTCTACGACATGTTGTGCCGGGCCGACTCCATCGGGGTGTTCCAGGTGGAGTCCCGGGCCCAGATGGCCACCCTGCCCCGGCTGAAGCCCCGCAAGCTCTACGACCTGGTCGTGGAGGTGGCGCTCATCCGGCCCGGCCCGATCCAGGGCGGCTCCGTCCACCCCTACATCCGCCGGCGCAACGGGACCGAGCCGGTCTCCTACCTCCACCCGAGCCTGGAGGCCAGCCTCGGAAAGACCCTGGGCGTGCCCCTGTTCCAGGAGCAGCTCATGAAGATCGCCATGGACGTGGCCGGGATGAGCGGGTCGGAGGCCGACGACCTGTGCCAGGCCTTCAGCTCGAAGCGCAGCCGGGAGCGGCTCGAGGGCTTCCACGAGCGCTTCGCCGACGGCGCCCGGGCCGAGGGCCTCGACGAGGCGGCCGTCGAGGCGATCTGGGCCAAGCTCGCCGCCTTCGCCAACTACGGCTTCCCCGAGAGCCACGCCATGAGCTTCGCCTACCTCGTGTACGCCTCGGCCTGGCTCAAGCGGTACTACCCGGCGGCCTTCTGCGCCGCGCTGCTGGCGTCCCAGCCCATGGGCTTCTACTCCCCGCACACCCTGGTCCAGGACGCCCGCCGCCACGGGGTGGAGGTGCGGGGTCCGGACCTGGCCGCCTCGGGGGTCCACGCCATCCTCGAGGTCGACGGGGCGACCGAGCGGGGCCGGGCCCCGGCCGGCGCACCGCCCCCGACCTGGGGGGCGCGGGGGCCCGGGGTGCGGCTCGGGCTGGCGTCGGTGCGCCACGTGGGCGAGGACCTGGCGGCCGAGATCGTCGCCGGCCGTCCCTACACCGACCCGGCCGAACTGGTCGACCGGGTCGCGCTCGCCCTGCCCCAGCTCGAGGCGCTGGCCACCGCGGGCGCCTTCGGCTGCTTCGGCCTGGACCGCCGGGCCGCGCTGTGGGCCGCCGGCGCGCTGTCCCAGGGCGGGCGGCGCCGGTTGCCGGGCACGGCCACCGGGGTCCACGCCCCGCCGTTGCCGGGCATGGAGCCGGCCGAGGTGGCCCGGGCCGACCTGTGGGCCACCGGGATCAGCCCCGAGGGCCACCCGACACGGTTCGTGCGTGCCGAGCTGGACCGGCAGGGCGTGGTCCCCGCGGTCGGGCTCGCCGAGGTCCCCGACGGGGCCAGGGTGGCCGTCGCCGGGGTCGTGACCCACCGCCAGCGTCCGGCCACGGCCGGGGGGACGACCTTCGTCAACCTGGAGGACGAGACCGGCCTGGTCAACGTCGTGGTGTCGCCGGGGTGCTGGGCCCACCATCGCCGGGTGGCCCAGGGCTCTCCGGCGTTGCTGGTGCAGGGCCGGTTGGAGCGGGTGGAGACCGTCGTCAACGTCGTGGCCGAGGTGATCCGTCCCCTGGACCTCCCGGCCCGGTTGCGCAGCCGCGACTTCCGCTGATCCCGTCGATCGTGAGGCGGGCGGGCTCCGCCGTTACTCTCGCGGCCCATGTCGTCGAAGCGAGATGCGGGGAAGCAGGGCCGGCAGGCCCGCAACCAGGCCCGGCGCCAGGCGACGGCAGCTCGCCGGGAGCACGCGGCGGCTCCGCCCCCGACCCCGGCAGGGGCCGGTGGGGGGGCGTCCCGGCCGGGGCGGTCGGGCCCCGCGGCGCTGACCGGCGGCCAGCGCCCGGTGGGCTGGCGTGCGGCCCTGGCCGCGCTGCTCATGTCGATCGCGGCGTTCGTCCTGCTGGCCACCAACGACGTCCAGGTCGACGCGGAGGGCAAGGCGATCCCGGCCACCGAGCTGGCGCCCCTCCACCAGTACGGCCGGTTGTCGGTCGCCTCGGGCCTGCAGGCCGCGTTCGCCGAAGAGGACCCGCCCGCGGACGTGGCCGAGGCCATCGCCGAGGGCACGGCCGGTCCCGGTGACGAGACCGGCAACTCCATGGCCGCCTACTGGCCGATCTCGCTGATCTTCCCGCTGCCGGTGCTCATCACCGCGGCGGCGTTCTGGCTCATCCACACCCAGCGGGCCAACGGCCGCCAGCTCATGTTCTTCCTGCTGGGCATGTTCCTCGCCTCCATGCTGACCGGCGTGTTCTTCCTGCCCTCGCTGGTGGCCCTGGGCGTGGCCAGCTTCCAGATCCGCAAGAAGGAGGCCACCGCCGCCATGGCCGCCCGGGCCGCGGCCGGGGGAGGGCCCGACGGCGGTGTCATCGACGTCGACGAGGTCGACCAGGACTTCGACGAGGACGACGACCTCGACGGGGACGAGGACTTCGACGACGAGGGAGACGACGAGGGAGAAGAGGACGATCTCGACGACGAGGATCCCGACGACCCGGACGACGAGGCCGACCTGGCGCCCGACGACGCCGAGACCGACGACGCCGAGACCGACCGGCCCGGGGCCGAACGGCGGCCCTGAGGCTCAGGGCACGG
>JBFWTJ010000279.1:0-4491 GCA_050247895.1 Acidimicrobiia bacterium
TGCCGGCCTCGATGGCGGGCGCGTTGGCCAGGCCGAAGCCCGCCCCCAGCAGGGCCAGGGCCAGGACGAGGGGCAGGGGGCCCTCTGGTCCCAGCAGGGCGACGGTGAGGCTGGAGGCCAGGACCAGGGCCAGCCCGGCGGTGATCGTCCAGCGCAGGCCCATGCGGCGCCCCACGGGGGCCGAGGCCACCGCCGCGACGACCATGGCCAGCGCGAGCGGGGTGAGGGAGAAGCCGGTGGCCAGGGGGGACAGGCCCAGCGTGGAGCGCAGGGTGAGGCTGGTGAGCAGCAGCCCGCCGCCGTAGGTGAAGGTGATGCCGATGAAGCTGACGACCGAGGCCGACATCTGGGCGTTGCGGAAGTACGAGAGGTCGAGCAGCGTGTGCTCGGGGCGCGACTCCCAGGCCACGAACGCGGCGAGCACCGCGACGCCGACCGCCAGCGCGGCCAGGGTCGTCGGGTGGGTCCAGCCCCGGGCCGGGGCCTCGATCACGGCCCAGATGACCGCGGTCAGCCCGGCCACCGAGAGCAGGATCCCGCCGACGTCCCAGTCGCCCCGGACGCGCGGGGCGACCTCGGGGACCCAGCGCACCACGCACAGGGTCAGCACGACGAGCAGGGGCACGTTGAGCAGGAAGATCGAACCCCACCAGAAGAGCTGGAGCAGGATCCCGCCCAGGATCGGGCCCAGCGTGAGGCCGAGCGAGGCGGTGGCGGCCCACCAGCTGAAGGCGCGGGCCCGCCGCCGGGGGTCGACGTTCAGGCCGGAGAAGAGCGAGAGGCTCATGGTCTGCATGACGGCGCCGGCCACGCCCATGACGAACCGGCAGGCGACGAGCAGGGGAGGCGAGGGGGCCACCGCGGCGACCAGGGTGGCGCCGAGGAAGACCACGTGGCCGGTGCCCAGCGCCCGCACCTGGCCCACGGCGTCGCCGAGGCGGGCCGCGGCGAGCAGCGTGCCGATGTAGCCGAGGGTGTAGGCGTTGAGCACCCACTGCAGGTCGGCGGTCGTCGCGCCGAGGTCGGTGGCGAGGTCGTCGAGGGCGACGTTGAGGCAGGCGCTGTTGATGGGAGGGACGAGCGAGCAGCCGAGCAGGACGGCGATGGCGATGCCGCTCCTGTCCCCTCGACGCCCCAACCCGACCCCCTTCCGTGCTCCCGGGCCAGTCAACCGCGGCCCGACCGTCATCGTCAACGTTTAGGTTGACAACCCCGAGCGACGGTGTGAAGGTGCTTCGGGCCGGGTCGTCGGTACCCGGCGCGATGAGGGGGAGAGATGCAGACGCTGACCCACAAGGACCTCCTGCGCCGACTCCGGTCGATCGAGCGGGAGATCGCCCGTGAACGTGACGTCCTCGTGAAGCTCGACCTCGTCCAGGAGCGGATCATGCTGACCGGCCTGCTCGGCGACGCCGACGCGGGCGCCGTGGGCGCGGCCCGGGAGGCCTGAGGGTCCCACGGCGGCCCTGGCGGCCGCCGCTATCGTCGCGGCGATGGCGACGAGAGCCCGAGGTCGGTCGGCGGTCCCGACCGGACGTGAGGAGGCCGCCGCGGTCCGGCGGTACCTGGCTGCGCTGGAGGCCGCCCGGGTACCCCGCAAGCGAGGCCCGAAGCGCACCGTCGAGAGCCTCGAGCGCCGCTTGGCCGCGCTCGAGGCCGAACTGGCCACGGCCAAGGCGGTCACCCGGCTGCTGCTGGTGCAGGAGAGGGCCGACCTCCAGGAGGAGCTCGAGTCCCTGCGCAACACCCCCGACGACGAGCTCGCCGCGGCCAGGGCCGACTTCGTGCGCCTCGCTGCCGGCTACGGCGAGCGCAAGGGCATCTCCTACGCGGCGTGGCGGGAGGTCGGGGTCGACCCGGCGACCCTGCGGGAGGCCGGGATCACCCGCTGATCAGCGGTAGACGGGCGGCCGCTTCTCCAGGAACGCGGCGATGCCCTCCTTGGCCTGGGGCCCCCCGGCGAGCGTCGCGATGGAGTCCAGCTCGCGGGCCAGCTGGGCCTCGAGGGTGGAGGTCGCGCCGGCCGACAGGAGGCGCTTGGTCGCGGTGAGGGCGTCGCCCGCGCCGGCGGCCAGGCGAGTCGCCACCTTGCGGGCCTCGGCGTCGAGCGCGTCGTCGTCGACCACCCGGGTGACCAGCCCGCGCTGGCCGGCCTCCGGCGCGGTCAACGCCCGGTTGGTCAGGGCGAGGTCGGCCGCGACCCGGGGCCCGACGAGCCGGGGCAGGAACCAGGTCGCGCCCCCGTCGGGGGACAGGCCGATCGCGGTGTAGGAGATCCGGAAGGTGGCCGAGCGCGCCGCCAGGGCCACGTCGCCCAGGCAGGCCAGGGTCATCCCCGCGCCGGCGGCCGCTCCCTGGACCGCCACCACGACGGGCACCTCCAGGCCCACGACGGTGGACACGAACTGGCCGGTGAGGTCGGCCGCCACCCGTGAGAACGCGTCCAGGCGGTCGCCCTGCGCCTTGAACTGGTCGATGTCCCCGCCGACGCAGAAGTGGGGGCCGTTGGCCCGCAGGAGCAGCGCCCGCACGCCCCCGTCGGTGGCCACGTCCGCCGCGGCTTGGCGCAGGGCCTCCATCATGTCGAGGGTTATGGCGTTGCCTGCCGCGGGTCTATTGAGCGATATGACGGCAAGCCCACCCTCCATGTCTACGAGGATGCTCGGTTCTTCCGTTGCGCCAGACATGCACCTGATCATAGGGATATAGGTTGTCGTGAGGCCATCCTTTGATGACGTTGGAGGGGACGATGCGTCGCATCGCTGAGGGTTTCGGGTTGATCGACGGCGCGCGTTGGTACGAGGACACCGGTCTCGTCTTCGCCGACATGACCCGCGGCGGCGTCCACGGGGTGGCCGACGACGGCACCTCCCGCGTGCTCATCGCGCACCGGAAGGGCATCGGGGGGCTCGTCGCGCACGCGGCGGGGGGCTTCGTGGTCTCCGGGCGCAACGTGGCCCACAAGGCCGTCGACGGCGAGGGCGGCCCGACCACGGTGCTGCTCGAGACGGCCGACGACGAGGTCTTCTTCAACGACCTGGGGGTGGACGACAGGGGCCGCGTCTTCGTGGGTTCGGTGGCCCACGACCCGCTGGGCGGGGGCGAGGGGCTCCGGGCCGCAGGGCGGCTCTACTGCCTGGGCCTGGACGGGGCCGCGGAGGTCGTCGCCGACGACGTCCTGGCCTCCAACGGCATCGGCATCGATCCCGGGGCGACGGTGCTCTACCACGTCGACTCGGGTCGCCGGACGGTCTGGTCGTACCGGCTGGACGACCACCCCCACGTCTCGTCGCGGGCGGCCTTCGCCGAGACCTCGGCCTACGACGGCGTGCCCGACGGCCTGGCCGTGGCCGCCGACGGCAGCGTCTGGGTCGCCATGGCGGGGGGCGGCGTGGTGGTCGGGTGGGATGCCCGGGGCGCCGTGGTCGCCGAGATCGACGTGCCCCAGCCGATGGTGACCGCCCTCGCCTTCGGTGGTGAGGGCCACCGCACGCTCTACGTGACCACCGCCCCCGACGACCACCGGGGCGGTGCCGGCGGGCCCGACGGTTCGGTCTACGTGGTCCCCGCACCGGCGCCCGGGTCGCCGGGGCTGCGCGCCGCAGTCCCGCTCGGCGCCCACCACCGGGTCTTGTAAACGCGAGAGTTGACAAGGGCATGACGGCCAGGATTTAGTAAATGGTCTGTTCGACTTGCCCATAAAAGGGAGCCTCGCTGTGTCAGATGATCGCCAAGACGACTTCCTCTTCACGTCGGAGTCGGTGACCGAGGGGCACCCGGACAAGATCGCCGATCAGATCTCCGACGCGGTCCTCGACGCCTGCCTGGCCCAGGACCCGAGCTCGCGGGTGGCCAACGAGACCCTCGTGACGACGAACCTCGCCGTGCTGGCCGGCGAGATCACGACCAAGGCCGACGTGGACTTCGAGGCCATCGCCCGCCAGACGATCAACCGGATCGGCTACGACTCGCCCGAGGTCGGCTACGACGGGCACACGGTGCCGATCACGGTCGCGCTCGACGCGCAGTCGCCCGACATCGCCCAGGGCGTCGACGCCGCCTACGACGCCCGCGTCGAGGGCACGACCGACCCCTACGACAAGGTCGGCGCGGGCGACCAGGGGATGATGTTCGGCTACGCCACCGACGAGACGCCCGAGCTCATGCCCACGCCGATCGCGCTGGCCCACCGCCTGGCCCGGCGCCTGGCCGACGTGCGCCGCAGCGGTGCGGTGGCCGGCCTGCGGCCCGACGGCAAGACCCAGGTCAGCGTCCGCTACCAGGACGGTCGGCCCGTGGCGGTCGAGAGCGTCCTCATCTCCACGCAGCACGCGGAGGGGGTCGAGGACGGGTTGCGGGACGCCCTGTGGGAGCAGGTCGTGGCACCCACGCTGCCCGCCGAGCTCTACGACGCCGACGAGCTGCGGTCGAGCTTCTACGTCAACCCCACCGGTCGGTTCGTGATCGGCGGCCCCGTCGGGGACTGCGGCC
>JBFWTJ010000280.1:0-4480 GCA_050247895.1 Acidimicrobiia bacterium
GACGAGGCCGACGCTCGCAAGAAGCGGCTCGAGGCGACCGACACCCACATCGCCGAGATGTCCAAGGCCGAGAAGGTCCGGGCCGAGGCGAAGGGGGAGATCCCCGACCTCGACCAGTGGACGACCGCCCCGGCCGTCGCCCTGCGCAGCGCCAGCACCGAGAAGCAGGCATCGGAGGCCAAGCAGTCGCTCGTCTTCCAGAGGAACGCCCGGAACACCGAGATCAACGACCTCAAGGCCGCCGTGCAGGCCACGGCAGGCGACGTGTCGACCTGGGCCTGCTGGCCACAGATCCAGGCCCACCAGCGGACCCTGGGCAACGACGCGTTCACCGCGCTGCTGAACAGCTGGAGGGAGGCCATCCTCAGCCTGGAGGCCCTCGACTCGCGGGTCAGCGAGTCCACCGGCATCCAGGCGCCGGCCGCGGCGACCCAGGGCGCGGTGGCCAACCTCAACAACGCCCTCGGCGCGCGGGCGACGAGCGCGGCCGACCCGCCCACCCAGCTCCAGGCCGCGATGGGCATGTGGACGCCGCTCAGAGAGGGCCTCCTCGCCGTCATCTACCGCGACTACATGGGCGCGCAAGGTGGGGCGCTCATCGGCGACGTGACCGATCTCATCGACGAGGTCGTGAGCCGGAACCTGATCCAGCCCGTCCAGACCAGTGCGTACCAGGCGGTCTCCGACGCGACGGGCGCGACCCGGCAGTCCGACATGGGGATGTCGACCGAGTACGCCCTGCCCGGTCTGGCCAACATCACCATCCACGTCCACTGGGTCAAGAACCAGATCGGCAAGCGGGTGGCACCGGGCCGGAACCCCACCCACTGGAAGACCAAGGGCAACCGTCGTGGTGCCGGTTCGCACAACATCGATAGCGCCCTGGCCCTCAAGGTCCACCGGCTGGCCGACAAGGGCAAGTTCGGCTGAGCTGGCGGGTGCGTCACGGCGTCACCCCTCGGGGCACCGGACCGGCTCGTCGGCGCCGTGGCCGTGCCCGATCGTCGTAACCTGCGGGCCTCACGGAGCTCGGTGCTCCGGCCCGCCCCTGTAGCTCAGATGGACAGAGCAACCGCCTTCTAAGCGGTCGGTCGCAGGTTCGAGTCCTGCCGGGGGCGCCGAGTCGACGATCCGGGCGAGTCCGGTGGGGAGAGCGGCCGACGGGAGTCGAACCCGCGTCATCTGCTTGGAAGGCAGAGGCTCTACCGTTGAGCTACGGCCGCGAACAGGGCGACGCTAGCCGAGCGCCCTGCGGGCCGGCCTGCCCGCCGAGGAGCGCACCCATGCCCGACACGTCGATCCCCGCCGCCCGCGGCCGCGCCGCCTACCGGTCGGCGGCTCGGACCCTGGTGGAGGTCGTGGGCGCCGTGCCGGCCGGTGCGTGGGACCTGCCGGCCCTGGGCGACTGGACGGCGCGGGAGCTGACCGGCCACGCCCTCCGGGCCTTCACCACGGTGGAGAGCTACCTGGCCGTCGGTGGGGAGGCGCCCGTCGACCTGGCCTCGCCGGAGGCGTACTTCCGGGCCGCGCTGGGCGCGGCCGGCAGCGACGTGCACCGGGCGGTCTACGAGCGCGGCGTCGCCGCCGGGGCCGAGCTGGCCGATCCGGTGGCCACCGTGTCCGAGGTGGCCGAGCGCGTCCTGGCCCTGGTCGAGGCCACCCCGGACGACGCGGTGGCCGGCACCTCCTTCGGCACGATCCGCCTGGCCGACTACCTGCCGACCCGTGTCGTCGAGCTGGTCGTGCACGGGCTGGACCTGGCCCGGGCCACGGGTGTCGCCGTGGAGGGACCGCAGCCCCCGGGGCCGCACGGTGGCCCCGGCGCCGGCCCGCTCGGCGGGGACGGGTCCAGGACGCGGTCCCAGGGGGGACCGGTGCCGGTCGACCCCGACGTGGCCGACCTGGTGGTCGGGTTGCTCGTGCGGGTGCGCCCCGAGACCACCGTGGCGGTGGTCCTGGCCCTGACCGGCCGCGAGCCGCTCCCGGCCGGCTTCAACGTCCTGGGCTGATCCCGGTCGGCGCCGTGGCGCGGGTGCCCCCAGCCGGACGGGCCCACGAGGTGGCGAGCCCGCCGTCGGCGACGTCCTGCCTTTGGACGGGCCGGGGGCCGGCGGTACCGTGCCGTCGTCTGCTGGTTGTCGGCGAAGTCCGGTGAGAACCCGGCGCTGTCCCGCAACTGTGACCCCTCAGGGGAAGCCAGGTCGCCCGGCGGCCAGCGTGACGAACCCAGCCTTCGAGGGAAGGGCGCGGTTCGCACGGCAGGCCCTCCCTGTCGTCGAGTCCCCGCAGACCTCGACCGACAGGAGGAGATCATGAGAGCCACGACCGTGAAGCGCATCCTCGGCCTGCTCGCCGGTGGTGCCGTGCTGCTCGCCGCCTGCGGCGACGACGAGCCCGACGCCGCCGACGACACCCCGGCCGGAGAGGAGGCCGACGCCCCCGAGCGGATCGTGTCGCTGTCGCCCGCCCTGACCGAGATGCTGTTCGCGGTCGGTGCCGGCGACCAGGTCGTGGCCGTCGACGACCAGAGCAACTACCCCGACGGGGTGCCCACCACCGACCTGTCGGGCTACCAGCCCAACGTGGAGGCCATCGCTGGCTACGAGCCCGACCTGGTCGTCGCCTCCAGCCCGCCCGAGGACATGGTCCGCGGCCTGGAGGACCTGGGCATCGAGGTGCTCGACCTGCCTGCGGCGCAGACCCTCGAGGACACCTACGCCCAGCTGGCCGAGCTGGGCGTGCGCACGGGCAACGTCGACGGGGCCGCCGAGGTCGTGGCCGACATGCGGGCCGAGATCGACGAGCTGCTGGCCGACCTGCCCGAGCGCGACGAGCCGCTGACCTACTACCACGAGCTCGACGACATGCTCTTCTCGATCACGTCGTCCACCTTCATCGGCGAGCTCTACTCGCTGGCCGGCCTGGAGAACGTGGCCGACGCGGCCGACCCGAAGAGCGAGCTGGGCGGTTACCCCCAGCTCTCGTCGGAGTTCCTGGTCGACGCCGATCCCGACATCATCTTCCTGGCCGACACGGTGTGCTGCGGCCAGGACGCCGACACCCTGGCCGCCCGGCCCGGGTTCTCGAACCTGACCGCCGTGGCCGAAGGGCGCGTGGTGGAGCTCGACGACGACGTCGCGTCGCGCTGGGGTCCCCGCGTCGTGGACCTCCTGCGGGCGATCGTCGAGGCCACCGCGGCGGTGCCGGCCTGACGGCGAAGCCGTGACCGTCGTCGCCGCGCCCGCCGTGCGAACGACCCGCCTCCGGACGGGTTGGCTCGCCGCGGGCGTGGCGGCGGTGGTCCTGGCCGCGCTGGCCGGGCTGGTCGTGGGACCGGTGTCGATCTCCCCGCTGGAGGTGATCCGCGAACTGCTCGGCCTGGACACCGACCTCACGACGACCCAGGTCGGGATCGT
Organism: Acidimicrobiia bacterium; assembly: GCA_050247895.1. Classification (GTDB taxonomy): domain Bacteria; phylum Actinomycetota; class Acidimicrobiia; order Acidimicrobiales; family VFJN01; genus CAVPEW01. The sequence continues at coordinate 3,417 of JBFWTJ010000280.1, forward strand.
GCGGGACATCCGCCTGCCCCGGGTGGTCCTCGGCCTGCTGGTCGGCGCCACCCTGTCGATCTCGGGGGCCAGCTACCAGGGGGCCTTCCGCAACCCGCTGGCCGACCCCTACCTGCTCGGCGCGGCCGCCGGTGCCGGGCTCGGCTTCACCCTCGTGCTGGTCGGCACCGGCCAGGAGACCGGCCCCGCACCCATCGGCGCGCCGGCCGCGGCCTTCGCCGGGGCACTGCTCGCCGCGGGCCTGACCTACCTGCTGGGCGCGGCCGGCGGCGGGGGCCGGGCGTCGACGGCCTCGCTGATCCTGGCCGGTGTGGCCGTGACCAGCTTCCTCACCGCGGCCCAGACCTACGTCCAGCAGCGGAACCTCGACACGGTCCGCCAGGTGTACACGTGGATCCTGGGCCGGCTGTCGACCGCCGGCTGGCACGACGTCCGCCTGCTCCTGCCCTACGCGGCCGTCTCGGCCGCGATCCTGCTGTCCCAGCGGCGCACGCTCGACGTGCTGGCCGTGGGCGACGACGAGGCGTCCACGCTGGGCCTGGATCCGCGCCGGACCCGCCTGCTGGTCGTGGTCGCCGCGTCCCTGGGCACGGCAGCGGCGGTGGCCGTTTCGGGCCTCATCGCCTTCGTCGGGATCATCGTCCCCCACACGGTCCGCCTGCTGGTGGGGGGCAGCCACCGGGTCGTCCTGCCGCTGTCCATGCTGTTCGGCGGGGCGTTCCTGGTCCTGGCCGACGTGATGGCCCGCACGCTGGCCTCGCCGGCCGAGATCCCCATCGGCGTGATCACCGCCTTCTTCGGCGCGCCCTTCTTCGTCCTGGTCCTGCGGACCTCGCGGCGGGGGATCACCACGTGATCGCCGCGACCGGCGTGTCGGTGGTGCTGGGTGGCCGGACCGTGCTCGACGCGGTGGACCTGGCCGTGGGACGGGGGGAGTGGGTGTCGATCGTGGGGCCCAACGGCGCGGGCAAGTCGACCCTGCTGCGGTGGGTCGCCGGCGTGGTCGCGGGTCCCGGCGGGCTGCACGTGGAGGGTCGCCCGGGCGGTGTCATGCGGCGTGGGGG
>JBFWTJ010000281.1:0-4475 GCA_050247895.1 Acidimicrobiia bacterium
GACCGCCGGCCTCACGGCGGCGCTGTCGGTTCGTCGTGACGGCGCCGTCGTCGAGCCCGACCCCTACCTCGGCGCCCGCGGCCACCTCGTGGCCATCGACGCCACCGATCTCGGCTACCTCCACGTGCACCCGACCGACGGCGACGGCCCGGTGTCCTTTGGCATCGCCGAGCCGGCCCCGGGTCGCTACCAGCTGTTCTTCGACTTCTCCGTCGACGGGCAGGTCCGCACGGCCGCCTTCACCGTCGACATCGACGCCGACCCGACGACCACACCGACCACCGCCGCCGACCACGGCCACACCAATGGCGAGGGCCACTGATGAGCACCATCACCAGCACCACCCCCGAGACCGAGGGACCCGCGGGCCAGCGGATCGACCTGGCCATCGAGGGCATGACGTGCGCGTCGTGCGCCGCGCGCATCGAGCGGCGCCTCAACAAGCTCGACGGAGTGACCGCAACGGTGAACTACGCCACCGAGAAGGCCCAGGTCACGTTCCCCGAGGGGATCGAGCCGGCCGAGTTGGTCGCCGAGGTCGAGGCTGCGGGGTACACCGCCCACCTCCCGGCCACCGCGACCGAGACCGCGGGGGAAGGGGGCGAGGAGCGGGATGACCCGACCCGCCGCCTTCGCGATCGCCTGGCCATCTCGACCGCCTTGACCATCCCGGTCCTGTTGCTGTCGATGGTCCCCGCTCTGCAGTTCGACCACTGGCAGTGGCTCTCACTCACCCTCGCTGCTCCGGTGGTGGTCTGGGGTGCGTTCCCGTTCCACCGGGCCGCCTGGACCAACCTCCGCCACGGCACGGCCACGATGGACACCCTCATCTCGGTGGGCACCATCGCCGCGCTGGGCTGGTCGCTCTACGCCCTGTTCCTCGGCGAGGCCGGTGACCCGTCGATGCGGATGGGCTTCGACCTCTCCATCGAACGAGGCGGCGGTCAGCACGAGATCTACCTCGAGGTCGCCGCCGGCGTCACCGTGTTCATCCTCGCCGGCCGCTACTTCGAGGCCCGGGCCAAGCGCCGCTCCGGCGCCGCCCTCAAGGCGCTGCTCGAGCTGGGGGCCAAGGACGTGGCCGTGCTCCGCGACGACCTCGAGGTGCGGATCCCGATCGATCAGCTCGCAGTGGGGGACCGGTTCGTCGTCCGCCCGGGCGAGAAGGTCGCCACCGACGGCATCGTCGAGGACGGCACCTCGGCCATCGACGCCTCGCTGCTCACCGGCGAGAGCGTCCCCGTCGAGGTCGGACCAGGCGACGGGGTCACCGGGGCCACCGTCAACGCCGGCGGCCGTCTCGTCGTGCGCGCCACCCGGGTCGGCGCCGACACCGCCCTGGCACAGATCGCCCGGCTCGTCACCGACGCCCAGAACGGCAAGGCCCCCGTCCAGCGCCTCGCCGACCGGGTCTCGGCCGTGTTCGTCCCGATCGTGATCCTGCTGGCGATCGCCACGCTCGGGTTCTGGCTCGGTTCGGGTGCAGGATCCACCGAGGCGTTCACCGCCGCGGTAGCGGTGCTCATCATCGCCTGCCCCTGCGCCCTCGGCCTCGCCACCCCCACCGCCCTCATGGTCGGTACCGGCCGGGGCGCCCAGCTCGGCGTCCTCATCAAGGGCCCCGAGATCCTCGAGTCCACCCGCCAGGTGGACACCATCGTGCTGGACAAGACCGGCACCGTCACCACCGGCCACATGAGCCTCGCCGCCGTCCACGCCGCGGACGGTGTCGACGAGACCGAGCTCCTGTTCCTGGCCGGGAGCCTCGAGGACGCCAGCGAGCACCCCATCGGCCGGGCCGTGGCCGACGGCGCCCGCCAGCGCGGCATCGAGCTGGCGCCCGTCGAGTCCTTCGCCAGCACCCAGGGCCTCGGCGTCCAGGGCGTCGTCGACGGTCGGGCCGTCATCGCCGGCCGCGAGGCGTTCCTCGCCGACTGGTCCCAGCACCTCACCGCGGAGCTCGACGCCGTCAAGCAGGAGGCCGAGGACGAGGGCCGCACCGCCATCGTCGTCGGCTGGGACGGCCGAGCCCGCGGCGTCGTGGTCGTGGCCGACACCGTCAAGGACAGCTCCGCCGACGCCATCGCACAGCTGCGGGCCCTCGGGCTCACCCCGGTGCTGCTCACCGGTGACAACCAACGGGCCGCCCGGGCCGTCGCCGCCCAGGTCGGCATCGACGAGGTCGTCGCCGAGGTCCTCCCCGCCGACAAGGTCGCCGTCGTCCAGCGCCTCCAGGACGAGGGACGGGTGGTGGCCATGGCCGGCGACGGCGTCAACGACGCCGCCGCCCTCGCCCAGGCCGACCTCGGCCTCGCCATGGGCACCGGCACCGACGTCGCCATCGAAGCCTCCGACATCACCCTCGTCACCGGCGACCTGCGCGCCGCCGCCGACGCCATCCGCCTGTCGCGCCGCACCCTCGGGACCATCAAGACGAACCTGTTCTGGGCCTTCGCCTACAACGTCGCCGCCATCCCCCTCGCCGCCGCCGGGCTCCTCAACCCGCTCGTCGCCGGTGCCGCCATGGCGTTCTCCAGCGTGTTCGTCGTCACCAACAGCCTCCGGCTCCGCCGCTTCAAGGCCGACCGGAAGGCGCACCGATGACCCGCCCCCGCACCACCACCGACGGCCGGTTCACCTTCGACGTGCTGCGAGCCGAGGGCCCCGTCCTCGTCGACTTCCACGCCGACTGGTGCCGCCCCTGCCAGCTCCTCGACCCGGTCCTCGACGAGCTCGCCGACGCATGGGACGACCGCATCCGGATCGTGAAGCTCGACGTCGAAGCCAACCCGCACACCGCGGCCCGCTACGGCGTCCGGAGCATCCCCACCCTCGTGCTCTTCGACGGCGGCGAGGGACGGGATCGACTGGTCAACGTCATCCGCCGCCAGGCCATCGAAGACCGCATCGGGAACCTGGTGCCATGACCACCACAACCCCGCCAGACGCCACGATGGAACGACCCCGCCGACACCAGGAGGACCGATGCGCGGCTACTCGATAGGCAAGGACGACTACCAGGCCCGCCTGCGGCGCATCGAGGGCCAGGTCCGAGGGCTGCAGCGCATGATCGACGAGGACACCTACTGCATCGACGTCCTCACCCAGATCTCGGCCGTCACCAAGGCCCTCCAGAGCGTCGCCCTCGGGCTCCTCGACGAACACGTCCGCCACTGCGTCACCCACGCCGAAGGACGCGACGGCACCGAATCGCCAGACGACATGGTCAACGACGCCATGACCGCCTTCGAACGGCTGCTGCGCTCATGACCGCGACCGCCTGCCGACGCGGCGACGGGACCGGTGGCCATCTCGGGCAGTACCGTCGATCGTGATGCCGACGCGCCTGCCCCGCTGGACCTGGCTGCTGGTCCTGCCGATGCTGGTCGGCGCGCTCTTGCTGATGCACGGCCTCGACGCCGGCGCCGGAGATCACCACAGCCCGGCTGCTACGACGGCTGCGCCGGTGGTCGACGTCCACGCCCACACCGAGCCCGGCGCGCACCTCGATGCCTCCGCGTCGGGATCCGAGGACGGTCACTGCCTCGACTGCCTGGCCCGTCACGTGATGGCCGCGTGCATGGCCATCATCACCACCATCGTCGGCATCGGCTTGGCCCGACGCCGCCTGGGCGGCGGGCTGATCACCGCCCTCGCCGCCACCCTCGAACGGGCCGCGAGTGGCCTGGTCGAGTCGCAACGGCCGCCAGAGCCGGCGTGGGTCCGGCTGTCGGTCATGCGCTGTTGAAGCGCCCTTTCAACTGAACACCCCGGTGCGCGCCCGCGCACCGCCACATCCGTTCTCTCGAAAGGAGCGCGCTCATGCGCCGATCCCTCATTGCTGTTGTGCTGTCCCTACTCACCCTCTCCCTGGTCCTCGCCGCCTGCGGCGACGACGACGCCTCCACCGACACACCGATGGGCTCCATGCCCGGTCAGAGGGCCGACGACATGGGCGGCATGGACGGACACGACGAGTCCACCCCCGTCGCGCCAGGCGCCCGACGCATCGAGGTCGAGGCCACGTCCTTCGAGTTCGACCCCGACGAGATCACCGTCACCGCCGGCGAAGACATCGCCATCGTCCTGTCCTCCGACGACCTGTTGCACGACTTCACCATCGACGACATCGACGTGCACGTCGCCGCCGACCGCGGCGAGACCGCCGAAGGCGGCCTGCGGGCCGAAGAACCGGGCGAATACACCTTCTACTGCACCGTTGCCGGGCACCGCGAGGCCGGCATGGAGGGCACCCTGGTGGTGGAAGAGCCGTGACCGTCGCCCTCCTGGTGGGGGCGATTCCCAGCCCGCCGGAGAACGCCATCGGCATCGGACCGCTGCAGCTGCGGGCCTACGGGCTCGCCATCGCGGCCGGCGTGTTGGTGGCAGTGTGGGTCGCCCACCCTCGCAGGGCGACCCGCGGCGGGGTCCCCGCAGTCCACTCCAACCAGGCGACGTGGTCGGTGATAGCCGGC
>JBFWTJ010000282.1:0-4412 GCA_050247895.1 Acidimicrobiia bacterium
GCTCTTCCGATCTAGGGTGAGCAGGTCGGGGTGGTGACCTCGAGCGCGCCGTCGGCCCGGTGGGGCGCCGTGGCGTTGGCCCGCCTGGCGCGGGCGGTCGAGCCGGGCACCGAGGTCGAGGTCCGCTGGTCCGACGGCTCGGGCCTGGCCCGGGTCGAGGTCCCGCCCCTGGCCTGAGCGTCGGGTCCCCCGGGGCGGCCCACCGGTGGCGCGTGCCGGGGGGGTGCCCCGGAGGGTTAGGTTCGGCGTCGATGGCCACCGGCACGTACCTCGACCGCATCCTCGAGGCTCACCGGGCCGCGGCGGCGGCCGACCGGCGGGACCTCGGCGAGCTGGTCGAGAGGGCGGGGGCGCTGCCACCGGCCCGGGGCTTCGCGGCGGCGCTGAGCGCGCGCTCGGCAGCGGACGGGCTGGCCGTGGTCGCCGAGGTGAAGCGGCGCTCGCCGTCCAAGGGCGATCTCGCGGCCGGGTTGGACCCGGCCCAGGTGGCCCGGCGCTACGCGGCGGGCGGTGCGGCGTGCCTGTCGGTGCTGACCGACGCCGAGTTCTTCGGGGCCCGGGTCGACGACCTGGCCCTGGCCCGGGGCGCGGTCGACCTGCCGGTGCTGCGCAAGGACTTCACGGTCGACCGGCGCGACGTGTGCGACGCCCGTCTGATGGGCGCCGACGCGGTCCTGCTGATCGTCGCCGCGCTCGACGACGGCGAGCTGGCCGACCTGCACGGCCTGGCCGTCGAGCTCGGCCTGGACGTCCTGGTCGAGGTGCACGACGAGGCCGAGCTGGCACGGGCCCTGGCGGTGGGCGCGACGGTCGTGGGCGTGAACCAGCGCGACCTGTTCACCTTCGCCGTCGACCACGACCGGGCGGTCCGGGTGGCGGCGGCGATGCCCGACGGCGTGGTGCGCGTGGCGGAGTCGGGGGTCCGTGGCCCCGCCGATGCGGCCGCCCTGGCCCGGGCCGGCTTCCACGCCGTGCTGGTCGGCGAGTCGGTGGTGACCGCGCCGGACCCGGCGGGGGCGGTGCGGGACCTGGTCCGCGCCGCCCGCTGAACTGCACGGGCCGGACGGGGCCCCGGCGGTAGCCTCCGGGCGTGTTCGTGAAGATCTGTGGCATCACCAGCGAGGAGGACGCCCTCCTCGCGGTGGCCATGGGCGCGGACGCGGTGGGCTTCGTCTTCGCCCCCTCGTCCCGCCAGGTCGCCCCGGGCCGGGCCGCGGACATCGCCAAGCGGCTGCCCCCCGAGATCCTCACGGTGGGGGTGTTCCGCGACGACGCGCCCGAGCGGGTGGTGGAGGTGGTGAGCTCGACGGGCCTGCGCGCCGCCCAGCTGCACGGCCACGAGACGATCGACCAGACCCGCTGGGTCAAGGCCCGGGTGCCGGTGGTGATCAAGGCGTTCCCGGGCGGTGACCCGGACCTGGCCCGGGCCGCGGCCTTCGGGGCCGACGCCGTGCTGGTCGACTCGGCCAGCCCGGGATCGGGGCGCGTCTTCGACTGGTCGCTGGCCGAGGGCGCGCCCTCCGGGCTCCGCCTGATCCTCGCCGGTGGGCTGACCCCGGCCAACGTCGCCGACGCGGTGGACCGGGTGCGGCCCTGGGGGGTCGACGTGTCGTCGGGCGTCGAGGCCGAGCCGGGCCGCAAGGACGCCCGCAAGGTCCGCCAGTTCGTCAACGCGGCCCGTGCCGCGGCCCCGGCGGCCTACGCCGGGGGCGAGGAGCGCCCCTTCGACTGGATGGTCGAGGGCTAGGTCGTCCATCCTGCTCCGGTGACCGCCACGCCCACCGCCTCGTCCCGCATGGGGGAACCCGGTCCCGACGGCCGCTTCGGCCGCTTCGGCGGGATGTTCGTACCCGAGACGCTGGTCGGGGCGTGCCAGGAGCTCGACGCGGGCTTCCGGGCCGCGTGGGCCGACGAGGCGTTCCGGGCCGAGCTGTCGGGCCTGCTGGCCGACTACGCCGGGCGCCCCTCGCTGCTCTACGACGCCCACCGGCTCTCCGAGGAGCTGGGCTTCCGGGTCCTGCTCAAGCGGGAGGACCTCAACCACACCGGGTCCCACAAGATCAACAACGTGCTGGGCCAGGCGCTGCTGACCCGCCGGATGGGCAAGCGCCGGGTGATCGCGGAGACCGGCGCCGGCCAGCACGGCGTGGCTGCGGCCACCGCGGCGGCCCTGCTCGACCTCGACTGCGTCGTCTACATGGGCGAGGTCGACATGGAGCGCCAGGCCCTCAACGTCTTCCGCATGCGGCTCCTGGGTGCCGAGGTGGTCCCGGCCACCTCGGGTAGCCGGACCCTCAAGGACGCCATCAACGAGGCGATGCGGGTCTGGGTCGAGACGGTGGAGACGACCCACTACCTGATCGGTTCGGTGATGGGCCCGCACCCGTACCCGTGGATGGTCCGGGAGTTCCAGCGGGTGGTGGGCGACGAGGCCAGGGAGCAGTGCCGGGTCCTGGTCGGCCGCGATCCCGACCTGGTGGCCGCGTGCGTCGGCGGCGGTTCCAACGCGGCGGGGATCTTCGCCGGGTTCGTCGACCTGCCCGACGTCGAGCTCGTGGGCGTGGAGCCCTTCGGGGGTGCGGCCATGGCCCGGGGCCGGCTCGGGGTCGTCCACGGCTCGCGCTCGATGCTCCTGCAGGACGAGTTCGGCCAGGTGATGGAGGCCGAGTCGATCTCGGCCGGGCTGGACTACCCGGGCGTGGGCCCCGAGCACGCGCACCTGGCCGACACCGGTCGGGCCCGGTACGAGAACGTGACCGACGCCGAGGTGCTGGAGGCCTTCGCCCTGCTGGCCCGGACCGAGGGGATCATCCCGGCGCTGGAGTCGGCTCACGCCCTGGCCTGGCTGGCCCGGGACCGTGCCGCGCTGGCCGGCAAGGTCGTGGTGGCGAGCCTGTCGGGCCGGGGCGACAAGGACGTGGCCCAGGTGGCCGCCCTGACCGGGGAGGGGCCCGGTGCTTGAGGACCGCCTCCGGTCGCGCCGCGATGCCGGCCACAAGCTCTTCGCCCCGTTCGCCAGCGCCGGGCTGGGCCCGTGGCAGGACGTCGTGCGGGCCTACGCCGACGCGGGGGCCGATGCGATCGAGATCGGCGTGCCCTTCTCGGACCCGGTGATGGACGGCCCGACGATCCAGCTGGCCTCGGACAGGGCGCTCGCCGCGGGCACCAACCTGCCGGCCGTGCTCGACGAGCTCGGCCGCCTCGACGTCGAGGTCCCGCTGGTGGTCATGACCTACTTCAACCTGGTCTTCCACCACGGGGTCGAGCGCTTCGCGGCGGAGGCCCGTGACGTGGGCGTGGCCGGGGTGATCCTGCCCGACGTGCCGCTGGAGGAGATGGCCGAGTGGGAGCCCGCGGCGTCGGGGGCCGGCCTGGAGACGGTGATGCTGGCCTCACCGCTGACGCCCAACGAGCGGCTCGCCACCTTGTGCGCGCGCAGCCGCGGCTTCGTCTACGGGGTCAACCTGTTGGGGGTGACCGGCGAGCGCGACGAGCTCGCCGCAGCCTCGGTCCCCCTGGCCAGGCGGCTGAAGGCGACCACCGACCTGCCCGTCCTGATGGGCTTCGGGATCTCGAACCCGGACCAGGCCGCCCGGGCGGCGGCCGAGTCCGACGGCGTGGTGGTCGCCTCGGCCCTGGTGCGGTTGGTGCTCGACGGTGCCGACGCGGTCGAGGTCGGCAAGCGGGCGGCCGAGTTCAGGTCGGCGCTAGACGGTCTCGCAGGAAGCTGACCGCCCGCTCCCAGGCCAGCTCCGACGCGGCGGGGTCGAACTCGGGGCGGTCGGGCTCGGCGAACCAGTGGGTGGTGCCGGGGTAGTCGAACGCCTCGACCTGCTTGTCGAGCAGGCGGAGGTCGGCCTCGAGCAGCACCCGCTGGTCCTGGCTGACGAAGGGGTCGTCGTCGGCGAAGTGGGCCTGGAAGGCGCAGGTGGCCTCGGAGAAGTCGATGTCCTGGCTGCCGTAGAAGGCGATGGTGGCCGCGACCGCGGCGGGCACCCGGGCGGCGAGCCAGAGGGCCATGGACGCGCCGAGCGAGTAGCCCATGACGCCGACGGGGCCGTCGGGGGTGCGGTCCAGGGTGCGCAGGGTCTGGAGGCTCGACCGGGTGAGGTGGGCGATCTCGTCGGCGCTGGCCTCGGCCAGCCGGGTCTGCGCGGCCACGACGTCGTCGAGGACCTCGCCGGCGAACAGGTCGGGGGCGAGGGCGACGAAGCCGTCCTCGGCCAGCCGGTCGCAGATCTCGGTGTAGGCGGAGGTGAGGCCCCACCACGTGTGCAGGACCAGCTCGCCGGGTCCGTGCCCGGCCTCGGGCAGGGCCAGGTACCCTGTTCCGGCCCTGTCGCGATCCATGCCGGCACCGTACCGGTGCCCGGCGGGCGCCACGACCGCGGGCGGCCACCGCGGGTCGGGCC
>JBFWTJ010000283.1:0-4370 GCA_050247895.1 Acidimicrobiia bacterium
CGCCGGGGGGACCCGCGAGCCGATCGACCCCGTGCGCTTCGTCGGCAACCGCAGCTCGGGCAAGCAGGGCCACGCCATCGCCGAAGAGGCCGTGGCGCGGGGGGCCAAGGTCACGCTGGTGACCACGGCGAGCCTGGCGGTGCCGCCCGGCGTCGACGTGATCCGGGTCGAGACCGCGGCGGAGATGGCCCGGGCCGTCCTGTCCCACAGCGACGCCATGGACGTCGTGGTGATGGCCGCCGCGGTGGCCGACTTCCGCCCGGTGCAGCCCGCCACCTCCAAGATCAAGAAGGCCGCCGGCCCGCCCGAGCTGGTGCTCGAGCCGACCGAGGACATCCTCGCCGCCCTGGGTGCCCGCCGACGCCCCGGCCAGGTCCTGGTGGGCTTCGCGGCGGAGACCGACGACCTGCGGTCCAACGCCGGCGGCAAGTTGACCCGCAAGGGCGTCGACCTGATCGTCGCCAACGACGTGTCCGCCCCGGGCGTCGGCTTCGAGCACGACACGAACGCGGTCGTGATTCTCGGCGCCGACGGCTCGACCAGAGAGATCCCGCTCACCGACAAGCGAGCGGTCGCCCGCGCCGTCCTCGACGCCGTCGTGGACAGCCCCGATCCGTCCCCCTCCAAGGAGACCAGTCAGTGACCAGCGAGTGGACCTTCACCTCAGAGTCGGTGACCGAGGGCCATCCCGACAAGATGGCCGACCAGATCTCGGACTCGATCCTCGATGCCATCCTGGCCGAGGACCCCACGGCGCGGGTGGCGTGCGAGACCATGGTGACGACCGGCCTGGCCATCGTCGCCGGTGAGATCACCACCAACGCCTACGTCGAGATCCCGTCGATCGTGCGGGAGACGATCAAGTCGATCGGCTACGACCGCGAGTCGGTCGGCTTCGACGGCAACACCTGCGGCGTCATGACCTCGATCGACCCGCAGTCGCCCGACATCGCCCAGGGCGTGGACACCGCCTTCGAGACCCGGACCGGGACCTCGGGCGAGGACCTGCTCAACAGCCAGGGCGCGGGCGACCAGGGGATGATGTTCGGGTACGCGGTCGACGAGACCGAGGACCTCATGCCGCTGCCGATCTGGCTGGCCCACCGCCTGTCGCACCGCCTGTCGGAGGTCCGCAAGGCCGGGATCCTGCCGTACCTGCGCCCGGACGGGAAGACCCAGGTGACCGTCGACTACGTCGACGGCGTGCCGACCCGGCTGCGGACGGTCCTGATCTCGACCCAGCACCAGCCCGGCCTCGACGCCGAGACGCTCATCAAGCCCGACCTGGTCGAGCACGTGATCAACCCGCTCCTGCCGTCCAACCTCGACACGTCGGAGCTCAAGGTCCTGGTCAACCCGACGGGCAGCTTCGAGCTGGGCGGGCCCCACGCCGACTGCGGCCTGACCGGGCGCAAGATCATCGTCGACACCTACGGCGGCGCGGCCCGCCACGGCGGCGGCGCCTTCTCGGGCAAGGACCCGTCCAAGGTCGACCGCTCGGCGGCCTACGCAGCCCGCTGGGTGGCCAAGAACGTGGTCGCCGCCGGCGCGGCCAAGCGTTGCGAGGTCCAGGTGGCCTACGCCATCGGCGTGGCCCAGCCGGTCTCGATCATGGTCGAGACCTTCGGCACCGAGTCGGTCGACCCGGCCAAGATCGCCGGGGCCGTGCCCCAGGTGTTCGACCTGCGCCCGGCGGCGATCATCCGCGACCTCGACCTGCGGCGGCCGATCTACCGCAAGACGGCGTCCTACGGGCACTTCGGCCGGTCCGACAAGGAGTTCACCTGGGAGCAGGCGAGCCGCGTCGACGACCTCAAGTCCGCCCTCGGCCTCTGAGCCGGGCGTCCGGGCCGGCACCGGGCCGGAGCACGCCGCGGTGAGCCCGCGGGTCGTGCGGGTCCTGCCCGACGTCCCGGCCCTCGACAGGGAGTTCGACTACCTGGTCCCCGAGCCGCTCGGGGACCAGGTGCGCGTCGGGACCATCGTGCGGGTCGACCTGCACGGCCGGCGGGTGCGGGGTTGGGTGGTGGCCGACGGGGTCGAGCCGCCGCCCGGCGTGCCCCTGCGGCCCCTGGCCCGGGTGACCGGCCACGGGCCGGGGCCGGCGCTGATCGAGCTGGCCCGGTGGGCCGCGTGGCGGTGGGCGGGGCGCACGGCCTCGCTGCTGCGCACGGCCTCGCCGCCGACCGCGGTGCGGGCCCTGCCGGCCTCGCCGGCCCGGTGGGTGCCCGCTGGCGCGGCCGGCGGGGGCGTCGAACCCGACGGGGCCGCTATCGACCTGCTGGCCGCGGGTGGCCCGTCCCTGCTGGTCCTTCCCCCTGCCGCGGACCGGCTGTCGGTGGCGCTGGCCGCGGCGGCCCGGGGCCCGGCCCTGGTCCTGTGCCCGACCGCGGCGATGGCCCGGGCCGCGGCGGCGGGCCTGCGGCGGGCCGGTGTGGCCGTGGCCCTGCACCCCGACGGCTGGGCCGTGGGGGCGGCGGGCGCGACGGTGGTGGGCACGCGCGCCGCGGCCTGGGCACCGGTGGGGGGCCTGGCCGCGGTCGTGGTGTTCGACGAGCACGACGAGGCCCACGGCCAGGAGCGGGCACCGACCTGGAACGGGCGCGACGTGGCCCTGGAGCGGGCGGCCCGGGCCGGGGTGCCGTGCCTGCTGGTCTCGCCGTGCCCGTCGTTGGAGGCCCGCGGCGTGGTCGCCGACCGGGTCGGGCGGTCGCCGGTGGGGGCGCGCGGGTGGCCGGCGGTGGTGGTCGCCGACCGTCGCGACGAGGACCCGGGGCGAGCCGGCCTGCTGTCGCCGGCGCTGGTCCGGCTGCTGGGCGAGGGCGGGCGGGTGCTGTGCGTGCTGAACCGGACCGGCCGGGCCCGGCTCCTGGCCTGCGCGGCCTGCGGCGAGGTGGCCCGCTGCGAGCGCTGCGACGCCGCGGTGGTCCAGCCCGACGAGGCGGTCCTGCGCTGCCTGCGGTGCGCGACCGAGCGGCCGGTCGTGTGCCAGCGCTGCACAGGGACCCGCCTGCGGACGGTGCGGGCCGGCGTGGCCCGGGTCCGCGACGACCTGGCCGCGCTGCTGCGCGAGCCCGTCGTCGAGCTGGGCGCGGCGGCCGACCCGGCGACGGTGGCCGGGGCCCGCGTCGTGGTGGGCACCGAGGCCGTCCTGCACCAGGGCGGCCGGGCCGACGCGGTGGCGTTCCTGGACCTCGACCAGGAGCTGCTCGCCCCCCGCTACCGGGCCGCGGAGCAGGCGCTGGCCCTGCTGGCCCGGGCGGCGCGGGTGGTGGGTGCGGGCCGGCCGGGGGAGGGGGGCAGGGCCGGTGGGCGGCTGCTGGTCCAGACGCGGCTCCCGGACCACGAGGTGGTGGCGGCCGCGGTGCGGGGGGATCCCACCGTGGTGGCCGAGGCGGAGGCGGCCCGGCGTCGGATGCTCGACCTGCCGCCCTTCACGGCGCTGGCCACGGTGTCGGGCCCGGGCGCGGCGGCGCTGGTGGCCGGCCTGGCCGGGGCCGAGGGGGTGGCGGTCCTGGGCCCGTCGGAGGGCACCTGGCTGGTGCGCGCCCCCGACCACGGGGTGCTGGCCGACGCGCTGGGCCGCTTGGAGCGGCCGGCGGAGAGGGTGCGCGTGGCGGTCGATCCGCTGCGGATCTGAGCGGTGCCGGCGGTCGGCGCAAGTACATCTGTTACAGAGGTAAACTCGGGACGTGCCCAACCCCTTCGGGGCCGACCTGGCCGACGTGGTCTTCCAGCTCCGCCGCACCACCCGGCGTGAGCTGCGTCGCCATGTGGTGGGCGACCCCCTCACCGGCGCCGAGGGCGAGCTCGTCGCCGCGCTGGTCGCCGAGCCGGGCCAGAGCGTGGCCGGCGTGGCCGAGCGGCTGTGCCTGGCCCCCAACACGGTCAGCACGCTGGTGGGCCGGGCCGCCCGGGCCGGCCTGGTCCGCCGCGAGCGGGACCCGGGGGACCGCCGCACGGTGCGCCTGTTCGCGTCGGACGCCGCGGTGGCCCGCGTCGGTGCGTGGCGGGCGCGGCGGGGCGAGCTGGTGGCCCGGGCCGTGGCCGGCCTCTCGCCCGGTGACCGCCGGGCGCTGCACGACGCGCTGCCCGCGCTGCGACGCCTGGCCGAGCAGGTCGAGTCCCGCTCGGGACGTCGGGAGCGAGAGGAGGCCCTCGGGTGACCACGACGGACGGGGTGCCCGCGGTCGAGGTCACCGGCCTGCGGAAGTCCTTCGGCGACCACGTCGCGGTCGACGGGGTCGACCTCGAGGTCGGCGTGGGCGAGATCTTCGGCGTGCTGGGTCCCAACGGCGCCGGCAAGACCACCACGATCCGGATCCTGACCACGTTGCTGCCCTACGACGCCGGGTCGGCCCGGGTCTTCG
>JBFWTJ010000284.1:0-4297 GCA_050247895.1 Acidimicrobiia bacterium
CTGGGCCCGTGCCAGACTCGCCGGCTGTGCCGGGCCCGACCGTCGACCAGTCCACCCTCGACGCCGCGGTGGCCATCCTGCGGGAGGCCGGTGAGCTGACCCTGCGCTGGTTCCGCTCGGCCGACCTGGAGGTCGAGCGCAAGGGCGACGGCACGCCGGTCACCGCGGCGGACCGGGCCGCCGAGCGCCTCATCCGCGAGCGCCTCTCGGCGCAGTTCCCCGACGACGGGATCCTGGGCGAGGAGGAGGCGCCGGTGCCGTCCCGCTCGGGCCGGCGCTGGATCCTCGACCCGATCGACGGCACCAAGGCCTTCACCTGCGGCGTGCCGCTCTACTCGAACCTCCTGGCCCTGGAGGACGCCCACGGCATCGCGGTGGGCGTGGTCAACATCCCCGCGCTCGGCGAGGCGGTGTGGGCCGGCCGCGGCCGGGGCGCCCGCGACGACCGGGGCCCCGTGCACGTCAGCGACCAACCGGTCCTCGACGGCGCCTTCGTCACCTCCAGCGGCATGTCGACCTGGACCACCGGCCGGATCGAGGCGCTCCACGCCGCCGGCGCCCAGCTGCGCACTTGGGGCGACGGCTACGGCTACCTCCTGGTCGCCACCGGGCGGGTCGCGGCCATGGTCGACCCGGTCGTCGAGCCCTACGACGTGGGCCCGATGCCGGTCCTGCTGGCCGAGGCCGGGGGCCGCTTCACCGACCTGTCCGGCCGGACGCGCATCGACGGCGGCTCGGGCGTGGCCACCAACGGCCACGTCCACGACGAGCTCCTGGCCGTCCTCGCCGACGACCGGTCCGGCGGCGGCGCCACCGGGCCGACCGGGCTCAGCTGACCGAGAACGGCGGGTACTCGTCGGTGAGCAGCAGGACGTAGGCGTCGAAGCGCAACGAGTACCGGAGCACGCCGACCACGAACTCGCGCAGGCCCTCGGGCCAGCGGCCGGTGAACAGGACGGCGATCCCGCCGATGAGCACGACGATGCACGCAGCCATGCCCAGCAGGCCCAGGACGATGACGTGGGGGATGGCCAGGATGAACCGGAAGGCGGTCGTGACCCGGTTCCGGTCGGCCAGCTGGGGCACGACGTCGACCCGGACGCGGGGATCGTCGCCCGGGTCCGAGGCCACCGTGTCGAAGGTGAAGGGCGGGTACTCCTCGCGCAGGAACAGGGCGTAGGTCATGGCCCGGGTGCCGTAGCGCATGCTCAGGGCCTGGAACCTGGCCAGGCCCTCGGGCAGCGAGCCGGTGAACACGATGGCGAACCAGGACACGATGGCCAGCACCTCGGACACGGTGCGCAGCACGTAGGCGATGGCCCAGTGCGGCACGACCAGGAGCCAGTGCACGAGCGGCCGCCAGTTGGCGATCCTCTCGGGCGGATCGAACGAGAACGTGACCGGATCGGGCCCGCGGGACGGCTGCATGGCGATCTCCCCTCCGACGATCGACGCCGGGACGGTACCGCCGGGCGCACCGGGGTGCACGGACCGCGGTGGCGCTAGCCGCCGGTGGCGGCCCGGTCCTCGTCGAGCATGGCCACGAGGTCGGCCCGGGCCCGGGCCACCCGGGAGCGGATCGTCCCGATCGGCACGTCGCACGCCTCGGCCGCCTCTGCGTAGGAGAGGCCGAGGACCTGGGTCAGCACGAACGCCTCCCGGCGGGCCGGGTCGAGGGCCCGCACCAGGTGGTCGAGGTCGACCTCGCCGTCGCGCCCCGGCTCGGGACCGGGTCGGGTCCGCTGGGTGATCCGCTCGACCAGCGCCCGGCCCCGGCGGCTGCGCCGGACGTGGTCGGCGCACACGTTCCGGGCGATCTGCAGGAGCCAGGTCCGGCCCGACGCCTCGCCCCGGAAGCGGGCCAGGGCCGGGATGGCCCGCAGGTAGACCTCCTGGGTCAGGTCGTCGGCCGAGCGGAGGTCGCCGAGCCGGGCGCACAGGCGCCAGACCTCGGGCTGGGTGGCCCGGACCCAGGCCGTGAGCGCCACGCGGTCGCCGCTCGCCGCTGCGACGGTGGCCCGGGTCAGGTCGTCCACGCGTCCAGTCTGGCGACAGGCACGCGCCGCGACCCATTCCGGGGAGAGCCGCCCGCGCCGCCCCGGGCCGCCCCCGGGGCGGCGGGAACTGGGACCGGGCCCCCGACGACCACCGGACCCATGCGGTGCGACGACCTCCGTGCAGCGATCTCGGCCCGGCTCGACGGGGAGGACCCGCTGGTCCCCGGCCCCACCATCGACCAGCACCTCTCCACCTGCCCGCCCTGCGGGCGGTGGGTGGCCCGGGCGGCCGAGCTCCACCGGCTGACCCGCGTCCGTGCGGCCGAGGCCGTGCCCGACCTGAGCGCGGCCATCGTCGACGCCGCCGTCCCGCTCCCCCGCCGGCGCCTCGTCCCGGTGGGCGAGTCGATCTCCTGGGCCCGCTGGGCCCTGTTCGTCGTGGCCCTGACCCAGCTCGTGCTCGCCGCGCCCGCGCTGCTGCTGGGCGACTCGGGCGGAGCCACCGTCCACGTGGCCCGCGAGCTGGGCGCGTTCGACGTCGCCCTGGCCGCCGGCCTCCTCGTGGCCGCCCTGCAGCCCGAGCGGGCCTGGGGCCTGCTCCCCCTGGTCGCCGTGCTCGGCCTGGTCGTGCTGGGCACGGCGCTGCTGGACGTGGTCGACGGGGCCACCCCGGCCCTGGGCGAATCCCACCACCTCCTCGACCTGGCCGGCGTCGGCCTGCTGTGGAGGGTCGGCCGGGAGGGCCGGGGCCCGGTGGGCGACCGATCGGCCCCCCGGACCGCATGACCCGCCGAGCCCTCCGGCTCCTCCTCGCCGCCCTCGTCGCCGGCATCGGGCTCGTGGCCCTGGTGCCCAGCCCGGCCGCGGCCCACGCCACCCTGGTCGCCTCGGACCCGGCCGACGGCGCCCGCCTCGACGCCGCCCCGGCCCAGGTCCGGCTGACCTTCAGCGAGCGGGTGTCGGCCGACCTCGGCGGGCTCCAGGTCGTCGATGCCGGGGGGTCCCGGGTCGACCGGGGCGCGGTGGAGGTGACCGGCTCGGTGGTCGAGGTGGGGCTGCGGCCCGACCTCCCCGACGGGACCTACGTGGCCACCTACCGGATCGTGTCGGCCGACGGCCACCCGGTGCGGGGCGGGCTGGTGTTCTCGGTCGGGGAGGCACCGGCCGACGCCGGGGCCCTCGACCGGTTCTACGACAGCTCGGCCGACCGGGGCTGGGAGGTGGCCGGCGTGCTGGGCCGGATCGCCGCCTACGGCGGGGTGCTGCTGGCCGCGGGCGGTGCGGCCTTCCTGGTGCTGGCCCACGACGGCGGGCCCGACCGTGGCGCTCTTGCCCACTCGGTCCGGTGGGCGGCGCTGGTCGGCGCGCTCGGCATCGTCGCCTCCCTGCCGATCGCGGCCGCGCTGGGGACCGGCACGGGCGTCGGGGCGATCACCGAGGACGGCGTCCTGCGCGCCGTGCTGGGCGAGGGCGTCGGACCGGCCGTCGCCACCGGCCTCGGTGGCCTGGCCCTGGCCGTGGCCCTGCTCGACCGCTGGCCGTCCGGCGCGCTCGTCGGGGCGTTCGCCGCCGCCACGTCGTTCGCCTGGAGCGGGCACACCCGGGCCTCCGAGCCGGTCTGGCGCGCCACGCTGGCCGACACCGCCCACCTGGTCGCCGCGGCGGCGTGGCTCGGCGGCCTGGTCCTGCTCTGGCAGCTCCTGCGGATCCGCCGGGCGACGGGCGCCGCGCCGGCGGCCACGGCCGGCGTCGTGGCGCGGTTCTCGACCGTCGCCGCCGCCTCCCTGGCCGGGGTCGCCGTGCTGGGCCTGGTCCTGGCCTGGACCGAGGTCCGGGCCCTCGACGCGCTGACCTCGACCACCTACGGCGGCCTGCTGCTGGCCAAGGTGGCCCTCGTCGTGGCCGTCGTGTCGATCGCCGCGTACAACCGGTTCGGCCTGGTCCCGGCCCTGCGGGGCGGCCGGGCGCGAGGGGCGCTGGCCCGCCTCCGCACGACCCTGGCCCTGGAGGGCGCCGGGCTGGCGTTGGTCGTCGTGCTCACCGCGGTCCTGGTCAACGTGACGCCGGCCCGGGTCTCGGCCGGCCTCGACGGCGGGGTGGTCGAGGCGATCGTCGAGCTCGGCGACGCCGGCTCGGCCCAGCTGCTGATCGACCCGGGCCGGGCCGGCCGCAACCAGATCCACCTCTACACCTACGACGCCACCGGCCGGCCGGCCGCGCTGGGCGAGTCGGTGCGCCTCGAGCGGAGCCAGCCCGAGGCCGGGATCGGACCCCTGACCCGGGAGCCGCGGCGGGCCGGG
>JBFWTJ010000285.1:0-4275 GCA_050247895.1 Acidimicrobiia bacterium
ACGGGGCCGAGGCGCCGTCGGGCGGGAGCCAGGGCACCGAGGACGACACCGCCGAGGCCGAGGCCCTGGAGGAGATCGTGGTGGCGTCGGCCGCCCTGCCCACGTCGTTCGCCCCCGACGGCGGCGGCGCCGGCGTGCTGGAGAACATCACCTGGCGGCGCAACGGCGGGGCCGGCCTGGTCCGCAACGTGTACGTCCCCGAGGACGACGGCAGCTTCGACCAGGACTCCTACGAGTACGAGGGCTACCTGGCCGAGAGCTGGGACGTCAGCGAGGACGGGAAGGTGTACACGTTCCACCTCCGCGAGGGCGTCATGAGCGTCAACGGCAACGAGTTCGACGCCGACGACGTGCTGTGGTCCTACGAGCGGAAGTTCAACACCGCCACCAGCATCGTGAAGTCGATCAGCTTCCCGATCATCACCGACCTGTCGCAGATCCAGAAGGTCGACAAGTACACGGTCAGCTTCACCCTTGAGCAGCCCGGCCACGGCTTCACCCTGCTGGGCCTGCTCGGCCAGGGCATGGCCAACATGTACGACAGCGACTACCTGAAGGCCAACGCCACCCCGGCGGACCCGTACGCGGTCGAGTTCTCGAAGACCAACGCCAACTACGGCTACGGGCCCTACGTGGTGGAGTCGTTCACGCCGGGCCAGGAGATGGTGTGGCGGTCGAACCCGGACCACGCGCTGGGCGAGCCGGCCATCAAGAAGATCACCTTCCGGGTGGTGACCGACCCGGCCAGCCGGGCCAACGCCCTGCGCACCGGCGACGTCGACGTGGCCGAGGTCCTGCGGCCCGCCGACCAGGTCGACCTCTCCGGCAGCGGGGCGGCCAAGTCGTTCACCTTCGAGACCAACGCCTACGCCCTGGCCACGCTGGTCAGCACGCACCCGCCCTTCGACGACGTCGACGTGCGGCGGGCCTTCACCTACGCGGTGCCCTACCAGCAGATCATCGACGACGTGTACCGGGGCCGGGCGCTGCCCGCGGTCGGGTTCCTCAACCCCCGGGCGCCGGGGTACACCGACGACGGCCTGCCCCGCTACGAGTACGACCCGGACAAGGCCAAGGAGATGCTCGAGGAGGCCGGCCACCCCGACGGGGTCTCGTTCACCCTGACGGTCTCCAACGCCCTGAGCGACATCCAGGAGGTGGCCGTCGCCATCCAGTCCTACGCCAAGGACGCCGGGTTCGACATCGAGATCCAGGAGCTGCCCGGGGCGGCGTTCACCGAGGGCGTCAACAACAAGACCTTCGACGCCACCCTCAACCGGTCGGCCTCGGTGACCCTCTCGCCGGCGTACGAGCTCAACCTCTACTTCCGGGCCGGCTCCACCACCAACGGCTCGGGTTGGGAGAGCCAGGAGTACTACGACGCCATGGCGGTCGGCACGAGCCTGCCCGACCCGCTCAGCGACGAGGCCGGCGAGGCCTGGAACGCGGTCCAGAAGATCTACATGGACGAGGTCCCCATGATCTTCATGGCCCGCATCCAGCCCCTGAACGCCTTCGCCAACAACGTCGACGGCTACGCCAACCGGTCCGACAACGTCATCGACTTCTCGATGCTCACCGCGACCGTCGCCGACTGACGCGACTGACGGCCACGCACCAGGACACGAAAGGGCTCCGATGTTTCATCTGGGATGGTTCCTCGGCAACGGCTACACGACCCAGGGCACCTGGAACACGCTCGGCAGGACGCGCAACCGCGACGGCACGAGCGGCGTGTGGAACGGGACCAACGCCTACGACTGGATGAAGCCGGACATCTTCGTCGACCTGGCTGCGTCGCTGGAGCGGGCCGGCTTCGACTACGTGCTGATCGAGGACACGACCTCGATCGACGACACCATGGGCGGGACCATGGAGTCGACGCTGAAGCACATGATCCAGGTGCCGAAGAACGACCCGCTCCCGCTGGTGCCGCTCATGACGCAGAACACGCGCCACATCGGCATCGTGCCCACGATCTCGTCGAGCTACTACCACCCGTACACCGCGGCTCGGGTCATGGCCACGCTCGACCACATGACCGAGGGCCGCGTCGGGGTCAACGTCGTCACGTCGGTGAACCACGCCGCGGCCCTGCTCCACGGGCGTGACGCCCACTACGAGCACAGCGTCCGCTACGAGATGGCCAACGAGTGGATCGAGCTCCTCAAGGAGCTGTGGGACTCCTGGGAGCCGGGCGCGATCGTCGTCGACGAGGTGAACAACGTCTTCGCCGACCACCGCAAGGTCCACAAGGTCGACTTCCACGGCAAGTTCTTCAACTGCTACGGCGCCCTCAACATCCCGGCTGGGCCCCAGGGCTGGCCGGTCATCGCCCAGGCCGGCGCCTCGCCGGCGGGCCGGCGCCTGGCCGGCGAGCACTGCGACACCGCCATCGGCAAGTCGGGCTCGATCGAGGAGATGAAGGCGTTCCGCGACGACATCCGCCAGCAGGCGGTCGCCGCGGGCCGCAACCCCGACGACTGCAAGGTCCTGTTCCTCGTCATCCCGGTCCTGGGCGAGACCGACGAGGAGGCCCTCGAGCGCGACCGCCTCACCCGGCGGGCCGGGCTCGAACCCGACCAGATGGAGCGGGTGCTGTGGCACATGTCGTACAGCTCGGGCGGTGAGCTCGACTACGGGAGCCTGGACCTCGACGCCCCGATGCCCGACGTCGCCGGGAACGGCCAGACCCAGGCCATCGCCTCCTACCTCAAGGCCGGCGGCGGGGGCGTCAAGACCCTGCGCGAGATCATCTCGCCGACCCAGGTCGACGTGAAGCCGGGCAGGTACAACTACATCGGCTGCCCCGACACGGTGGCGGGCCAGATGCAGGAGGTCATGGAGGAGGTCGGCGGCGACGGCTTCCTCATCGGCTCCACGGTGACCCGGCGGACCATCGCCGAGATCGCCGACGGCCTGGTGCCGGCGCTGCGCCGGCGGGGCCTCGTCCGCACCGGCTACAGCGCCGGGACGTTCCGCGACAACCTGCTCGAGTACTGAGGCGGAGGCGACCGTGCCAGACCCACGTGGACCCTCCGGACCCGACGCCCCGGCGCCGCCCGCCCGCCGCGGGCGCCACCGATGGCTCGTGGCCGTGCCGGTCGCCCTCGCCCTGGTGGCCGGGGCGTGCGGGGGAGGTGACGACGACGAGCCCGCCGGGGGCGGTGGCACCGCCACCGGCGAGGACGGCGGTGAGGCCGCGGCCCTGGAGGAGATCGTTGTGGCGTCGGCCGCCCTGCCCACGTCGTTCGCCCCCGACGGCGGGGCGGGTGGCGTGCTGGAGAACATCACCTGGCGGCGCAACGGCGGCGCCGGCCTGGTCCGCAACGTCTACGTCCCCCAGGACGACGGCAGCTTCGACCAGGACTCCTACGAGTACGAGGGCTACCTGGCCGAGAGCTGGGACGTCAGCGAGGACGGGAAGGTGTACACGTTCCACCTCCGCGAGGGCGTCGTGAGCTCGAACGGCAACGAGCTCGACGCCGACGACGTGCTGTGGTCCTACGAGCGGAAGTTCAACGCGCCCACCGCGACGGTGAAGGCCATCAGCTTCCCGATCCTCACCGACCTCTCGCAGATCCAGAAGGTCGACCAGTACACGGTCACCTTCACGCTGGAGAAGGCGGGCTACGGCTTCACGCTGCTGGGCCTGCTCGGCCAGGGCAACGGCGACATCTACGACAGCGACTACCTGAAGGAGCACGTCACCGCGGACGACCCGTACGCGGTGGAGTTCTCCAAGACCAACGGGAACTACGGCTTCGGGCCCTACATCATCGAGTCGTTCACGCCGGGCCAGGAGATGGTGTGGCGGTCGAACCCGGACCACGTGCTGGGCGAGCCGGCCATCAAGAAGATCACCTTCCGGGTGGTGACCGACCCGGCCAGCCGGGCCAACGCCCTGCGCACCGGTGACGTCGACGTGGCCGAGGTGCTGCGCCCGGTGGACCAGGTCGAGCTGGCCGCCAGCGGCGCGGGCAAGTCCTTCAGCTTCGAGACCAACGCCTACAACATGGCGATCCTGGTCACCACGCACCCGCCCTTCGACGACATGGCGGTGCGCCAGGCCTTCGCCTACGCGGTGCCCTACCAGCAGATCGTGGACGACGTGTACCGGGGCCGGGCGCTGCCCGCGGTCGGGTTCCTCAACCCGCTGGCGCCGGGGTACACGGACGAGGGACTGCCCCGCTACGAGTACGACCCGGACAAGGCCAAGGAGATGCTCGAGGAGGCCGGCCACCCCAACGGCGTCTCGTTCACCCTCACCGTCTC
>JBFWTJ010000286.1:0-4228 GCA_050247895.1 Acidimicrobiia bacterium
CAGCGCCACGAAGCCCGCCGCCTTGGAGCTCACCGCCAGGAACGCGGTGATGGGGGTCGGGGCCCCCTCGTAGACGTCGGGCGCCCACGAGTGGAACGGCACCGCCGAGACCTTGAAGGCGAAGCCGATCAGCGTGAACACCACGCCCATCGTCACCACGGGCATCGACTCGGCGCGACCGATGGCCGCGGCGACGTCGGAGAGCAGCGTGCTGCCGGCCACGCCGTAGAGCAGCGACATGCCGTACAGCAGCACCCCGGAGGCGAAGACGCCCATCAGGTAGTACTTCACGCCGGCCTCGTTGCCCTTCAGGTCCTGCTTGCGCCAGCCGGCCAGCAGGTAGGCCGGGATCGACAGCAGCTCGAGGGCCACGAAGATCGAGACGAGGTCGCGGGCCGACGCCATCACCGTCATGCCCAGCACCGAGGCCAGCAGCAGGAAGTAGTACTCGCCCTCGGCGTAGTCGCCCTCGGCCACGTAGTTGGTCGAGAGCAGGACGACCACGTAGGCCGACAGCAGGAAGAGGGCCTTGAGCACCAGGGAGAAGTTGTCGACGGTGTAGGCCCCGTCGAACATGATCCGGTCGGCGCCGTCCACGGCCAGGGTGAGCACCGGCACCAGCGAGGCCAGCAACCCGATGCCGGCCAGCGACGGCAGGATCCCCTTGCCGCCCTCGGAGGTGAACAGGTCGGCCAACAGCACGACGACGATCGTGCCCACCAGCACGATCTCGGGCGCGAACGCGTGGAAGTCGACGTGCGGGCGGCTGAAGTCGCCGACCTGCTGGACGAGCGCGGCGAGCACGGTCGCCTATCCCCCCACCTGGGCCAGGGCCTCGGCGACCGGGCCGACCGCGTCGTCGGTGATCGAGAAGAGGAGGTTCGGGTACACGCCCAGCACCAGGATGAGCACCAGCATCGGCACCCAGGCGATCCACTCGGGCGTCTCCACGTCGTGCATCGGCGTGTCGGCGAATTCCTCGGTCGGGGTGCCGAACGCCGTGCGCTGGTAGAGCCAGAGCAGGTAGCCGGCGGCGAACACGGTGCCGATGGCGGCCACGACCATGTAGGTCCGGAAGGTCTCGACCGGCAGGCCCTCGGCCGGGTTGTAGGCGGCCAGGATCGCCGGCAGCTCGCCCCAGAACCCGGCCAGCCCGGGCAACCCGAGCGAGGCCATCGTGGAGAAGCCGAGGATCCAGCCCATCCGAGGCGTCTTGATCAGCAGACCGCCGAGCCGGCGGATCTCGAGGGTGTGGAACCGCTCCTTCACCGAACCGGCCACGAAGAACAGCATCCCGGTGATCAGGCCGTGGGCGACCATCCCGAACACCGCGGCGTTGAGCCCGAACTCGGTCCCGGTGGCGATGCCGAGCATCACGAAGCCCATGTGGGAGACCGACGAGAAGGCGATCAGGCGCTTCATGTCGGTCTGGGCCAGGCAGGCGAGGGCGCCGTAGATGATGCCGACGACCGCCAGCAGCCCGATCCAGGGGGCCCAGCTGTGGGCCGCCTCGGGCAGGATCGGCAGGGCGATCCGGATGAAGCCGTAGGTGCCCAGCTTGAGCAGCACCGCGGCCAGGATCACCGAGCCCTGGGTCGGCGCCTGGGTGTGGGCGTCGGGCAGCCAGGTGTGGAAGGGGAAGATCGGCACCTTGATGCCGAAGCCGAGGAACATCCCGCCGAAGATGAGGAGCTGGGTCGAGTGCGCCAGCCCGCCCTGGGCCACGGCGTCGCTCAGGCCCCGCATCGAGAAGGTGTCGGCCCCGGTCAGGAAGAAGAGGGCCAGGAAGCTGACCAGCATCAGCGCCGACCCGAACAGGGTGAACAGGAAGAACTTGATCGCCGCGTACTGCCGGTTCTCGCCGCCCCACACACCGATCATGAAGTACATCGGCAGCAAGACGATCTCGAAGAAGACGAAGAACAGGACCAGGTCCTGGGCCACGAAGGTCCCCAGCATGCCGGTGTGCAGGACGAGCATGAGGATGAGGAACGCCTTGGCGTTGCCCGGCTCGGGGATGTGGTTCCAGCTGTAGATGATGACCAGCGGCACCACCAGCAGCGTCATGGCCACCAGGGGCAGGGCGATCCCGTCCAGGCCGACGATGAAGCGGCTCGAGATGACCTCGATCCAGGGCTTGTCCGAGAAGAACTGCAGCTCGGAGGACCGGTCGTAGTCGAACTCGGCCAGAAGCCACACCCCCACGCCGGCCGTGGCCAGCGAGGTGACCAGGGCGACCAGCTTGTGGAGCTGCTCGTCGACCTTGGGGATCAGCAGCATCACCGCGGCGCCCGCCAGCGGCAGGAACACCATCAGGGCGAGGCCCCACTCGTTCAGGAAGTCGTTGTCCATGGTCCTGTTCGTCCTGGTCCTGTCGGGTTAGACGACCGCGATGAGGAGGCCGGCGAGGATCGCGGCCCCGGCGAAGAGGAGCGCGCCGTACTGCTGGACCCGCCCGGTCTGCATCTGGCGGAAGATCCCGCCCGTGCCGTCGGCCACCTGGCCGGCCCCGTTGACGGCCCCGTCGATGACGCCCTGGTCGACCCGCCGGTACAGCCAGCGGCCACCCAGCACGGCGGCCAGGCCGGCGCCGTTGACCACCCCGTCGAGCACCTTCTGGTTGAACCAGTCGACCCCGCGGGCGATCGGGCGCTTGAAGCCCGCCGCGATGACGTCGGTGTAGAGCCGGTCGAAGTAGTACTTGTTCTCGAGCACGCGCAGGCCGGTGCGGGCCAGGCGGTTCCGCTCGGTGATGCCGTGGAACCCGATGCCCTTGAAGTACCAGAGGTAGGCGGCGCCGATCCCGGCCAGGCCCACGATCGTCGACACAACCGCGATCCCGATGGCGAACTCGGGGTGGGAGAAGGTCTCCAGGGCGCTGGGGAAGTAGGCGCCCACGGGCTCGTAGAAGTGCTCGAAGCGCAGGGCCAGCGACTCGGGCACCCAGGACAGGGCGCCGGTGTCGGGGATGTTGGCGAAACCGGCCACCACCGCCAGCACGGCCAGCACGTAGAGCGGCACGACCATCCGGGGACTGGACTCGTGGGGGTGGCCGTGGCCCCGGAACTCGCCGAAGAAGGTGAGGTACACGCAACGGGTCATGTATGCGGCGGTCATCGCCGCGCCGATGATGCCCACGACCATGAACGCCGTGTACCCGCTGCCGAGCTGCTGGGCGCCGGCGAGGATCTCGTCCTTCGACCAGAACCCGGCCAGGGGGAAGATGCCGACCAGGGCCAGCGTGGCCACGATGAAGGTGTTGCGGGTGTGGGGCATCCAGCGCCCCAGGCCGCCCATGTCCTTCTTCATGTCGAAGGAGTGCACGGCGTGGGCGGCCGAACCCGAGCCGAGGAACAGGCAGGCCTTGAAGAAGGCGTGGGTGAACAGGTGGAAGAAGGCCGCCGTCCACGCGCCCACGCCCAGCGCCATGGCCATGTAGCCGAGCTGGGAGACCGTCGAGTACGCCAGAACCTTCTTGATGTCGGACTGGACGAAGGCCAGGCCGGCACCGCCGATCACCGTCACCGCCCCGACCACGGCCAGGAGGTTGACGCTCGACGTGCCGATCGACAGGCCCTGGAAGAACACGCCGTAGAGGCGGCCGACCATGAAGATGCCGGCCACGACCATGGTCGCGGCGTGGATCAGCGCCGAGACCGGCGTCGGGCCGGCCATGGCGTCCGGGAGCCAGGTGTGCAGGACGAACTGGCCCGACTTCGACATCACGGCCGCGATCAGCGAGCAGGAGGCCACCAGCAGGACCAGGTGGCTGATGCTCCCGTCGACCGCCCGCTCGTTGATCTCGACGATGTCGAAGGTGCCGGCACCGAAGAACAGGATGATGACGCCGCAGATCAGGCCGACGTCGCCGACTCGGTTGGTCAGGAACGCCTTCAGCGCCGCATCGGAGTTGGGCTTCTCCTCCCACCAGTGGCCGATCAGGCAGAACGAGCACAGGCCGACGAGCTCCCAGCAGGTCAGGAGCTGGAGGGTGTTCTCGCTCATGATCAGGCCGAGCATCGACGCCGTGAACAGCGAGAGGAAGGCGAAGTAGTGGGTGTAGCGCCGATCGCCCTTCACGTACTCGGTCGAGTACACGTGGACCAGCAGCGAGATCAGCGTGACGACGAAGAGCATCATCACACCGGGACCGTCGAGGAGCATGCCGACGGTGAACTCGGTGCCGCCGCTCTGCCACCAGGTCCACTGGCGGGTGACGGGCTCGACC
>JBFWTJ010000287.1:0-4181 GCA_050247895.1 Acidimicrobiia bacterium
AGCTCCTCCCCGGGGCTGCGCCCCGGACCCATCCCCGCCGGGCGGGCTGGCGCCCGCGCCCCCGAGGGCTCCT
Organism: Acidimicrobiia bacterium; assembly: GCA_050247895.1. GTDB lineage: Bacteria > Actinomycetota > Acidimicrobiia > Acidimicrobiales > VFJN01 > CAVPEW01. Next base: position 74 of record JBFWTJ010000287.1, read on the forward strand.
CGGGTCGCGTCCGCTCCCCTCACCGCCGTCCCCCCGCACCGACGTGCTCCTGCTCGGCGCGGCGGCGAGCCCGGCCACCCCGCACCGACACGACGGCGACCGCGGTCGCCAGTGCCAGGGCGGCGACGGCCACGACCACCACGACAGGAGAGATGCCCCCTGCGTCCCCCTCGTCCCCTGAGACCGCGCCGGCACCCTCGTCCGGCTCGTCGGACGCGGCGAAGGTGGTGGTCGCCGCCGCGGCGCGGGCCTCGGCGGCGGAGGTGGCGTCGCCCACCGCGAAGCGCAGCGTCCGCACGTCGCGGACCGACTCGCCGCTGATCAGCTCGGCCGAGACCTCCACCTGGACCAGGTGGACGCCGGGTTCGGTGAAGACCCAGTTGGCGTGGGTGTGGGTGTTGGCCTCGACCCAGAAGGGCTGGCGCTGCGCCTCCGCCGTGTGCCACAGGACCTCCGGGTCGCCCAGCGCGCCCGACTGCAGGTAGACGACGAGCTCGCCCGGACCGTCGTACCCCACCAGGGCCAGCGTCGCCCCCCGGTCGACGGTCTCGCGCACCTCGGGATCCTGGGTGTTCCACCCGACCCACACCACGCCGTCCCGCTGGATCTGGGGCACGACGTAGACGTCGGTGCCCGGCTCGACCCCGAGGAAGTCGTAGGTCGGGTCGTCGGGCACGGTCTGGACGGCCGCGTCGCCGACCCGCAGGACCGTCTCGTCGAGGGGCCGCCACACCGAGGGCACCTCGGCGTCGTCGTGCACCAGCAGGGTGAAGGCCCCGTCCACGAACCGGGGACCGATGTCGACGTGGCCGTCGACCAGCTCGGCCGGCCCGGCGACCACCGGCTGGTCCCGGTCGATGACCTGCTCGAGGTTCGGATCCTCGCCCTGCTGGGCGCCGGCCGCCAGGGCAGGCGCGACGGCGAGGAAGGTGGCCAGGCCGGCGGCCAGGGCCATCGGCACGGCCCGGGCTCGTGGTGATCGGACGTCCATCTTGCTCCTGTGCAGGGGTTCAGGGTCGGGGGTCGAGGCAGGTCCGCAGGGAGTCGGCGTTGAACCGCATCATCTCGACGTAGGTCGTGACCTCGTCGTCGAAGGCGTCGCCGTAGATCGGGCAGACCCGGATCCCCTCCTCGTCGGCGACCTGGCGCAGCGTCGAGGACCGGGAGATGAGGTTCGGCTCCAGGAACACGGCGGGGATGTCCAGGTTGCGGATCGTCTCGGTGAGCCGGCGCCGGTCGGACAGGGACGGCTCGGTCGACGGGTTGGGGGTGACGAAGCCCGAGATGTCGACGTCGTAGGCCGCGCCGAGGTACCCGAAGGCGTCGTGGGTCGTCACCAGGTGCCGCCGGCGGGCCGGGATGGCGCCGAGGGTGCCGCGCACGTAGGCGTCGAGCGCCTCGAGCTCGCCGATGTAGGCGGTGGCGTTGGCCCGGTAGGTGGCCGCGCCCTGGGGGTCGACGCCGATCAGGGTGTCGCGGATGAGCTCGACGTAGGCCATGGCGTTGCCCACGTCCTGCCACAGGTGGGGGTCGATCTCGCCGTGCACGTGGCGGCCCAGCACCGCCTGGGGCAGCTGGTAGATCGGGTCGCCGGCCCGGCCGAGGAAGCGGAAGGCGGGGTCGCCGGGCACCTCGTGGAGCGCCTTGCTGGGCACCTCGATCACCGTCGAGGCGGCGTCGTGGACCTCCTGGGTGGCGTCGCCGCCCCCGTGCGGGTCGGCGAAGAGGTACAGCCCGCCCTCGTCGAGGTCCACGGTGACGTCGGCGTGGCCGCCGTGGAGGACCTCGGCCCGCTCCATGCCCGGCACGGAGTGGGGGTCGATCCCCACCGCGAAGGTGAAGGTGGCGCGCCCCATGGGGACCGGCCGCTCGTCGGGGGTGACGGCGAGGCGGGCCTCCATGGTGAGTCGGTAGACGCCGGGCTCGGTGAAGGCCCAGCTCATGTGGGTGTGGGCGGCCGGGGGCAGCGTGGCGGTGTCGTCCCGGTAGCCGCCGGCGGCGTCGAAGCCGTCGGTGCTGTCCACGTAGAAGACCGGGTTGCCGAACGACTCGGTCAGGTAGGCGACGAGGTCGCCCGGGCCGTCCAGGTCGACCGCCGAGAGCAGCACGTCGGACACCCGGGTGGCACCGAGGCGGGCCCCGCTGCCCCGGACCCGCATGCCCAGCCAGATCGTGTCCAGGGCCACGTTCTCGACCAGGGGGATGATCTCGGCCGCGTACCGCACGGAGGCCTCGGCCAACGAGATGTCGGGCACGCCGTCGGGCAGGTTGGCGTCGAGCGCCCGGATGACGGACTGCGGTTCGAGCAGGAGGTAGTTGCTGAAGGCGACGTCGGCGTAGACGACGTTGCGCACGGTCCGCAGGGAGGGCTCGTAGCTGTGCGGGTCGGCCCCGTCGGGCACCAACGAGACGACCGACACGCGGTCCCCTCCGACGTTGGCCACCAGGTCGCGCAGGATCCCGGTGGTCGTCACCACCTGCACCTGGTCGTCCGAGGCGGTCAGCGTCGCGGGCGCCGCGCAACCGGAGGTCGCGAGGACCAGCACCGCGACCGCCCCGGCCGCGACCCGTGCCACGGAGGTCCGGAACGGTCGCACGACCTCACCCTACAAGATCAAGAATCATTCTTGTAATGCCGAGGGCGACGGCCTCCTCGGTCCCCGTGTTCAGCGACCGGCCAGCCAGTCGCGGGCGCCCCGGGCCACCGCGGCGTGGACGGCCCGGGCCAGGCGGGCGCCCCAGCGCGAGCGGGGGCCGCCGTAGGCCTCCTCTCCCCCGGGCGGGCAGCACACGACCACGGCGTCGGACGCCGTGCCCGTCCCGTCCACGCCGACCTCGGCCAGGGCCTGGGACTTGGCCTCGGTCGCCGTGGCCACCGCGTTGACCAGCGCGGCGTCGGACAGCGCGCCCGGGACCGTGCAGACCAGGTTGATCGTGCCGGGCGCCCAACGAGCCAGCTCGCCGTCGGGAGCCGCGGCCCACGTCGGCACCGAGATGCCCACCGTCGCGGCGCAGCCCGCACCACCGTCGGAGGCCACCACCACCTCGAGCACCCGGGCCGCGGTGAGCAGGCCCGTCCCCGCCGCCGGTTCGAGCCCGAGCTCGTCGGCGATCGAGGCGACGTGCGCGGCCGGGTCCTCGTGGTGGTAGCGGAGGGCGACCTGGGCGTTGAGCACCCAGGACCGAAGGCCCAGCCCCCCGCCGAGCACGCCCGACGAGGCGCACAGGAACGGCTCGGCGGCCCGCCACACCAGCACCGGCCGAGCCGTGCCGTCGCCGCCGTCGGGGTGGACGAGCCGCTCGGGCTCGACGTCGGCGATCACCGCAGGTGCGGGCGGCGGGCCCGGACCGGCACCACGATCGGCTGGCCCCCGTCGTCGACGACCCGGACGTGCGCGCCGTAGTGGCGGGCCAGGTTCTCCTCGGTGAGCACGTCGGCCGCCGTCCCCTCGACCACGACCCGACCGGCGTCGAGCAGGACCAGGCGGTCGGCGTACTGGCCGGCCAGGGTCAGGTCGTGCATCGTCGAGAGGACCGACAGGCCGTCGCGGCGGCGGAGGTCGTCGACCAGCTCCAGGACCTGTTGCTGGTGGCCCACGTCGAGGGCCGTGGTCGGCTCGTCGAGCAGGACCACCGGCGAGCCCTGGGCCAGGGCCCTGGCGATGAGGACCCGCTGGCGCTCGCCGCCCGACAGCGTGCCCACGACCCGCTCGGCCATCCCGACCAGGTCCAGGCGAGCCAACGCGTCGTGCACCGCGGCGAGGTCCGCCGGGCCTTCCACGGCCAGCGGGTGGATGTGGGGCGAACGACCGAGCAGCACGTAGTCGGCCACCGTGATCCCCGGCGGCACCACCGGGGCCTGGGGGACCAGCGCGACGAGCCGGGCCCGGTCCCGTCGCCGCATGTCACCGCCCGGGCGACCCTCCAGGTGCAGCTCGCCGGGACCCGCGACCAGGCCGGCGACCCAACGCAGCAGGGTCGTCTTGCCCGCGCCGTTGGGCCCCACGATCGACACCCACTCCCCCCGTCCCACGGCCAGGTCCACCGCGTCGAGCACGGTCCGGCCACCCAGCACCACCGACACGCCGGTCGCGGCGATCACGTGGTG
>JBFWTJ010000288.1:0-4168 GCA_050247895.1 Acidimicrobiia bacterium
AAGTACTCGTCCATCTCGTGGGCCGTGTACGCGAGCAGCAGGGCTTCCTTGTCGGGGTAGTAGTGGTAGATCGCGGTGCGGGCCATGTCCGACATCTGGGCGATGTCGGCCAGGTTGATGGCGTCGTAGCCCCGCTCGTAGATCAGCGCCTCGAACGAGCGGTAGAGGCGGTCGAGGACCTGGCGGCGGTGCTCGGCGACGGTCCGAGCGTCGAGCTTGGGCACGGCTAGCGGGCGCCCCCGCGGGCCACCGCGGGCCGTGCACCGGTCCCGACGTCACCCCGATCCATCGTCGCTCGTCGCACCCTCGGTCCCGTCGGCTGGCAGCGGAAGGCTCCCGACACCCTCGCCGACCCGAGGCGGCGGAGCACGGCTCCCGACAAGCATGGCACCGCCACGGCGCACCGGGCGAACCGACCCCGGACCCGCTGTGCGGCCAGGGCACGAGCCGATCATCCGACGACTCGTCGACATCATCTCGACAGCTCGTCGAGCCTCGGTCCGACGGCGCCCGGCCCGGAACATCGCGGGGCGGCGAGGGGTTGGGTCAGTGACGTGACCACCGTTGACGAAGCCCCCGCGCCCCTCGACGAGCTGCCCGGCGGGCCGTACGACCTCGAGTTCTTCTTCGATCCCGGGTGCCCGTTCGCCTGGCAGACCTCGGTGTGGATCCGCCGGGTCCAGGAGCTGCGCGGCATCGAGGTCGGGTGGCGGTTCATCTCGCTGAAGTTCATCAACGAGGGCAACGACGTGCCCGACGGGATGCGCGAGGCGCAGGAGCGGGGCCTGCGCTACCACCGCATCTGCGCCGCGGCCCGGGCCGAGCTGGGCAACGACGCCGTGGCCGACCTCTACCGGGCCTGGGGCGAGCGCTACTGGTACCGGGCGTCGTCGAGCACGGACCTGCTCGAGCGCCTGGCCGAGGCGGCGGCCGGCGTCGACCCAGCCGAGGTCGTCGCCGCGCTCGGCCTGCCCGAGTCCCTGCTCGACGCGGCCGACGACCCCTCCTGGGACCCCCTGATCCGGGCCGAGAGCGACGAGGCGTTCCGGCGCACCGGCCCCGACGTGGGCACGCCGATCATCACCTACGACCCGCCGACCGGGAACTCGCTGTTCGGCCCGGTGATCAGCGCCGTCCCCGACGACGAGACCGCCCTCGCCTTCTACGACGCGCTCCGCACCTTCGTCGACTTCCCGGCCTTCTCCGAGCTCAAGCGCACCGACCGGGCCCCGCTCGACCTCCCCCTGTTCGCCGACCCCGGGGCCTGATCCCGGCGCAGGCCTCCGGACAGCCGGGAGCCGGCGTCCTTGGGAAGATCTCGGTCGCGCGCGTCGAGGGCCCGTCGTCGGCTCCGACATCTGCGTCGAGAGCACCACGGGGTGCCTCGGACAAGGAGATCCCACCGTGAAGTACATGCTGATCATCTACGGCAACGACGAGATCTGGACCTCGTTCCCCGCCGACGAGTTCGCCGAGGTCATCCGCCGGACCGACGCCCACAACGCCGCCCTGGCGGCCTCGGGCGAGATGCTCGGGGCCTACGGGGTCGGCGACCAGGTCCAGACCAAGCAGGTGACGGTGGCCGACGGGGCCGTCGTGGTCACCGACGGGCCCTACATCGAGGCCAAGGAGTACATCGGCAGCTTCTACATCGTCGACGTCGACTCCGAGGCCCGGGCCCTGGAGATCGCGGCCGAGATGCCTTCGGCGAAGTTCCGCCAGATCGAGGTCCGACCCATCCTCCACGAGGCACCGGACAACTGCGAGACGCCGTGACGCACCTGCGCGCCGAGGAGGTCGCCGCGCTGGCGCCGACGGTCCTCGGCGCGCTGGTGCGTCGCTACGGGCACTTCGACCTCGCCGAGGACGCCGTGCAGGAGGCGCTGATCGCGGCGACGGCGCAGTGGCCCGAGCAGGGGCGCCCGCAGGACCCGGCGGCCTGGCTGGTCCGCGTCGCGTCGCGCCGGCTCGTCGACGCCCTCCGCAGCGCCGAGGCCCGTGAGCTCCGCGAGCGGCGGCACCACCAGCAGGACCTGGCCGACGCCGAGGTCGCGTCGACCGACGACACGCTGGTCCTGCTCACGATGTGCTGCCACCCGACGCTCACCGCGCCGTCCCAGATGGCGCTGACCCTGCGGGCCGTCGGCGGGTTGAGCACGGCAGAGATCGCCCGGGCCTTCTTCGTCCCCGAGGCGACCATGGCCCAGCGGATCAGCCGCGCCAAGGCGGCGATCCAACGGTCCGGCGCACCGTTCGCGCTGCCCCCCGAGGCCGAGCTGCCGGCCCGGATCGCCACCGTCCTGCACGTCCTGTACCTGATGTTCACCGAGGGCCACTTCGCCTCGGCGGGCGACGAGCTCCAGCGCCGCGACCTCACCGCCGAAGCCGTCCGCCTCGCCCGGCAGGTCCATCGGGCCCGCCCCGCCGACGGGGAGGCCGCCGGCCTGCTGGCGCTCATGCTGCTCACCGACGCCCGCCGGGCGGCACGCACCCGCGACGGCGAGCTCGTCCCGCTCGACGCCCAGGACCGCACCCTGTGGGACGCCGCGCTCGTCGCCGAGGGTTCGGCCCTGGTCGAGGCGACCCTGGCGTCGACCACCGGACTCGGCCCGTACCAGCTCCAGGCCGCGATCGCCGCGATCCACGACGAGGCCCCGTCCGCCGCGGCGACCGACTGGCCCCAGATCGTCGCCCTCTACGACCTGCTCGAAGCGGTCGCCCCGAACCCGATGACGACCCTCAGCAAGGCGGTGGCGGTGGCCGAGGTCCACGGCCCCTCCGCCGGGCTGGCGCTGCTCGACGCCCTGCGCGACGACCCCCGTCTCGCGCAGCACCACCGCCTGGGCGCGGCCCGCGCCTTCCTCCTCGAACGCTCGGGCGACGCGGCCGCCGCACGCCGCGAGTACCGCGAGGCCGCACGCCGAGCCACCAGCGTCGTCGAGCAGCGGCACCTCGAAGGCCGCGCCCGACGCCTCCTCGGTTGAGGTCCCTCGGCTCAGCGGCGACGCGGCGGCTTGGGCGGCAGCGCCCGTGCCGTGCGGGCGCCACGCTCGACCCAGCGGGAGAGCTGCCGCCCGGTGCGGATCGCGCCGGACTCGACGTGCAGCCAGCCGCCCATCGACCGGCCCCGCATCTCCATCGGCTCGACGCCGTCGGCCTCGATCAAGGCGGCGACCTCGGCCCGGTCGACCCGCACCATCAAACCGCCCCGGCTGCTGGCGGCCACGGCCATGTTCCCGCCGAGCAGGAAGGCCAGGCCGCCGAACATCCGCCGCTCGTCCAGGTCGACCTCGGCGGCGAGCAGCTCGCGCACCCGGCCGGCGAGGTCCTCGTCGTAGGCCACCGACGCCAGGCTACGACCCTCGAAGGCCTTCCCTGCGAGCCCGACAGGGGCTGTCCTGTGAGGCGGTGAGAGGGCGACGAGGTCGTCCCGACTCGTCGATTACCAGCAAAAGGAGGGCCTTGCCGGGCCGACGCGGCGACGGGAGAGTCGCATGCCGTCCCGGCGCCCGCCGGGCCACGACACCCCCGGAGCCCCCCATGCGACGACGTACACGAAACCTGCTCGCCCTTCCGCTTGCGGCGGTTGCCCTCACCGCCGCCTGCGGTGGCGACAGCGACGACACGGCCTCGGACGACACGGCGTCGGGCGAAACGTCCGAGGGCACCCCGACCGGCGGTGAGACCGTCGACAACTGCGGCGTCGAGGTCGACCTGAGCACCCGGCCCGAGCGGGTCTTCCTCATGTTCCACGCCGCCATCGAGATGGCCTTCGCGCTCGACGCCGGCGACCAGGTCGTGGGCAGCGCCTTCCTCGACAACGCCATCCGGCCCGACCTGGCCGACGCCTTCGAGGGCACGCCCTACCAGGAGTCCTACCCGAGCAAGGAGGAGCTCCTCAGGGCCGATCCCGACTTCGTCTACGCCAGCTTCTCGTCCGCCTTCAACGACGAGCGGTTCGGCACCCGCGAGGACCTGGCCGACCTCGGCATCGGCACCTGGGTCTTCCAGGAGTCGTGCCCGTCGGACCAGATGGCCGGCAACGCGTCGGCCGACGTCTCGGTCGACACGACGCTCGAGGTGATCCGCCGCGCCGGGCTCGTGTTCGGCCGCGTGGTCGAGGCCGCCGAGCTGATCGCGCTGGTCGAGGACCAGATCGCCGAGGTCG
>JBFWTJ010000289.1:0-4155 GCA_050247895.1 Acidimicrobiia bacterium
GGGGTCGGCGGCGACCGCCTCGGCCGCGCCGACCAGGCCGTGCAGGACCTCGAGGTCCAGGGCGTTGTGCTTGTCGGGCCGGTTGAGGGCGACCTGGGCCACCCCGTCCTGCCGTTCGAGGAGCACGACGTCGGTCACCGGCCCAGTGTGCAGGTCGCCCCGGGGCGACTGCCAGACTGGGCGCCCCCACCCCGCGACCCGAGATGACCCCACACCGCGCCCGTGCCCGCCGCTTCGGCCCGCTCGTCGTCGCCGTCGGCCTGGCGACCGCGGCCCTGGCCACCTCGCTCGCCGGGGCGCAGGTCCCCCCGTCCTCGGCTCCGGCGGGCGTCCCCGCCCCGCCGCGCTCGTTGCCCTCGCCCGAGCTCCCCGGCCTCCCCGACATCTCCCGGCCCCTGACCCGCGTGCCGGTGGTGGGTGCCGCCATCCGCCCGGCCCTGGTCGACTACGACGAGGCGCTCGACGCCCAGCGGGCCGCGAGCGAGGCCCGGATCGCGCTCGACCGCGAGTCGACCGCGGCACGCGCCGCGCAGCGCGCCGCCCGGGCCGAGCGGGCCGCGACCGCAGCCCGCTCGGCGGCGGCCGGTGCCCGCCGGGCCGAGATCGACGCCGCGCTGGGCGAGCTGGCCGTGGCCCTGTACGTGCGGGGCGCCGGGCTGGGCGCCATCGACGCGGCCCTGGTGGACCCCGAACCCGCGGTCAGCGACGAGGCGGTCCGCCAGGTGCTGGCCGTGGCGTCGACCGAGACCCTCTTCGCCGAGCGCGCCGCGGCGGCCCAGGCCGAGGCGGAGGCCGAGGCGCGCCGGGCCGAGCTCGACGCCCTGCTGGCCCAGGCCGGCGCGGGCGGTGCGGTCCGCGACCAGGCGGTGGCGGCCGAGGTCGGCGCGGCCGAGCGGCTCACCGGGGCCCGTGCCGCCTACGAGCAGGCCCGCGTCCTGGCCCCCGTCTCGGGCGTGGACTTCCCCCTGGTCGCCCTGGACGCCTACTGGCGGGGCGCGGAGGAGGTCGGGCGGTCGCAGCCGACCTGCGGGTTGCGCTGGTGGGGCCTGGCCGGGATCTCCCGGGTCGAGGGTCGCCACGGGACCTACGGCGGCTCGTCGTTGGACGGTCGTGGTGAGACCACCGTGCCGATCATCGGCATCCCCCTCGACGGGACCTCCGGCACGCGGCTGATCGCCGACTCCGACGGGGGGTCGCTGGACGGCGACCCGGTCTACGACCGGGCCGTGGGCCCGATGCAGTTCATCCCCACGACCTGGGCCCGCTGGGCCGCCGACGGCAACGGTGACGGCACCGCGTCCCCCCACAACCTCTACGATGCCGCTCTCGCCGCTGCTCGGTACCTGTGTGCCGGGCGGGCCGGCCTCGACGGGGACGACGGGTTGCGGGAGGGCTACTTCTCGTACAACCGCTCCGAGGCCTACGTCGAGACGGTGCTCGGCCACGCCCGGCAGTACGAGGCGGCGCTGGCGCTCTGACCCGCCGGGGGGGGGGGGGGGGGGGGGTCATTGACAATGTGCCAATAGGCCCTTACCGTCCGCCGTGTGGCTCCGGTCACGTCGCGGGCGCAACCGAAGGGAGATGCGATCGTGACAGGACCGGGAGCGACCCGGGGTCGGGCGCGGCAGGCCGGGGCGCTGGCCCTCGTGCTGGCGTTGGCCGTCGGAGCTTGCGGCGGTTCGACCGACGACGCCGGAGGAGGCGACGACGGGCCCGAGGTGACCGAGGCGAAGGGCGGCACCTCGAGCGAGCTCCTCAAGGTCCCCGCCGACACCGGCGAACCCCGCCGCGGCGGCACGCTGACCTACTACCTCGAGGCCGAGACCACCGGTGGCTACTGCCTCGCCGAGGCGCAGCTCGCCGGCTCGGGGATCCAGGTCGCACGCACCGTCTACGACACCCTCGCCGCGCCCAACGCCGACGGCGAGTACGTGCCGTTCCTGGCCGAGACCATCGAGACGCCCGACGGGGGCTCGACCTGGGTGCTCACGATCCGCGACGGCATCACCTTCCACGACGGGACCGCGCTGACCGCGCAGATCGTCAAGAACAACCTGGACGCCTACCGGGGCAGGTACCCGGCCCGGCGCCCGCTGCTGTTCACCTTCGTGTTCGCCAACGTGGACACGGTGGAGGTGACCGGCGAGCGGGAGGTCACCGTGACGACCAAGACGCCGTGGCCGTCGTTCCCGTCCTACCTGTTCGGCAGCGGCCGCATCGGGATGATGGCCCAGGCCCAGCTCGACTCGGCCGACGAGTGCGACGACGTCCTCATCGGCACCGGCCCGTTCAAGGTCGACAGCTGGACCAAGGGCCGCGAGATGGTCCTGTCCCGCAACGACTCGTACTGGCGCACCGACCCGGACGGCAACGCCCTGCCCTACCTCGACGGCCTGACCTACGTGCCGATCCCCAACGGCCCGCAGCGGTTCAACACGATCGAGGCCGAGGCGGCCGCGGGCGAGGCGGTCGCCGGCCACTTCGCCAACCCGGCCATGGTCGCCCGGGTCCGCGAGGCCGGCGACCTCAAGCAGCTGGAGTCGGCCGAGCTCGGCGAGGTCGCCTACCTGATGCTCAACGCCGGGGCGCCGCCCTTCGACAACCGGAACGCGCGGCTGGCCCTGGCCCACGCCCTGGATCGGGACCTCTACCTCGACCTGCGGACCGAGGGCGTGGTCGTGCGGGCCGACGGGCCCTTCGCCCCGGGCAGCCTCGGCTACGTCGAGGACACCGGCTACCCCGAGTACGACCCGGAGCTGGCCCGGTCCTACGCCGACACCTACGAGCAGGAGGCCGGCCAGCCCCTGGCCGTCACCATCACCAACGACACCGATCCCGAGATCATCGCCAACGGCGACGTGATCCAGGCCGCCCTGGAGGACGTCGGGATCCAGGTCACGCGGCGGACCACCGACCAGGCCAACCTGATCAACACCGCGGTGGCCGGCGACTACCAGGCCATCCAGTTCCGCAACCACCCCGGCGGCGACCCCGACACGCAGTGGATCTGGTGGCACTCGGGCCTGCCCACCAACCTCGGTCGGATCAAGGACCCCGAGATCGACCGCCTCCTGGAGCAGGGACGGGCCGAGTCCGACCCCGCGGTGCGCCAGGACATCTACGCCGACCTCAGCCGGCGCTTCGCCTCCGAGGCGTACAACGTCTGGACCTACTTCGCGGTCTGGTCGATCCCCCACGCCGACAACGTCAACGGCGTGCTCGGGCCCCGGCTGCCCGACGGTTCCGAGCCCTCCACCGGGCTGGCCACCGGCCATCCCGTCGACGGGATCTGGATCAGCGAGTGAGCGACCGCACCAGCCGGCGGCGCGGCCCCGGACGCGAGGTGCTCGACCTCGTGGCGCGCCGGGCCGGCCGGCTGGTGCTCGTCCTGGTCGTGGTCACGGCGTTCACCTCGGTGTTGCTCAGCCTGGTGCCCGGCAGCCTCGACCGCGTGCTGTACCCCTTCGACCCGTCCAACCCGGACGTGGCCGAGCGCCAGGCCGAGATCCGGGCCGAGCTCCACCTCGACGAGCCGATATGGATCCGCTACGGGGCCTGGATGGGCGACCTCGTGACCGGCGACCTGGGCGACATCTACGGCCAGAGCGGCACCGATCCCGTCCGGGACAAGGTGTTCGACGCGCTGCCCGTCTCGGTCGAGCTCATGCTCGCCGCCCAGGTGCTGGCCCTGGTGGTGGCCGTGCCCCTCGGCGTGCACGGCGCCCACCGGGCCGGTCGGTGGAGCGACAAGGTGGCCAACACGGGGGCGTTCGCCCTGCTGGCCCTGCCCAGCTTCGTGCTGGCCCTCGTGCTCGCCTACGTGTTCGGCGTCCGCCTCGGCTGGGTCCGCCCCTCCGGGTGGGTGCCCTGGGGCGAGTCCCCCTCGGGGCACCTCCGCCAGCTCGTGCTCCCCACGGTGAGCCTCGCCGCCGGGCAGATCGCGGTCTACATGCGCCTGCTGCGCAGCGACATGATCGCCAACCTCCGGGAGGACTTCGTCACGATGGCCCGGGCCAAGGGCATCCCCCACCGCCGGATCCTGTGGCGCCACGTGCTGCGCCCGTCGAGCATCACCCTGCTCACCGTGGCCGGCCTGAACGTCGGCTCGCTGGTGGGCGGTGCGGTGATCCTCGAGGTGCTCTTCGACATCCCGGG
>JBFWTJ010000290.1:0-4083 GCA_050247895.1 Acidimicrobiia bacterium
TCCGGTCACGTTCTCGACCCGGACCCGTTCCTCGGCCGGCCTGTGGCTGGGCGAGGTCGTGGCCACCTTCGGCCTGCTCACCGTCGTCCTCGGCATCGTGCGGGCCGGCAAGGTGGCCACGGTGCCGTTCGCCGTCGCGGGCTACGTCGGGGCCGCGTACTGGTTCACCAGCTCGACCAGCTTCGCCAACCCGGCCGTCACCGTCGGGCGCACCCTGACCGACACGTTCGCCGGGATCGGGCCCGCCTCGGCGCCGGCGTTCGTCCTCGCCCAGCTGGTCGGCGGCGTGCTCGCGGTGGCGCTCGCCACCTACCTCCACCCACGGGGCCGTCTCGACCCGGCTGTCGCCACGGCGGGCGTGGCGACCAGCCGTGGCGTCCCCGCCGACGTGATGGCCGCCGGCCCCGCAACGGCGAGCGTGGCGACCGGCTGCGCTGTCCCCGCCGACCCCGGCGCCGCCCGTCCCGTCCTCGCAGAGGAGCCGAGATGTCCGAACCCGCCGACCTGAGCCCCGAGCAGCGGCTCGCCCTGGAGGGCGCGGTGCGCAGCCTGCGCGCCGAGTTCGAAGGGGCGTTCGACGAGGAGACGATCGTGCGGTTCCTCGCCGCCAGCCTCGACTGGTTTGCCGGTCGGGCCCTGATCCCGGTCCACCGGGCGATCCTCGCCGAGCGGCTCGCCCGTCAGCGCCTTGGTGCTCTGGCCCGCGTCGAGGGCACGGCGGCCGGCGGCGAGCCCGTCGTCCTCTTCCTGTGCGTCCACAACGCCGGTCGGTCGCAGATGGCGCTGGGCTGGTTCGAGGCGCTGGCCGGTGGCCGGGCAGTGGCCTGGTCGGGTGGGTCGGAGCCCGCCGAGGAGGTGAACCCGGCTGCGGTGGCCGCGATGGCCGAGGTGGGCATCGACATCGCCCAGGAGTTCCCCAAGCCGTGGACCGACGAGGTCGTCCGTGCCGCCGACGTGGTGGTCACCATGGGTTGCGGTGACGCCTGCCCGGTGTTCCCGGGCAAGCGCTACGAGGACTGGGACCTCGAGGATCCCGCGGGTCAGGGCGTCGAGGCCGTCCGCCCCATCCGCGACGAGATCGGCCGTCGCGTCCGTGCCCTGCTGGCGTCCCTGGACGTCGTCGTACCCTGACGGTCGCCTGAGGCGCTGCCGTGACCGGGCGCTGCTCGCCCGCTCGTCCCGCTCGGGCGTGGTCGAGATGTCGGCGTGCGACCGCCTGGCTGTGGACGTCGACGTGGGGGGTCGAGGCCGGGCGCAGGACCGTTCACGGCACGTTCGCCCTGGGTCAAGGTCCCCTCGGTAGGGTCCGCTCGTCGGCGACGGATCGAGGCGGATTGGGACCGGGGAGATGGCTGAAGGCCCTGTTGGCAGGCGGTGCGTCGGAGGACCACGACCCCGACGAGCTTGTCGAGCTGGTCACCACCCGGCTCGCCGACGGACCGATGCTCTTGGCCGCGCTGCGACGGCAGGGCCTGCCCGCGCAGGGCATCGAGACCTTCGACCCTGTCGGCGAGACCCTGGGCCTGATGCGGATCATGGTGCGCCGGGCCGATGCCCCCGCGGCGCAGCAGCTCCTCAGCGGCCGGCCGGCCAGGACGCGACGGCCACGAGCCTGACGGTGGTCACCCCGCGGCCCGGTGCCTGGGCCCTCGGCCCGACATGGAGGCTGCTGCTCTGCATCGCCGCCGTGCTCGCGCTCCAGAACCGGATGTGGACCCACGCCGCTCTCGCCGGCCTCGCCGCCTGCCTGGACCTGCTCGCCGCGGCGACCGACGCGGACGTGGCCCCGCCGGCCACCGGTGGCAGCCGCTGAGCGGTGGATCTCGCTACTCGACGGGCGGTAGCCGGTCACTCGACGAAGGGCGACGGCCGCTCCAGCAGCTGACGGAGCCCGGAGAGCTCACGGGCAGGCTGACGGTTGATCCGGTCCCACGCTCCCGCGGCCTCGGGCGTGCGCGCGAAGTGCTCGCGGTCGGCAAGGACCCGCTGAGCCGCCTCGGTGAGGTTGGCGACAGCGAACGAGGTCAGATCCGTACCTGCCGCAGCAGCGGCGCGATCGATGAGATCCCGCTCGGGACCCGTCATGCGGATCTCGAGCTGGCGGTCCCTCGATCGGATCGGTATGACCATCGCTCACTCCTTGGTGTCCGGCCAATGGCCGCTTCGTACCGCCGTAGTCCTCGCTGAGCGCGGGCCGCCGATGCCGTTGCGGGGAACGTCGCAGCCTGCGAAGCCCGGAGGAGGGGATCGAATGATCCTCGCGCTTCAACGGGTATCATCGGAATTCCGAGGATACCCTCGGGCGACCGAGGATAGCGATGGACCTGTCGAACCCTTTGCGAACGATCGCCCCCGGTGTCGAGGGTGAGGTGCTCGCCGTGCTGCTGCGCAGCCGTGTCCCGTTGACGGGTGCCCGGGTGGCTGCCCTGTCGGCGAGGTCGGAGACCCAGGTCCGGGTGGTGTTGCGTCGCCTCGAACAGCACGGCCTCGTCGATGTCGAGCGACACGGGCAGAGCTACTCCTACCTGCTGAACCGGGACCACGTGCTGGTTCCCGGCCTGGAGTTGCTCCGCGATGCCATGCCGGCCGTCGAGGCGCAGGCGCGGGCCGCCGTTGCGTCCTGGACCGTGCCGCCCGCGGCACTGGTCCTGTTCGGGTCGGCGGCGCGCCGCGACGGAGGTGCGGCCAGCGACCTCGATCTCCTCCTGGTCCGGCCCGGCGATGTCGATGCCGACGACGAGGTGTGGGCCGACCAGCGCCATGCCCTCGCTCGTGATCTGGAGCGATCGGCCGGCAACGCGGTGCAGGTCCTGGAGCTCACCTCGTCGGAGCTGGCCGAGGCCGCTCGACGTCGGCAGCCCCTGGTCCGCGAGTTGCGGGCCGACGGTATCGTGCTCGCCGGGCACGACCCGACGCTGCAGGGGATCGAAGCGAACGATGGTGAGGGGACCCCGCGGCCGCGTCGAGGTCCTCACGCGCGCCGACGGCCGAGCGTGGCTCGAGATCGGTAGGCGACGCAGCTCCCGGCACGGAGGAGATCGGCTGCCTGGTGGAACCAGCTGGTCTCTAACGGGACGTTCGCCGCGCATCAGCCCGTTGCGGTTGGGCTGGCTCGGCCGGGCCCGGGGACTGTCGTACTCGACCTGCGCGGCCATGCGATCGGGACCCCTCGGCCTCCTCCACGGAACCGAGGTGGAGTGAGTAGGAGGTCCCGTCCCACCGACGCTTTCGTCGACGAGTCGATCCGCGGTCAGCGCTATGTGATGGGGTGCGTGCTGGTCGAGGCGAGACACCTCGCAACGCTTCGCCCGGCGATGGGGGCGCTGGCCGTGACCACGTCGCGGATCCACTTCAACAACGAGTCCGCGAAGCAGAAGCGGCGGGTGCTCGACGCGATCGCCGAGATGCCGGTGCAGGTCTTCGCCACGGTCTGCCGGAAAGACCATGACGTCGACGAATACCGCGCCCGTGCCGGCTGTGTCGCTGAGATCGTTCGACGGACGCAGGAGCTCCGGGTGACGAACCTCATCCTCGAGAGCCGGCAGGACGACCGCGAGGACGTCCGCGTGATCACGCGTGTCCGTCGGCCGTGCCCCGTCCTTCGGTTCGAGCACAGGCCCGGCAGGCAAGAACGGATGCTCTGGGCCGCTGATGCCGTCACGTGGGCGGTCGCAGCCGGTTCGGCATGGGTTTGCCGACTTGGCGCCGTGCTGACGGATGTTGTAGAAGTCCGGCCCTGAACGCGCAGAACCCGGTTCCCCTACCATCCGGTAGGCAACCGGGTCCACTTCCTGCGGGTACTCACCCGAGGCGCCCTCCAGTATGCGGCGCTGGCGAGGTGGTCACAAGCCCTGGCTGTTCCAGGTCGTCGGCCGCCATCTCGATCGCGCTGGCCGCGCGCTCGGCCCGTGCACGGCGCGCCGCACAGCCGGCACCCTGAGCGGACCCGCCAGACCCACCGGACCGGTGAGCGCCGGGCCGGCGCCCTGAGCGGACCCGCCGGCGGCCGGCCCGGCGCGTCGGTCAGGCCGAGAGGGCGCCGACCCCGTGGTCGATGCAGCGGGGGAGGGCCGCGACGTCGTC
>JBFWTJ010000291.1:0-4073 GCA_050247895.1 Acidimicrobiia bacterium
GAGCGGCTCCAGGAGCTGGCCGAGCTCGGCGACGACCGGTTCCACGTCCTGCCGCCCCGGGCCGGGCCGGACCCCGAGGAGATGGAGGCGTCGCGGCGCCACTTCGTCACCTCGGTCCTGCCGCAGCTGCGCTGAACGACCGGGCCCGGGCGCGCCGGTGCGGCGGCCGTGCCCGCAGGGGGCCCGACCGCCGCACCGGGGGTAGCGCTAGGTCAGCTGGGGCGTGGCCGTGGTCGTGGGCACGTCGCCCAGCGACGTCCGGGCGCCGTTGGCACCGCTGTGGTTGGGGGTCTGGGCGTGCTCGGCCTGGTCGCGGCCCGAGTCATCCACCGCCGGGTCGACCCGGACGCCGATGGTCGACTTGATGGCCAGCATGATCGCCGCGGTCACCAGGAACGAGTAGACGATCGTCACGCCGTTGGCCAGGGCCTGCTCGCCGAACAGCCCGAGCCCACCGCCGTGGAAGAGGCCGGCCTTGTTCTCGGTGCCGAAGAAGTCCGGCTCGGAGAAGAGCCCGAGCAGGAGCGAGCCCACCAGGCCGCCGACGAAGTGGACGCCGACCACGTCGAGGGCGTCGTCGTAGCCCAGCTTGGTCTTGAACCCGACGGCGTAGCAGCAGATCACGCCGGCGACCAGGCCGATCCAGATCGGTGCCATCCCGGCCACGAAGCCGGCGCACGGGGTGATGGCGACCAGGCCGGCCACGATGCCCGACGCCGCGCCCAGGTTGGTGAAGTGGCCGTCGCGGATGCGCTCGACCACGGCCCAGGCCAGCCCGGCGGCGGCTGCGGCCAGGAAGGTGTTCATGAACGCCTGGACGGCGGTGCCGTTGGCGGCCAGCGCCGAGCCGGCGTTGAAGCCGAACCAGCCGAACCACAGGATCCCGGTGCCCAGCATGACCAGGGGCATGGAGTGCGGCGGGTGCCCCTCGGTCGGCCAGCCCTTGCGCTTGCCCAGCACGAGCACGCCGGCGAGCGCCGCGATGCCGGCGTTGACGTGGATGGCCGTGCCACCGGCGAAGTCGAGCGAACCCCGCTGGCCGAGCCAGCCGCCGTACACCCACTTGAACACCGGGCAGAAGACCAGGATGAGCCACACCGGGACGAAGACCGCCCAGGCGCTGAACTTCATCCGGTCGGCCACCGCGCCCGAGATGAGCGCCGGGGTGATCACCGCGAACATGCCCAGGAAGGCGATGGTGGCGATGCCCGCCCCGCCGTCATCGGCGATGCCGAAGCCACGCAGGAAGGCGGCGTCGAAGTTGCCGATGATGTCGTTGTCGACCGGTACCTGGGCGATCGAGAAACCGCCGATCGCCCAGACCACCGGCACGATCAGCAAGCACCAGAAGTTCATCATGAGCATGTTGAGGACGTTCCGAGATCGGTCCATCCCCCCGTAGAACAGCGCCAGGCCCGGTGTCATGAACAGCACCAGTGCGGCGGACGTCAACACCCACGCTGCGTCACCCGGTTCCATCGACCTCTCCTCGTTCGCCGATAAAGACAAGGGAAAGGATCAGGCCGGACTGTTTCTCCACGATTACATCGACGCCACGAGTCGTTCACAGCATCACGACACGTCCGGGACACGTCTTTGACGGATCACGGATCGAAATCTGACCTCAAGGTGACGTGGGCGGGGCCAGGCAGAGCAGGTACCCGCGGCCCCGGATGCGCCGCAGGTCGAGGCCGGCCGGCTCGAGCTGGGCCCGGCACCGGGTCATGAAGCGGTTCAGCGCGTCGGGACCGCCGAGGCCGCCGCCGGCCCGGTACGCGCCCTCCAGCTCGTCGAGGGTCACGACGTGGCCGAACCGCTCGACGAGGATCTGCACCACCGGGACCTGGGCCTCGCTGAGGATGATGCGGTGGTCACCGGTGAAGAGCAGGCCGTCGGCGTCGAGGCGGGGCCGCAGGTGGAGCTGGCGGGATCGCTCGGCCAGGGCCGCGGCCCGGACCTCGAGGTCGTCGGGCCGGTAGGGCCGCCGGATCCAGTCCTCCAGCGGGTCGGCCACCTCGGGTGGGGGAGCCTGCTCGTCGACGATGAGCAGGCGCGGTCGGCCGTCGAGGGCGAGCAGGTCCCGCCGCTCGCTGTCATCGGGCCACAGGAGCAGCGCCACCTCGTGGGGCGCCGGTCGGCGCGGGGACCCGGAGCCGCCGCCCGTGTGACGTCCCGTCGCCATGTCGACCTCATCCCTCGCCACGTCGGTTGCCCCACCCCGGCGGCCTCGCGGCCCGCGAAGTGGGCGGGCCCGCGGCTCAATCATCCCTCGCCGGGCGGGCCGGGCCCAATCGCGGCGGCCGGCCGGGCGCTGCGGCATCGAGGCCGCGGGCCCGGTGGGTGGCCGGTGGCCGGCGCGACCTCGGTGCGAGTCGTGGTCCGGCGGGTGGCCGGATCGTGGGCGCGAGGTCGGTGGGCGTCAGCCGATCCGGCGGGTGGCCAGGTGCCGGCGGACCGAGGCGTCGAGCCATCCGCCGCCGAGGCCGACGACGCCCGCACCGAGCAGGCCGACGGCCACGGCCAGGCCGACGGGCACCTCGAACGGCCGGCCCGACAGGGACCACGGCCCGAACACCGGCGACCGGTCGGCCCGGGCCCGGTGGACGCGGCCGGCGACCTCGGCCGGTGCCCGGTCCGCCGCGGTGGCCCGGGCCGCGGTCGTGCCGGTGGTCTCGGCCGGTCGGGGCGCGAGGCGGTCGAGGTCGGGGCGCACCGGGCTCGCCCCCGTGGTGTCCGTGCCTCCGGCCGGGCCGGGCGCGGCCGCCTCGGCGGTGGTGACCGGTGGCGTGGCCTCGCCGGCGGAGCCGCCGGACGGGGGAGGCGGGGTGCCTGCGGTCCCGCCGTCGGCCGGGGTCGGATCGGTGCCGGTGGTCGGGGGTGCCGCCGGGGTGGGCGCGGGCGTCGGTGCGGTCGCGCCGGGGACCAGGGCGGTGACGAGGCCGTCGACCGCGGCGCCCGCGGCTCGGCCGGCGCCGTCGAGGGTCGAGCCGACGGCCCCGCCGGTGCCCTCGACCGTCCCCCCCACCACCCGGCCCACGCCGTCGGTGGTGCCGCCGACCGTACGACCGAGCTCGCCCGTGGTCGCCTCGACCGCCTGGCCGAGGGCGTCGACGGTGCCCTCGACGGTGTCGACCACGCCGCAGGCCAGGTCGAGGAGGCCACAGGGAGGCGGGGGAGGGGCCGGTGCCGGCGCGGCACCCGCCGTCCCGGCCGACCCGACCAGCACGACGAGGGTCAGCGCGGTGGCGGCGGTGAGGCGGGCACAGCGGCCGAGCCGCGTCGTCCTGCCCGGCGGTGACGGGTCCGGGGACCGGCCCGAGGGGGAACCTGTGAGGCGACCGGAGGTCCTGCCCATGATCGACGCCCTTCGCTCATGGCCTGTGGCAACGGGGGGTGGAGTGGCCGCCCCCTTCCCGTCGCGGGCCGGGGCGAACCGCGCGACGCCCGGCATCGTCGCACCGCGGGCCGGAGCTGGCGAGCCTGCTCACCTGGCGCGTCGGGCTCCGCGCCCAGGGCGGTCGTGGGTCGCGGCAGCGGTCGCGGCGCCGGACCCGGGGCCTGCGGCGGCCCCGGGTCTGCGGCGGTCGCGGTTCTGGCCCCGGGGCTCGCGGCTGTGATCGGCCTGCGGCCCGGGACACCGTCGTCCGGATCGCCGTCGGGACCCGTCGCCCGGCGTGCGCGCCGGGCGACGCGCCCGCCGCCTCGCCGACTGCTCAGCGGTGTCGGCCGGCGACGACCCAGGTCGTCCGGTCGCAGCTCCGGGGGTCGGCCGGCTGCCACCGTGCGGCGAGGACCGCGCTCCGCAGGGCGGGGTCGGCGTCGAGGTAGACGTCGCCGTGGTGGAGGAAGACCTCGTCGTCGGCGCTCGGCGCCAGGCCGGTGTTGGTCACGGCCCGCACCGGCACGCCGCCCTCGACGTCGACGAGTGCCGCGCCGAGCACGCTCACCGTGACCGTCTGGGTCAGGCCCGAGGTCGGCGCCGGCGCCGCTGTCGTGGGAGGGGGCTGCTCGCACACCGGCGGGGGCGGCGTCGGGGGTGCCGGGTGCGGCCGACCGAGCGAGAACGACCAGGC
>JBFWTJ010000292.1:0-4026 GCA_050247895.1 Acidimicrobiia bacterium
CGCCACCAGGGCCGTGCGGGACCTGCTGATGGTGCTGCGGGCCGCCGACGACCCCACCGACCAGCTCCGGGTGGTCGCGGCCCTGCGGACCCCGCTGCTGGCCTGCGGAGACGACGACCTGGTCCGCTACCGGGTCGGCCACGGCGGGAGCTGGGATCCGCTGGCCCACCCGCCGGCGTCGCTGCCCGCCGACGACCCGGTCGTCGCGGGCCTCGCCTACCTGCGGGCCGTCCACGAGCGCCGGAATTGGGTCGATCCCTCGGTCCTGGTCGAGCAGGTGGCCCGGGAGCGCCGGGCGTTCGAGCTCGCCTTCGTCGAGGGCCGTCCCCGCGACGTCTGGCGTCGGCTGCGGTTCGTGCTCGACCAGGCCCGGGCCTGGTGCGACGCGGTGGGCGGGTCCCTGCGCGCCTACCTGACCTGGGTGGGCCAGCAGACGGCCGAGGGCGCCCGGGTGGCCGAGACCGTCCTGCCCGAGACCGACGACGACGCCGTGCGCATCATGACCATCCACGCCGCGAAGGGCCTCGAGTTCCCGATCACGATCGTGTCGGGGACCTCGACGGTGCCCCAGGTCCGGCGCTCGAAGGCCGAGGTGGCCTTCCTGCCCACCGGCGGTGTCGGCTACCGCTTCGGCTCCGCGGTCACCACCCCCGAGTTCGCGGCCTGGGCCCCGATCGACGAGCAGATGGCCTTCGACGAGCGGGTCCGCCTCCTCTACGTCGCCTGCACCCGGGCCCGCGACCACCTCGTCGTCTCGCTGCACCGCCAGGCCCGCGCCGTCGCACCTGCCCGGCCGTCGCGGCGCACCAACGCCGAGCTGCTCGTCGACGGGATGGGCGACCTGCTCGTCGAGGTCCCCGACGCCGACGGGGACCTCGACGGCGACGTCGTGCCGGCTCGTGCACCGGCGCCGGCCCACCCCGAACCCTTCGCCGAGTGGTCGGCGGACCGGGACCGCGCCCTGGCCGAGGCCGCCCGGCCGGAGGTCGTCTCGGCCACGGGCCTGCTGCTCGACCCACCCGATCCCGCCGTCGGCCCCCCGGCCGGCCCCGAGCCCGGACCGGTGGACGCGCTCGCCGACCCCGGCCTCGACAAGGGCCCGCGTGGCCAGCACGACGACGATCTCGTGGGGCGGGGCCGTTACGGCACCGCGGTCGGCCGCGCCGTGCACGGCGTGCTCCAGCTGGTCGACCTGGCCTCGGGCCAGGGCCTCGACGGCGCGGTGACCGTGCAGTGCCGGGCCGAGGGAGTCGCCGACGAGGAGGTGGTGCGCGAGCTGGCTCTCGCCGCGCTCGCCTCGCCGACCGTGCGCCAGGCCGGGCGGTCCCGCCACTGGCGGGAGGTCCTCGTCGCCACCCCGCTGGCCGACGGCCGCCTCCTGGAGGGCTACGTCGACCTGTTGTGGCGACGCGACGACGGCCTGGTCGTCGTCGACTACAAGACGGCCGACACGACCGACCCCGCCGAGCTGTCCCGACGGGTGGCGCGGTACCGGGCCCAGGGCGCGGCCTATGCGTACGCGCTGGAGGCCACGACCGGGGAGCGGGTGGCCGAGGTGACCTTCGTCTTCCTCACGCCGACGGGCCCGATCGAGTTGCCGCTCCCCGACCTCGCCGCCGCCGTCGCCGCGGTGCAGGCGCAGGCTGTCGGGGGCGCGCCGGTCACCGCCGGCTGATCGCCACCTCGCTACGGTCGGGTGGTGACCGAACCACCCGGCCCCGACCCCCAGCCGGGCGTGGCCGAGCTGGACCTGGCCGAGCCGAGCGAGGCCGAGCCGGCGCCGACCAGGCCGAGCGTGGCCGAGCCGGACCTGGCCGAGCCGGACCTGGCCGAGCCGAGCGTGGCCGGGCCGGCGCCGAGCGGGCCGTCCCGTGTCGCCCAGGCCCTGGGTCGGGTCGTGGCCGCGCTCCCCGGCGGCGGCGAGGCTCGGGCCGGGCAGGTCGAGATGGCCGAGGCGGTCGCCGCCGCGATCCGCGACCAGCGCCACACCGCCGTCCAGGCCGGCACGGGCACCGGCAAGACCCTCGCCTACCTGGTCCCGGCCATCCTCTCGGGGCGGCCCACGGTGGTGGCCACGGCGACCCGTGCCCTCCAGGACCAGCTCGCCAGCAAGGACCTGCCCTTCCTCGACGCCCACCTCGACGTCCCCTTCGCCTGGGCCGTCCTCAAGGGCCGGGGCAACTACGTGTGCGCCCAGCGCCTGGCCGAGGTGGCCGCGGCATCGGCCGGCGGCTCGCAGCAGAGCCTCGACGGCCTGGCCGCGGACGCCTCGCCGGCCGAGCTGGAGGAGATCGTCCGCTGGGCCGCGGCGACCACCTCGGGGGACCGGGCGGAGATGCCGCGCGAGCCCTCGGAGCGGGCCTGGGCCGCGGTCAGCGTGTCGGCCCGCGAGTGCCCGGGCGCCAACCGGTGCCCGAGCGGGGACCGCTGCTTCGCCGAGGCCGCCCGCCGCCGGGCGGCAGGGGCCGACGTGGTGGTGGTCAACCTCCACCTGTACGGCACCCACATGGCCAGCGGTGGCGTGGTGCTCCCCGAGCACGACGTGGTCGTGGTCGACGAGGCCCACCAGCTCGAGGAGGTCACCTCGGCGACCTCGGGCCTCGAGATCGCCCCGGCCCGCTTCACCGACCTGGCCCGCAAGTTGCGGGCGGTCATCGAGGACCGGCGCCTGGCCGAGGCGGTCGACGACGCCGGGCGGATCCTGGCCCGGGCACTGGAGGGCCACCGCGGCCGGCGCCTGCGCGGCGAGCTGCCCGACGACCTGGCCGGCACCCTGGCCCTGGCCCGGGGCCGGGTGGGTGGTGCGGCCGAGGCGGCCCGGGCCGTCCCGACCGACGCGCCCGAGGAGTCACGCCAGCGGGCGACCCGGGTCCTCCAGGCGGCCTCGGCGCTGGCCGAGGAACTGGATGCGGTGGCCGAGGCCACGGGCACCGACGTGGTCTGGGTCGAGGGGAGCCCCGCCGCGCCGGTCCTGCGGGTGGCGCCGATCGACGTGGCCGAGGTGCTGCGCGCCGGCCTGTGGAGCCACGCCGCGGTCGTGCTCACCAGCGCGACGCTGCCCGGCCGGCTGCCCGAGCGCCTGGGCATGCCCCGCGCCGCCGGGGAGCGCCTCGACGTGGGCAGCCCGTTCGACTACGAGGCCAACGCGCTCCTCTACTGCGCGGCGCACCTGCCCGACCCGCGGGCCGCGGCGTACGGCCCGGCCATGGTCGACGAGCTGGCCGCGCTGATCGAGGCCGCCGGCGGCCGGACGCTGGCCCTGTTCACCTCGTTCCGGGTCATGGACGAGGCGGCCGCCGCGGTGCGGGCCCGCCTGGACCTCCCCGTCCTGTCCCAGCGGGACCTGCCCAAGCCCCGCCTGGTGGCCCGCTTCGCGGCCGAGCCGGCGACCTGCCTGTTCGCCACGATGGGCTTCTGGCAGGGCATCGACGTGCCCGGCCCGTCGCTCAGCCTGGTCACGATCGACCGACTGCCCTTCCCCCGGCGTGACGACCCGCTGCTGGAGGCCCGGCGGGAGCGGGCCGGGGCGGACGCCTTCGCCACCATCGACCTGCCCCGGGCGGTCACGCTGCTGGCCCAGGGCGCTGGTCGGCTGGTGCGCGCCGCGAGCGATCGGGGCGTCGTCGCGGTCCTCGACCGGCGCCTCGCCACCGCCGACTACCGGTGGGAGGTCGTCCGCTCGCTGCCGCCGTTCCGGCGCACCAAGGATCCGGCGGTGGCCCGGGCGCTCCTGCGCTCGCTGCACACCGACGCCGACGCCAGCGGCGGCGACGGGATCAGAAGCGACGACAGCGACGACGACGGGATCAGAAGCCGAGTCGCTGGAGCGCCGCGGGCCGGCGCTGCCAGTCCTTGTCGACCTTGACCACCAGGTCGAGGTAGGCGCCCTCGTCGAGCTGGGCCCGCACGGCCTGGCCGACCTCCTTGAGGACCTGGCCCCCGCGGCCGATCACGATGCCCTTCTGGGACTCCCGCTCGACGAGGATCTCGCAGCGGACGTAGGGCCAGGCCCACTCGGTGACCCGG
>JBFWTJ010000293.1:0-4026 GCA_050247895.1 Acidimicrobiia bacterium
ACCCGGCCGCGGCGGGCGCGGCCGACGCCACCCCGGTCGTGGTCGGGCCCGACGAGCAGGACCCCGTCCAGGTCGAGATCGTGGGCCTGCCCGGCTCCCTCTCGGGTCGGGTCCAGGCCAGCGGCGGCGACGTGGCCACCGCGGTCCAGGTCGTGCCGGTCGTCGGCGGCGTGCGGGGTGCCCCCGTCCAGGCCACCACCACCGGCGCGGGCGGCGCCTTCGCCCTGGCCGGGCTGCCCACGCCGGCCACCTACGAGCTCGTCTTCACCGCCGAGGGCTTCGCGCCGACGTCCCGGGTCGAGTCGCTGCGGGGTGGCGAGCAGCTCACCCTCGACGCCGTGCGGCTCAGCGCCGGCGACGGGTCCATCGCCGGCACCGTCACCGACGGCACGTCCCCCCTCGGCGGGGTCGCCGTGACCGTGCGCACCGGCGGCCAGCAGGCCGCGGCCACCGTCACGCCCACCTCGGGCGCGGTCGGCACGTTCGTGTTCCCCGAGCTGACCACGCCGGGCACCTACCTGCTGAGCTTCGAGCGCGACGGCTACGGCACCGAGACCGTCGCCGTCGAGCTCGGCCCCGGCGAGGCCCGGACCGACCTCTCGGTGGCCCTCTCGGGTGGCACCGGCACCATCACGGGCACGGTCGTCGACGCCGCCGGCGCCGGGCTGGGCGAGGTCACCGTGGCCATCCTCGGCGGCCCGACGACCGTGCAGGCCGCCACGCTGACCAGCGGGCAGGTCGGGAGCTGGCGGATCACCGGGCTGGCCACCCCGGGCGACTACACGGCCACGTTCTCCAAGCCCGGCTACCGCACCGAGGCGGTGGCGGTGACCCTCGGCACGGGCGGCTCGGCCCAGGCCGTCGACGTGGTCCTCACCGCCGAGCTCGGCGCCGTCGTGGGTGCCGTCCGCTCGGCCGACGGCACCGGGCTGGCCGGCGTCCAGGTCGTGGCCACCGACGGGACCGCCGAGAGGCCCACCACCAGCGCCACCGCCCCCCGCCTGGGCGCCTACGCCCTCGAGTCGCTGCCGGCCGGCGCCTACTCGATCACCTTCAGCGCGCCCGGCCACGCACCCAGCACGCACCTGGTCCACCTGGGACCGGGCCAGCGGGCCACCCTCGACGTGACCCTGGTGGCCCCCTGATGCGCGTCGACGCCGGGCCGGCCCGGACCCCGGTCACGCCGGGCCAGCCGGTCGTCGTCACCGTCACCGTGTTCAACTCGGGCGACGTCATCGCCGCCTACCGGGTCGACGTGCTCGGCGTCGACCCCCGCTGGGCGTCCACCGACGTCGACACCCTCCAGCTCTTCCCCGGCTCGTCGGGCACGGTCGTGGTCACCGTCACCCTGCCCGAGGGCATCCCGGCCGGGACCCGGAACCTGGGCCTCCAGGTCACCGAGCTGACCCCGCCCGGCGACGTCGAGGTGGCCGAGGTCGAGCTGCTCGTGGTGGCCGAGGCCGCCGCGGCCCTGGCCCTGGAACCCCTCAGCGTGACCGGCGGACGCTCGACCGAGGTCGGCCTGACCGTGCGCAACGAGGGCAACACCGTCCTGGACCTGGTCCTGGCCGGCAACGACCCCGAGGGCGGCACCCGCTTCGAGTTCCAGCCCCCGTCGCTGCGCCTCGAACCGGGCGAGGAGGTCGCCGTCTCCACGCGCCTGTCGGCCCGGCGCCCGCTGCTCGGCACGCCCAAGGTCCGCGCCTTCGACGTCACCGCGGTCGGCTGCGACCCGGCCCCGCAGGCCTTCGGCACCTTCGTCCAGCGCCCGTTCCTGTCCCGGGGCGCGGTCACCCTGCTCGGCCTGCTCGCCGCGGTGACCGTCTTCGCCGCGGTCATCACCGGCGCGCTCAGCCGGATCGTCGACCGCTCGGAGAAGGACCGGGCGCTGCTCCTCGAGGTCATGCAGGGCGGCGACGCCGGGCGGGCCCAGCCGGCCGGCTCCATCGCCGGGCACGTCACCCAGCTGTCCACCGCCGCGCCGATCTCGGGCGTGACGGTGGAGGCGTTCGCCGTCGACCGCCCGGCCGAGCCCGTGGCCTCGGCCGCCACCGGGTCCGACGGCGGCTTCCTGCTCGACGGGATCGCCGAGGGCAACTTCACCGTGCGCTTCCGCGGCGCCGGCTTCGTCGAGATCTGGTACCCGCTGGCCCTGGTCCAGGCCGAGGCGACCGAGGTCGAGGTCGGCTCGGGCGAGGCCGTGACCGGGATCGACGTGCGCCTCGGCGGCGTGCCCGGCACCATCCGCGGCACCGTCGTGGGCGAGGACGAGCCCACCGGCGCCCAGGTCGCGCTCCAGGTGCCCGACACCGCGGGCGACGCGGCCGGTGCCGTGGTGGCCAGCACGGTCGTCGACGCCACCGGCGCGTTCGTCCTCGAGGCCGTGCCCTCGCCCGCCACCTACCAGCTCGTGCTGACCAAGGACGGCTACGGGCGCAGCTCCCAGCTCGTCAACCTGGCCGCGGGCGAGGAGCGGCGGGGCATCGAGCTGGTCCTGCTGCGCGGCGACGGCACGGTGTCGGGCGCGGTGACCGACGGGGCGAACCGCCTGGGCGGGGTGACGATCGTGGCCACCTCGGGCACGGCGACCTCCGAGACGGTCTCGCTGACCCAGGACGACGTGGGCGGCTACACGCTGCGCGACCTGCCCACGCCGGGCGCCTACACGATCACCTTCGCCAAGGACGGCTACGCCACCGAGTCGGTCCAGGTCGGCCTGGCCGCGGGCGAGGAGCGGATCGGCGTCGACGTGGCCCTGCGCCGGGGGGCCGGCTCCATCTCGGGCACCACCCGGGTCGACGGCACGGTGGCCGGCGGGGTGACGGTCACGGTCACCGACGGCGAGCGGACCGTGTCGGCCAGCTCGGTCAGCGTCGGCGCGGTCGGCTCGTACCTCGTGTCGGGGCTGCCCGTGCCGGGGACCTACACCGTCACGTTCTCCCGGCCCGACCTCCAGTCCCAGACCCGGCTGGTCGACCTCGACGGGGGTGCCCGCCGTGACGTGGCCGGGGTCGACGTGGCCCTGCGCCGGTCGACGGCGACGGTCGCCGGCTCGGTCGTCGAGCTCGGCACCGGCGCGCCCATCGGCGGCGCGGCCGTGTCGCTCACCTCGGGCGACCGGGCCTACAACAGCCGCAGCGCCGACGCCGGCGGCCAGTTCGAGGTCGGGGGCATCGTGCCCGGCACCTACACCCTGACCGTGAGCCGGAGCGGCTCGCAGGCCGCGTCGCGGCTGGTCACCCTGGCCGCGGGCCAGGTCCTCGACACGGGCGCGGTCGCCCTCGAACCGCGGGCGTCGATCCGGGGCCAGACCATCAACCAGGGCACCGGCGCGGCCCTGGCCGGCGCGCAGATCCGCCTCTACCTGGCCGCCGACTACCCCAACACGCTCGTGGCCACCGTGACCTCCGACGCCAGCGGCCAGTTCTCGTTCCCCGACCTCGACGCGCCCGTCACCTACATCGTCGAGCTCTACTTCCCCGAGAACACCCCCCGGCGCAGCATCACCGTCCCGCTCGACGGCGGCGAACAGGTCGACCTCGGCGGCGTGGCCCTGGAGACGACGTGACCGGGCCCGCCGCCCCACCGCCCCGTCGGGTCCGCCACGCGCTGGTCGAGGTCGCCGCCCCCGAACGGGTCGCGGTCACCGCGGGCGAGACCACCTCGGTCCCCGTCGAGGTCCTGAACGTCTCGGGCGAGCCGCTCGAGCTCGCCGTGCGGGTCGTGGGCGCCGACGGCGGCCCGCCCGTGCTGACCGGCCCGCTGGCCCCCGGGGCCACCGCGGTGGGTTCGGTCCCCGTGGCCATGCCCTACGGGTTCCCGGGTCGCGAGCAGAGCGCCGCGGTCGAGGTCACCGTGGTCCGGGCCGGCACGCGCGGCGGTGCCGGCGCCGCCAGCGACGGGTGGCCCGGCCCGGGCGGGGGCGCCGGCGGCGCCACGGGGTGGACCGGGTCGGACGGGTCGGCCCGGCCCGCGCCGGCCGGAGCGGACGACGTCCTGGCCCGCGTGCTGGCTCCGGTGGTCCTC
>JBFWTJ010000294.1:0-4021 GCA_050247895.1 Acidimicrobiia bacterium
GCCCCGACGTCGCCCCCGGCCAGGCGGCCCGACTCGGGCTCGACCACCTGCACGCCCCGCCGGCGCAGGACCGACACGTTGTCCTGGACCGCGGGGTGCTCCCACATCTCGGTGTGCATGGCCGGGGCCACCACCACCGGGGCCCGGGTGGCCAGCAGCACGTTGGTCAGCAGGTCCTCGCTGATCCCCCCGGCGTACAGGCCCAGGACCCGGGCCGTGGCCGGTGCCACCAGGACCAGGTCGGCGCCCTGGCCCAGGTGCGTGTGCGGGATCGGGTGACGGGCCTCGAACAGCGAGGTCCACGCCGGCTCGGAGCCCAGCGCGTCGAAGGTGGTCCGCCCGACGAAGCGCAGGGCGCCCTCGGTCAGCACCGGCACCACGTGCGCGCCGGCGTCGACCAGCCGTCGGCACACCTCCACGGCCTTGTAGGCCGCGATCCCACCCGAGACGCCGAGGACGATCCGCCGACCGTCGAGCACCGGAAGGACCGCCCGTCCCCCGCTACGACCCGGCGGGATCGTCGTCGGCCACCTCGGCGTCGGCCACCTCGGCCAGCGTCGGGTCGACCTTCACGCCGACGATCTTGTCCGCCGCGATCTCCTCGAACGCGATCGACAGCGGCTTGCGGGCCGAGGAGGTGACCTGCGGCGGCACCACCGAACCGAGCCCGTCGCCGAGCTGGTTGTAGTACGAGTTGATCTGACGGGCCCGCGTGGCACCCAGCGTGACCAGCGTGAACTTCGACCCGGCCCGTTCGAGCAGCCCCTCGATGGCGGGGTTCATCATCGTGTCGTGACGCGCGGCCATGAGGCGTTCCTCGCAGTCGGGGCGCGCCGGGGGCGCGCGAACAGGAGGGTCATGCTACCCGCCGCGGTCGTCACGCACAGAACCCACCGGGGGTTCAGGCGCCGCGCTCGCCCGCGGTGGCCAGCGCCACGACCCGGTCGGCCAGCTCCGCCGGGCCGAGGATCCCCGAGTCCATGACCAGGTCGTAGACCGACAGGTCGTCGAGGTCGATGTCGTACAGGTCGCGGTAGCGCCGGCGCTCCAGCGCGCCACGGGACCGGTTCTCCTCGCGGGCCGCCTCCACCGTGGTCCCCTCCCGGCCGGCGACCCGGGCGGCGCGGACGTCCTCGTCGCAGTCGATCCAGACCCGGGTGGCGGCCAGGCCGGCCCGGGTGACCAGCCACCCGGCGAGGCGCGACTCCAGGACCACCGACCCCTCGCGGGCCCGCTCGACCAGGCGCCGGTCGAGCTCGACGTCGATCTCGGGACGCCGCGCGGCGCGCTGGCCCAGCTCGTGCACGGTCAGGCCCAGCTCCGCGGCCAGGGCACGGAACTCCTCGCCCCCGGCCCGGCGGGCCAGGCCCAGGGCCTCGGCCACCAGCCGGCCGGCGGTCGTCGTGCCCGAGCCGGGAGGGCCCGACAGGGTGATCAGCACCGGGCCCGGGTCGCTCAGCCGAAGGCGGCCAGCAGCTTGTCCTTCTGCTGCTGGCCCAGGCCGCGGACCCGGCGGGTGTCGGCGATGCCGATCTCGTCCATCGTGCGGCGGGCCTTCACCTTGCCCACGCCGGGCAGCGACTCGATGACGGCGAGGACCTTCATGCCGCCCACGTGCTCGTCGTCGACGTCCTCGAGGAGCTCCCGCAGGGTCACCGACCCCATCTTCAGCTTCTCCTTGAGCTCGGCGCGGGCCCGGCGCGCGGCGGCGGCCTTGGCCAGGGCCTGTTCGCGCTGCTCCGGGGTGAGGGCGGGAGGCTGCGGCATGTCGCGCACCCTAGCCCGACGGGCACGGGGCTCCCCGGGATCGGCGCCGGTCCGCTCCGCTCCGCGGGGCGGTGTCACCGATGTCACCCACGGCGGGCTGAAAGGCCGGGACGACGACGGACATCCGACGACCCGTGAAGGACGTGCCGGCGCCACGCACCTCCCCGGGGACCCTGGGCGGACGAGCCGCCTGCACGCGCACCAACGCCCTGCTCCGCACGCTCGAGGACGTCCGGCGCGAGGGCCGCATGGCCCTGTGCGGCTACTTCCTGGCCGGCTTCCCCACCCCCGTCGACTTCTTCCGCCTCCTGCGGGCGGTCCACCAGCTCGACGTCGTGGAGATCGGCATCCCGGCCCCCGAGCCCCGCATGGACGGCGCCGTCATCGCGCGGGCCCACGACGTGGTCACCCGCGACCGGGGCCTGGACGCCGAGACGGCCCTGGCGCTGATCGGCGGCCTCGGTCCCGACGCCCTCCCCCAGCCCCGCCTGGCCATGACCTACGCCGACGTCGGCCGGGAGCTCGACGGGTTCCTCGACCTGTGCCGGCGCAACCGGATCGACGGCCTGCTGGTCCCCGACGTCGACCCCGTCGAGGGCGCCTACGTCGCCGACCGGGCCCGCGCCATCGGCCTGGCCTCGGTCACCCTCCTCGACGCCCGGGCCGACGACCGGGCCCTGGAGTGGGCCGTCTCCCAGGGCGACGTCGTGTACGTGAAGGCCTCGCCGGCCGCCACCACCGGTGCCGCGGCGACCATCGACGGCGAGCTGCGCGACCAGCTCGCCGAGATGAGGGGCCGGCTCCGGGCCGCCGCACCGGAGCTGCCCGTCGCGGTCGGCATCGGCCTGCAGCGCCCCGAACAGCTCGCCGCGGTGGCCGAGCTCGGCTTCGACATGGCGGTGGTCGGCTCCAAGCTGGTCGAGCACGTCGCCGCGGGCGGGACCGACCTGGGCGCGTACCTCCGGTCGCTCAGGGGGGCGACGAGCCGAGCTCGGCCGCGACGGCCGACGCCGCCGCCGCCACGTCACCGGCCTCGGTGACGGCCCGGCCCACCACCAGGACCCCCGCCCCGGCCTCCACCGCCGCCCGCGGGGTGGCGACCCGGCCCTGGTCGTGGGTCGGCGCGCCGGCCGGGCGGATCCCGGGGACCACCGTGACCAGTCCCGAGTCCACGTCCTGGACCACGGCCAGGTCCGAGGCCGCGCACACCACGCCGTGGCAGCCGGTGGCCACGGCGAGCTCGACCCGGGCCCGCAGCACGGCCTCGTCGGCGGTCGCCTCGCTGGTCAGCACGGTCACCGCCAGCGGGATGGGATCGGCCGTGCCGGCCGCGGCGGCCCCGGCCAGGAAGCCCTCGACCATCGCCCCGACGGTGGCCTCGCCGGCCGCGGCGGGCGAGTTGAGGTAGCGGGCACCGAGGCTGCCCACCACCTGGGCCGCCTTGCGGACCGTGGTGGGGATGTCGTAGAGCTTCAGGTCGGCGAACACGTCGAAGTCGAGGTCGATGAGCGCCTCCACGATGGACGGGCCGGCCGCGTAGTAGAGCTCCATGCCGACCTTGGCCACGCCGAACCAGGGGCGGACCTCGCGGGCCAGGCGCAGGGCCACGACCTCGTCGTCCACGTCGAGGGCGATGGCGAGGTGGGCACGCACCTCGTCGGGGGCGGCTTCGGTCATGGACCCTCCTGTCGGTGGGCGGCCCCGGTGGCCCGGGCCAGGTCGGTGCGACCGGTCCGGACCGCCCAGGCCACGAGCTCGTCGAGCACGCGGGCCGGCGCCCGGGGGTCGGCGAAGGTCGCCGTGCCGACCTGGACCGCCGTGGCCCCGGCCAGCACCAGCTCGGCCGCGTCGGCGCCGCAGGACACGCCGCCCACGCCCACCACGGGCAGGTCGGGCAGGGCCGCGTGCACGTCGAAGACGGCCCGGACCGCGACCGGATGGACCGCCGGGCCCGACAGGCCGCCACCGCGGGGGCCCGAGCCCAGCCGGAACCGCCCGGTCTCGGGGTCGATGGCCATCCCCATCACGGTGTTGACCAGCGTGACCGCCTCGGCGCCCGCCGCCCCGGCGGCCGCGGCGACCTCGACGATCCGCGACGTGTTGGGGCTGAGCTTGGCCCACAGCGGCCGCTCGCAGGCCCGGCACGCCGCGACCCCCGCGGCGGTGTCCTCGGGCGAGTGGGCGAAGAGGTCCCGTCCCGCCTCGGTGTTCGGGCAGGACAGGTTCACCTCGACCGCGACCACCCCGGCCGGCG
>JBFWTJ010000295.1:0-4010 GCA_050247895.1 Acidimicrobiia bacterium
GGCCGTGCTGCGCGACGTGCTGGTCGACCGGGGTGCGTGGTCCGAGGGGCCCTGACCCCCCGGACCACGACCGGGCCGCGGCCCGGACGGCTCAACCGACGAACGCCCCCATCGCGGCGACCAGCACGTCGAGGCCCAGGTCGAGCTCCTCGTCGCTGATGGTGAGCGGGGGGATCAGCCGGAGCACGTTGCCCTCGGGCCCGCAGCTCAGCACCAGCACGCCCTGGTCGAGGCAGCGCCGCTGGACGGCCTCCGCCGTGGCCCGGTCGGCCAGCTCGACGCCGATCATCGCGCCCACGCCGCGCACCTCGACCACCGGGCCCGGCGCGGCGGCCAGGCGGGTCCGGACCCGGGTCCCGATGGCGACGGCCCGTTCGTAGAGGCCCTCGTCGGCCAGCACGTCGAGGGTGGCGAGCGCCGCCGCGCAGGCGAGCGGGTTGCCGCCGAAGGTCGTGCCGTGGGCACCGTGGGGCCAGCGATCCATCACCGCCGCCGGTGCGACCAACCCGCCCAGCGGGAGGCCCGAGGCGATGCCCTTGGCGAAGAGGATCACGTCGGGGGTCACGCCGAAGGTCTCGGCCGCGAAGGGCCGTCCGGTGCGGCCCACGCCGCACTGGACCTCGTCGAACACGAGCAGGATGCCGTGCGCGTCGCAGCGTGCCCGCAGCCCCCGGAGCCAGGCCACCGGCGGCACGACGTAGCCCCCCTCGCCCAGGACCGGCTCCACGACGAGGGCGGCGACGTCCCGGGCCGGTGCCTCCAGGTCGAGGACCCGGTCGAGCTCGGCCAGGTCCTCGACCACCCGGCCCGCGGTGCAGTAGGGGGCGAAGTGCACGTCGGGCAGGAGCGGGCCGTTGCCGGCGCGGTACGCGCCCTTGGCCGTGGTGAGGCTGGTGGCGCCCAGCGTGCGGCCGTGGAACCCGCGGCGGAAGGCCACGATGCCCGGGCGGCCCGTGGCCTGGCGGGCCAGCTTCACGGCGCCGTCGACCGCCTCGGCCCCGCTGTTGCACAGGAAGGTGCGGGGCGCGGCGAAGAACGGGCAGAGGCCGCCGATCCGCTCGGCCAGGGCGATGTAGCCGGTGTGGCGGGTCACGACCGAGGTGTGCCACACCCGCTCCAGCTGCGCCGCCACGGCGGCCTGGACGCGGGGGTGGCGGTGGCCGACGTTGGTCACCGCGATGCCCGACCCGAGGTCGAGGTAGCGGCGGCCCTCGACGTCCCAGATCCACGAGCCCAGGGCGTGGTCGGCCACCACGTCGAAGTAGGTGGGCAGGACCGGTGCGACGACCCGGGCATAGCGGGCGAGCCAGTCCTCGGTGGCCGCACCGGGCCCGGCCTGGACGGCGGTCATCGGGCCGCCCCGGCGCGGTTGTCGATCTGGGCCCGCTGCAGTCGGCCCGAGTAGTCGACGTAGACCGTCTTGACCTGGCTGAACTGCTCGATGCCCCGGGTGCCCGCCTCGCGGAAGCCGTTGCCGGTGCGCTTGGTGCCCCCGAAGGGCAAGGAGATCTCGGCGCCGATGGTGGGCGCGTTGACGTAGGCGATCCCGGTGTCGATCCGGGCCACCGCGGCGAGGGCCCGGTCCAGGTCACGGGTGTAGACGGCGGCGGACAGGCCGTACTCCACGCCGTTGACGACCTCCACCGCCTCGTCGAGGTCCTCGACCTCGACCACCGCCAGCACGGGACCGAAGACCTCTTCCTGGGCCACGCGGTGGGAGGGCTTCACGCCGGTCAGCACGGTCGGCTCGACGAAGGCGCCCCCCTCGCAGCCGGCCACGTCGGTGCGGATCCGGCCCCCGACGGCCAGGGCCGCCCCCTCGCCGAGGGCCCGCTCGACGACGGCCTCGATGCGTGCCGCGGCCGCGGTGTCCACGACGGGGCCCACGTCGGTCCGGGGATCGAGCGGATCGCCGAGCCGGAGCCGGCCGGCCCGGGCCACGAGCTCCTCGAGGACCGCGCCGGCCACCCCGCGTTGCACGACGAGGCGCGAGGTCGACGTGCAGCGCTGGCCGGCGGTGCCGAAGGCGCCGAAGACCAGCCCGTCGGCGACCAGGTCCAGGTCGGCGTCGTCGAGGACGATCATGGCGTTCTTGCCGCCGAGCTCCAGGCTGACCAGCTTCGGCCCGGCCTGCGCGGCCGCCGCGGCCACCGCCCGGCCCGTGGCCACCGATCCCGTGAAGGACACCGCGCCGACCCCGGGGTGGACCACCAGCGCTGCGGCAGGCTCGGCGCCCCCGTGGACGAGCTGGAGCAGCGCGCCGGGGATCCCGGCCTCGACGGACGCGTCGACGAAGGCCACGGCGCAGGCCGGTGCCAGCTCGGAGGGCTTGAGGACGATCCCGTCGCCCGCCAGCAGGGCGGGGAAGCACTTCCAGGACGGGATGGCCACCGGGAAGTTCCACGGCGTGACCAGGCCGACGACGCCCACCGGGATCCGGGTCGTCCAGCACAGCTTGTCGGGCATCTCCGAGGGCACGACCTCGCCCCAGGCGGCGCGCCCCCGGCCGGCGACGTAGGCGGCCATGTCGATCGCCTCCTGGACCTCGCCGCCGGCCTCGGCGCGGACCTTGCCCACCTCGCGCCCGACGAGGGTGGCCAGCTCGTCCTTGCGTCGGGCGAGCACGGCACCGGCCGCGGCGATGCGCTCGGCCCGCTCGGGCACCGGGACCCGGGCCCACGCCCGTTGCGCCTCGGCGGCGCGGGCCACGGCCGCGTCGACCTCGGCCGGGCCCTGCGCGGGTAGCTCGACGACCACCTCGGCCGGTCGGGCGGGGTTGGTCGAACGGAACGTCGACATCACGTCTCCCTCGGTCTGCGGAGCCCGCCGAGGAACCCTGCCGGCGACGACCTCGGTCGTGCCGGGACAGCTGCCGCCCTCGTCGCCCGGCGCAGGCGGGGCGCCTGCGGATGGAGATCGACGGAAGCTGGTGCCCGCACCGTAGCCCTGGGACCTCCGGGCGGGGCCGACCGGGCGCCGACCCGGGACAGGGCCCCGACGAGGTGCAACCCGTCGACGCCTCAGGGGTCGGTCCTCCCGGCGGGGCGGCCGGGCCCGGGGCTCAGCGGTAGCGGGGCGCGCGGCCCTCGATCTGGGCCGCCACGGCCTCGACCTGGTCGGGCGAGCCGACGAGCGCGCCGATCTCGGCCCGCTCCGCGGCGAGCTGGGCCTCGACGGTGCGGTCGGCCGAGGCCTCCAGGAGGCGCTTGGCCGCGGCCAGGGAGCCGGGGCTGTGCCGGGACAGCTCGTGGGCCAGCTCGGTGGCCGCGGCCAGCGGGTCGGTCGCCGTGCGGCTGGCCAGCCCGATGGCGACGGCCTCGGTGCCGCTGAGGGTGCGGGCGGTGAGCACGAGGTCCTTGGCCCGCTCCAGGCCCACGAGCCGGGGCAGCGCCTCGGTGGCACCCATGTCGGGGACCAGGCCCCAGCGCAGCTCGAGGATCCCGAGGCTGGCGTCGGGGTGCACGACCCGCAGGTCGGCACCCAGGGCCACCTGGAGACCCCCGCCGAGGACCGGGCCGTGCAGGGCGGCCACGACGGGCACGGCCAGCTCACGCCAGCACCGCACGGCGCGCTGGGCCAGGTCGGTCCCCGCTCCCCCGGCCGGCGCGTCCCCCGGTGTCGCCCCGGATCGGGCCCCGGCCATCGCGGCCAGCAGCGTGCGGTCGAGGCCGGCGAAGAAGCCACGGCCCCGCCCGGTGAGCACCACGGCCCGGACCGAGGGGTCGGCGGCGACCGCCTCGGCCGCGCCGACCAGGCCGTGCAGGACCTCGAGGTCCAGGGCGTTGAGCTTGTCGGGCCGGTTGAGGGCGACCTGGGCCACCCCGTCCTGCCGTTCGAGGAGCACGACGTCGGTCACCGGCCCAGTGTGCAGGTCGCCCCGGGGCGACTGGCAGACTGGGCGCCCCCACCCCGCGACCCGAGATGTCCCCACACCGCGCCCGTGCCCGCCGCTTCGGCCCGCTCGTCGTCGCCGTCGGCCGGGCGACCGCGGCCCTGGCCACCGCGCTCGC
>JBFWTJ010000296.1:0-4001 GCA_050247895.1 Acidimicrobiia bacterium
ATGGCCACGTTCGCCTCGCCCTCGGAGTCCGCGATCATGTAGTCGCCCACCATGTAGGCGGCGGCGAGCACCGTGGCAGGCCCGGAGCTGAGGCCCACGACGCCGTTGCCGTCCATCCCGCCGACCTCGACGTCGGCAACCGCACCGATCGACACGGGGATCCCGGCCTTCTGGGCCCGGGCCAGGGGTTCCTCGAAGGCGCTGATCGGCAGCCCGGTGATGGCGATCCCGTCGGGGGCGGCGTCGACCGCCTGGTTCATCGCGGCGATGACCGACTCGGGGTCGGTGCTGCTGAAGTCGATGATCTCGGCCTTCCAGTCGAGCACGGCGGCGGCGTCCTGGAAGGCGGCGGCGATGATCGAGCACACCGGCAGCGAGCAACGGAGGAAGATCAGCTCCTTGCCGGGCTCGGGCACCTCGCTGAGCGGCTCCCGGCCGATGAACTCGGTCGGCTCGGCGAGCGCCTCCTCGACGCGGGCCCGGGCCGCGGTGACCTGGTCGTCGCCCGAGCTCTCGGACCCGCCGCCTCCTCCCCCGGCGCCGACGGGTTCGTCGTCGTCGGAACCACATGCGGCCAGCGCCAGGACGGCCACCGTGACGGTGGCGATCGCCCTCCTGGCGCGCGCGACAGATCGAAGCACAGCCCCACCCCCTCGTCCCCGGACGGTCGTCCTGACCGCCCGCCAGGAACGTAACTGAAGTTGACGTCGATGTCAACAACGGGCGTCGGGAGCTCCTCCTCCTCCGTCCACCGCGGCCATCTCGGCCGTGTCCCAGTAGAACATCTCGATCTCGGCGATCCGGCCGTCGCGGACCGTGTACACCTCGGTGAACCTCAGGTCGATGGACCGACCCGTGGCCCGGGACGCGGCCGCGTTGCGGATGACCGCCACGGCCCCGTCGGGCGCCTCGAAGAACCGGACCGAAGGCCGGCCCTTGAACTCCCAGACGTCCCGCACGGCCACGGCCAGGGCCACGAAGGCTGCCTTGCCCTGGTGGTCGCCGGCGTAGGGCACCGAGTCGCACTCGTGCACCACGACGTCCTCGTGGAGCAGCTCGAGGGCGGCGTCGACCTCCCGCCGCACGAACCGCTCGACGAAGGCGCGCACCACGTCCAGCGCGCTCCCGGACACCGCTTCGACGGACATGCCCCACCCCCTCGGCTCGATCCCGCGCGACACGCTATCAATGTTGACGTCAACATCAAGTTTCCGTGGTCGGGCGCCCACGGCACAGGGCTACTGGCGGGGGCCCTGGCGGCCCGGGGGCCGGTCCTCGCCCACGCCGTGGGCACCGGGCTCGCGGCCCGCGGGCTGCGAGGGGACCTGCAGGTCGACCGGCGGGGGGCACGACACCTCGAGGGGCCGGTCGGGTTCGAGGGTGATCGGCAGGCCGTGGTGGACCACCCCGAGCGGGGCGCCGTCGACCAGCTCGTAGACGGTCCGCCCGGGGAGGACCTCGACCTTCAGGCAGCTCCCCCGGTACAGGATCCGGAAGGCGATCCGGCGGACCTGGGCCGGCAGGCGGGGCGCGAAGGCCAGGGTCTCGCCGTGGTCCCGCATCCCCCCGAAGCCGGCCACCACCGCCAACCAGGTCCCCGCCAGCGACGCCAGGTGCAGGCCGTCGCCGGTGTTGTTGGCCGTGTCGTGCAGGTCGATCAGCGCGGTCTCGCGCAGGTACCGCCAGGCCAGGTCGAGGTGCCCGACCTCGGCGGCCACGATGGCCTGGGTGCACGCCGACAGCGACGAGTCCCGCACGGTGATCGCCTCGTAGTAGTCGAAGTCCCGCCGCTTCTGCTCGACGTCGAACTCGTCGCCGCACAGGTACAGGGCCATGACCAGGTCGGCCTGCTTGACCACCTGGCTCGAGTACAGCAGCGCGTAGGGGTGGTGGAGCAGCAGCGGGTACGAGTCGGGCGGCGTCCCCTCGAAGTCCCAGCGCCGGTAGCGGGTGAACCCCTCCGACTGGGCCGTCACCCCCAGCTCGACGTCGTAGGGCACGACCATGGCCTTGGCCGCCCGGGTCCACGCCGCGACCTCGGCGCCCGACACCTCCAGCTCCTCGGCCCGCCCCGGGTAGCGGCCGACCACGTCCGCCGCGCTGCGCAGGTTCCGGGCCGCCATCAGGTTGGTGAACGTGTTGTTGTCGACCACCGCGGTGTACTCGTCGGGCCCGGTGACCCCGTCGATGCGGAAGCGGCCCTCGGCGTCGTGGTGGCCCAGCGACGCCCACATCCGGGCCGTCTCCACCAGCAGCTCGAACCCGGGACCCTCCTCGAAGTCGGTGTCGCCGGTGGCCGCGACGTAGCGGCGCACGGCATCGGCGATGTCGGCGTTGATGTGGAACGCGGCCGTGCCCGCGGGCCAGTAGGCCGAGCACTCCTCGCCCTTGATCGTCCGCCACGGGAAGGTTGCGCCCCGCAGGTGGAGCTGGCCGGCCCGCTCCCGGGCCTCGGGCAGGCAGTCGTGGCGCCAGCGCAGGGAGTCCCGCGCCGCCCCGGGCAGCGTGTAGGTCAGCAGGGGGAGGGTGAAGGTCTCCAGGTCCCAGAAGGTGTGCCCGTCGTAGCCCCGTGCCGTCAGGCCCTTGGCCGGGATGCCCCGGCCCTCGGCCCGGGCCCCGGCCTGGAGCACCTGGAAGATCGCGTAGCGGACCGCCTGCTGGATCTCGGGGGCGCCGTCGACCTCCACGTCGGCCCGGGCCCAGAACTCGTCCAGGTAGGCCCGCTGGGCCGACACCAGGCCGTCCCAGCCGGTGCGGGACGCCGCGGCGAGAGCGGCGTCGACCTGGTCCCGCAGGGCCGGCATCGAGCGGCGGCTCGACCAGCCGTAGCCGATGAGCTTGACCACCCGCAGCGACTCCCCCGGGGCCAGCTCGGTGCTGACCGACAGCCGGCTCAGGTCCGACTCGCTCTCCACCGCGGTGACCGTGCCGTGCGGGCCCTGCACCACGTGGTCCAGGCCCGCCGCCACCCGCAGGCCGCTGCGCCGGACCCGGTGGCCCAGCGCGGTCTCCAGGTCGTGGTGGGCGTGGTACTCGTTGACCAGCGGCGCCCTCAGGCTCGAACCGACCCGGGGGTCCCGCTCCTGGTCCGGCACCGGCTCGTTGGCCACCAGGGTGGACTGCACGACGATGCGGACGGGCTCGTCGACCGCCTCGACCACGTACTCGACCGCGGCGATGGCCCGCTGCACGAACGACACCAGCCGGGTCGAGCGCACCCGCACCCGCCTGCCGGCGGGCGAGGTCCACTCGACGTGGCGGCGCAGCAGCCCGGCCCGGAGGTCCAGGACCCGCTCGTGGCGCTCCAGGGTGCCCTGGCGGATGTCGAAGGGCTCGTCGTCGACCAGGAGCCGGACCAGCTTGCCGTTGGTCACGTTGATGAGGGTCTGGCCCTCGGCCGGGTACCCGTAGCCCGGCTCCGCGTAGGGCAGGGGGATCGACTCGTACACGCCGCTGAGGTAGGAGCCGGGCACGCCGTGCGGCTCCCCCTCGTCGAGGTTGCCCCGCAGGCCGATGTGGCCGTTGGACAGGGCGAAGACCGACTCGGCGTGCTCGAGGTGCTCGAGGTGCAGCACCGGCTCGGGGATCGACCAGGGGTCGACGGCGAACAGGCCGTCGTTCATCGGCGGGCCTCCAGCAGCTCGGACAGGTCCGCCACCACGACGTCGGCCCCGTGGTCGCGCAGCGCCGCGGCCTGGCCGACCCGGTCCACGCCCACGACCCAGCCGAAGGAGCCGGCCCGGCCGGCGGCAACCCCGGCGGCGGCGTCCTCGAACACCGCGCACGCGGCCGGCCGGTGCTCCAGGGCCCGGGCCGCGGCGAGGAAGGTGTCGGGCGCCGGCTTGCCCGGCAGGCCGAGCTCGGCCGCCACCACGCCGTCGACCCGCACGTCGAACAGCTCGGCGATCCCGGCCGCCTCCAGCACGTCCCGGCAGTTGCGGCTGGCCGACACCACCGCGGTCGGCGCGCCCGCGGCGCGCACCGCCCGCAGGTAGTCGACC
>JBFWTJ010000297.1:0-3958 GCA_050247895.1 Acidimicrobiia bacterium
CGGGTGCGGGCCTTCGCCCACCTCCAGCGCCTCTCGCTGGACTACTTCGACTCGCAGATGGCCGGGAAGATCATGACCCGGATGACCTCCGACGTGGAGGCCCTGGCCCAGCTCCTCCAGCAGGGCCTGCTGCTGGCCCTGGTCAGCCTCCTGGCCTGCCTGGGCACGGCCGTCACGCTGGTGGTCCTGGACCCCTGGCTGGCCCTGGCGGTGGGCGTGGTGCTGCCCGCGCTGGTCGTCGCCTCGCTCACCTACCAGCACCTGT
This sequence comes from Acidimicrobiia bacterium, assembly GCA_050247895.1. Taxonomy (GTDB): domain Bacteria; phylum Actinomycetota; class Acidimicrobiia; order Acidimicrobiales; family VFJN01; genus CAVPEW01. Next base: position 266 of record JBFWTJ010000297.1, read on the forward strand.
CGGGCCAGAGCTACCTGGTGGCCCGGGAGCACCTGTCCATCCTCTACGCCGACCTCCAGGAGAGCCTGGCCGGGGCCCGGGTCAGCCAGGCCCACTGCCAGCAGGAGGCCAACGAGGCCCGGTTCGGCCGCCTGGCCGACGACCACGTGGCCGCCCGCCACCGTTCGGTCGAGCTGACCTCCCGGTACTTCCCGTTCCTCCAGGCCATGAGCCTGGTGGCCAAGGGCATCTGCCTGGTCGTGGGCGCGCAGCAGCTCCGCCGGGGCGAGCTGTCGCCCGGCGTGCTGGTCGCCTTCCTGCTGCTGCTCGACCAGTTCTTCGCGCCCCTCCAGCAGCTCTCGACGGTGTTCGACCAGTGGCTGCAGGCCAAGGTGGCGGTGGGCCGGATCGGCGAGCTGCTCCACACGCCGTCGACCACCCCCGAGGCCGAGGACCCGATCGTGCCCGGGCGCCTGGCCGGCCACATCCGCTTCGACGGCGTCGAGTTCGCCTACGCGAGCACGGGCCTGGTCGCCCTGCACGAGATGGACCTCGACCTCGCCCCGGGCCAGGTGGTGTCGCTGGTGGGCACGACCGGTGCGGGCAAGTCGACCCTGGTGAAGCTGATCGCCCGCTTCTACGATCCGACCCGGGGGCGGGTCCTGGTCGACGGGCTCCCCCTCGACCGGCTCGACCTCGCCGCCTACCGGGCCCAGATCGGCTTCGTCCCCCAGGAGCCGTTCCTGTTCTCGGGCACGGTCCGCTCCAACATCGCCTACGGCCGGCCCACCGCGACCGACCTGGAGGTGGAGCGGGCCGCCCGGGCCGTCGGCGCGCACGAGCTCGTCGCCTCGCTGCGCCACGGCTACCACACGCCCATCAGCGAGCAGGGCGGCTCGCTGTCGGCCGGCCAGCGCCAGCTCATCAGCCTGGCCCGGGCCGAGCTGGTCGACCCGGCGATCCTGCTGCTCGACGAGGCCACGGCCAACCTGGACCTGGCCACCGAGGCCAAGGTCCAGCGGGCCATGTCGCTGGTGGCCCGGGGTCGCACCACCCTGCTGGTCGCCCACCGCCTCCAGACCGCCCGCGCCGCGCCCCGGATCCTGGTCGTGGAGGAGGGCCGGGTCGTCGAGGACGGCAGCCACGAGGAGCTGCTCGGCGTCGAGGGCCGCTACGCCGCCCTGTGGTCGAGCTTCGTCCACAGCACCTCCGGACCGGGCGGGCCCTAGCCCACCGCCCTAGCTCGCCCCAGCCCGGCCGGCTGGCCGGCCGGGCTGGGGCGGGACCGGGAGGCTGAAGGCCACGCAGCTCGGAGGCGGGTCCTCGATCCAGATCGCGCCGTCGTGCGCCTCGACCAGGCCCCGGGCGATGGCGAGGCCCAGCCCGGCGCCGCCGGTCGTGCGGCTCCGGCTGGTGTCGGCCCGGCTGAAGCGGTCGAACGCCGCACCGCGGAACGCGGCGGGGAACCCCGCGCCCTGGTCCACCACCCGCACCGTCGGCCGGCCGTCGTCGTGCACCACGACCCGCACGGTCGAACCGGGCGGGCTGTGCCGGATGGCGTTGTCGACCAGGTTGCGCACGACCCGGCCGAGGGCGACCGGGTCGCCGAGCACCATGGCCGCCGCGCCGCCGTCGACCACGAGCCCGACGTCGTGGGCCGTGGCGACCGGTGCCAGGGCCTCGACGGCCTCGTCGGCGATCTCGGCCAGGTCGACCCGCACCTGAAGGGGGACGACCTCGCCGGCCTCGATCCGGGCCAGGAGGAAGAGGTCGTCGACCAGGGAGGTCAGCGCGGCCACGTCGCGCTCCATCGAGCGCAGGTAGCGGTGCGGGTCGGGCGTGAGGCCGTCCTGGAGCGCCTCCAGCGCGGCCCGCAGGGCCGACAGGGGCGTGCGCAAGTCGTGGCTGACGTGGGAGAACATCGTCCGTCGCTGGCGGTCGGCGAGCTGGCGCTCGGACTCGAGCTGGTCGAGCCGCGCCATCACGTCGTCCAGCGCTCGGGCGACGTGGCCGAGCTCGTCGTCGCGGTCCACGCCGGCCCGCGCCGTGCGGTCGCCGCCCTCGAGGGCCCGCACGGTGACCTCGATGCGGCGCACGTCGCGGCCCAGCGGCGCCAGAGACGTCAGGACCAGCACGGTGGCGAAGCCCGCGGTCAGGGCCAGCACGCCCACCACGCGGCGGACCTCGCCGGCGTCGAGGACCATCGCCCGGGCCAGCACCACCGCGACGAGGGCGCCCGTGGCCAGCGCCACGAGGGTGACGACCAGCACCTGGGCCCGCAGCGAGCCGATGCGGCGCAGGCCGCGGCCCAGGCCCCGGCCGGCCAGCGCCACCAGCCCGCACCCCAGGGCGAGCGACGCCGCCCATCCGGCGAGCCTCACGACCCGGTCCCCTTCAAGGCTCGAACCGGTAGCCGATCCCCCGGGCGGTGGTGATCCAGCGGGGGGCCTCGGGGTCCGGTTCGAGCTTCTGGCGGAGGCGGCCGACGTGGACGGTCACGGTGGCCGGGTCCTGGTACTCCGGCGCAGAGTCCCAGACCAGGCCGAGGAGCTGGCGCCGGCTGAAGACCTGGCGGGGGGAGCCGGCCAGCACGGCGAGCAGGTCGAACTCCTTGGGCCGCAGCGTCACCATCCGGTCCCCGACGTGGACCTCGCGGGCACCGAGGTCGATGCGCATCTGACCGAAGTCGAGGATGCCCCGGCGGTGGCGGTGCACCTCGGCCCCGCCCGTCCGGCGGAGCACGGTGCGCACCCGGACGGCCAGCTCCCGGGGCGAGAACGGCTTGGTCACGTAGTCGTCGGCACCGAGCTCTAGGCCGAGCACCCGGTCGACCTCGTCGACGCGAGCCGACAGCAGGATCACCGGGATGTTGCCCTTGGCCCGGAGCGTGCGCAGCAGGGAGAGGCCGTCGAGCCCGGGCAGCATGATGTCGAGCACGACCAGGTCGGGGCGGTTGGACGCCAGCCAGGCCAGCGCGCTGTCGCCGTCGGCAGACTCGTGGACCTGGATCCCCTCGCGGGCCAGGTACCGGCCGACGACCTCTCTCACCATCGGCTCGTCGTCGACGACCAGGACCGAACCGCCTGACGCTGGCACCGGCGCCAAGGTACCCCCGGGCTCGGGCACCGGCCGGTCGACGCCGACGAGTTTCGCCGGAGTTTCCCGGGCTGTTCGGCGCCGGTGAGGGTGCTGCGACAAGCTCTGGGCCGTGCTCACCGACGACACCAGCACCGCCCGGGCGACGGTGGCGACCCGGTCCCCGGGGTCGTGGGGACGTGACGCCCTGGCCGGGTCGGTGGCGGCCGGTTCGGCGCTGGCGCTGTCGGAGCTCGTCACCGGCCTCGACCCGGCCGGGCCCTCCCTGGTGACCGCGGTCGGCGACCAGTTCATCGACCGGTTCGCGGCCTCGCTCAAGGACCTCGCGGTCGAGCTCTTCGGCACCCGGGACAAGGTCGCGCTCGTCGTGGGGATCGTGGTGACCTGCCTGGTGCTCGGTGCCCTGGTCGGTGTCGGGTCCCGACGCCGGCGGGGCGTGGACGTCGGCGCGTTCGGCGCCTTCGGGCTCGTCGGCTTCCTGTCGTACCGGGCCGCGCCGCAGACCAGCACCGGGGTCGGCCGGGTCGCGGCGCTGGTCGCGGCGGCGGGCGGGGTCGGCGTGCTGCGGTTCCTGGGGGCCATCGGTGGTCGGCGGCGCGGGGCCCGGGTGGCCGCGGC
>JBFWTJ010000298.1:0-3936 GCA_050247895.1 Acidimicrobiia bacterium
TGACCGACGACGTCGCGGCCTTCGCCCTGCTCCAGGCGGTCGAGGCCGGCGCGGGCGAGTTCCTGACCAGCTACGAGTCCATGTCGCGCCGGGTGCTGGAGATCCGCCGGCGCCACACGCCGGGCCTGCGGATCGGCTTCGCCGACGACGACGCCCTGCCCGAGCTGGCCGTGCTGATCGAGCTCTCGTCGACGACGCCGGCCGGGGGCGGCCTCGACCTCCAGGAGCTGCTGGCCGGCCTGCTGGCCGACGCGGCCGCGGCCGGCCACGTGGTGGACGCGGTGTTCGGCGACCCGGTCCGCCTCTGGGAGCTGCGCCACGGGCTGACCGAGCACACCCGGGAGGGCCACAGCGACTGGGTCGACGTGTCGCTGCCCCGATCGCGGATCCCCGAGTTCCGCCGGCGCCTCCAGGCGCTGGTCGACGCCGACCACCCGGACTGGATCCCGCTCGACCTGGGCCACTACGGCGACGGCGGCCTGCACGTGGGCCTGCTGTTCCCGTTCCACCACGGCCGCCCGCCCGACCCCGGCGAGACGGCGGCGCTGCGGGGCGCGGTCTACGGGCTCATCGCCGAGCTGGACGGGACCTTCAGCGCCGAGCACGGCATCGGCCCGTACAACCAGCGCTACTACCACCAGCTCAAGGACCCGGTGTTCCAGGAGATCAGCGGCCGGCTCAAGGCCCTGTTCGACCCCAAGGGGATCCTGGGGAGCTTCTCCCTGGGGCCCGCGCCTGATAAATAGAGCCAGCGATCGATTCTCGGGAGGGCGCGTGGGGGCCAGTTCGGACGTGCACGTGGAGCGGCGGGACGGCGTGGTGCGCATCTCGCTCGACCACGAGCCGACCCGCAATTCCCTGGCCACCTCGTCGCTGGGCGCGCTGGCCGAGGCCCTGCGCGCCGTCGACCCGGCCGCCGACCGCTGCGTGGTGGTGGGCAGTGCCGTCCCGGGCAGCTTCTGCTCGGGCTTCCGGCTCGACGCCGACGTCGCCACCGAGATGCGCAGCGGCCGGGCCAACGCCCTGGCCTCGGAGGTCTACGAGCTGCTCTCCGGCGCACCGGTCCCCACGGTGGCCGCGATCGACGGCCCGGCCCACGGCGGGGGCTGCGAGCTGGCTCTGCGCTGCGACCTGCGCGTCGCCTCGGCCCGGGCCAGCTTCGCGGTGCCGGCGGCCAAGCTCGGGTTCCCGTACACCGCGGCGAGCCTGGAGTTCATGGTGCGCCGGTTCGGCCAGCCGGCCACGGCGCTGCTGATGGTCGGCGGCAGCCGTCTGGGCGCCGGGCGGGCCGCCGAGCTGGGCCTGGCCACCTCGGTGGTCGAGGTCGAGGACCACGCGGCGGAGGTCGACCGGGTCGTCGCCGGCCTGTGCGCGGCGGCACCCCTGGTGCTGCGCTACCTGCGCACCGCCATCGCCGCGGCCGAGGGCCGCCCGGCCGACGTGGCCGCGGCGCGCGCCGCGGTGGAGGCGAGCGCGGACTTCGCCGAGGCCGTGCAGGCCGCGGCGCAGCGGCGCCCGGCCCGCTTCGAAGGGCGGTGAGCGCGCCACGTCGGGTGCAGCGCGCCATCGGTTGACGCCGCCTCCGACCCCGAAATACATTTGACGTGAGACGGAAGATCTTACGGAAGCCCTGCGCAGGACACGGAGCGTGACGATGGCCGACAAGGTGGTGCCCCTCGAGCAGCTCGGCGAGCTGGTCCCGGACGGAGCCTCCGTGGCCCTGGGCGGGGGCTGGTTCTCCAACCACCCCATGGCCGCCGTCCGCCAGCTCATCCGGGCCGGCCGCAAGGACCTCGAGGCCATCACGGTGGTCGGCTCGGTCGACATCGACCTGCTCCTCGGCGCGGGGACCCTGCGGCACCTGTCGTTCGCCATGGTCACCCTCGAGGCCTTCGGCCTGGCCCCCAACATGCGCAAGGCCATCGAGAAGGAGGGACTCGGCTTCACCGAGTTCTCCGGCCTGGGCCTGCTCATCGGCCTCGAGGCCCAGGGCCGCGGCGTGCCGTTCCTGCCCTACCGGGGCCCGTTCGGCTCCGACATCCCGGCCCGCTACCCCGAGATCTACGCCACCACCACCTGCCCGTTCACCGGCGAGGAGCTGACCGCGGTGCGGGCCATCGAGCCCGACGTGGCCATCGTCCACGCCCTGCGGGCCGATGCCGAGGGCAACGCCCAGTGGGACGGCACCTCGGGCCCCGACGTGGAGATGGCCAAGGCCGCCCGCAAGGTCATCATCACCTGCGAGGAGATCGTCTCCCGTGACGAGATCGCGGCCACGGCCCACATGACCAAGGTGCCGGGCTACTACGTCGACGCGGTGATCGAGGCGCCCTTCGGCGCCCACCCCACCTCGCACATCCCGTCCTACGCCATCGACGCCTGGCAGCTCATGGAGTACGCCGGCGTGGCCGGGGGCGAGGGCTTCGCCGAGTACCTCGAGCAGATCCGCAGCGAGACCGAGGAGCAGTACCGGGCCCGGGTCTTCGCCGGCGGCCGAGACAAGGTCCTGGCCGCCCTGGTCGACCAGGCCCAGACCCTGGAGGTTGAGAAGTCGTGAGCGACTACGAGATCCACGAGCTCATGGTCACCCGCGTCGCCGCGGAGGTCGACGAGTCGGGCGTCGTGGTCATGGGGTCGTTCACCCCGCTGGCCTACGCGGCCTACATGCTGGCCAAGCTGACCCACGCCCCCGACGTCTACCTGACCGGGTTCGACGCCGTGGGCATGCGCCCGGTGCAGCTCAGCTTCACCGGCGCCGAGGCCGCGGCCTACAAGGGCGCGGTGTGCCGCTGGGGGATGCTCACCGAGGTCAACTCGATCCACCTGGCCAACAACGGCGCGGTCGAGGCCGTGTCGTCGGCCCAGTTCGACGGCACCGGCGCCATCAACATCTCGGTCATCGGCGACTTCGACAAGCCCGCCGTCCGCCTTCCCGGCGGGGCCGGTGCGGCCGAGGTCATCAAGATGTACCGCCGCATGGTGGCCTACTTCGGCAACCACAACTCCCGCACCCTGGTCGACAAGGTCAACTTCGTGACCGGGACCCGCTGGAAGGTGGGCAAGGCCGCCCGCGAGGCGGCCCACCTGCTGCCGGGCCCGATCGTGGTCGTCACCAACCTGGCCGTGCTGGTCAAGGAGGAGGACGACAAGCCGTTCCGCATCGAGAGCCTCAACCCCGGCGTCGACGCCCAGACCGTGGTCGACAACACCGGCTTCGAGCTCGAGGTGCCCGACGACATCCCGACGACGCCCGAGCCCACGCCCGACCAGCTCCGCCTGCTGCGGGAGAAGATCGATCCCTACGGCACGGTGAAGTTCGACTTCGTCAGCGGCAAGGAGCGCCTCGGGTACCTCAAGGGCATCCTCGACGCCGAGTGGGCCCGGGCAGAGGCGTCGCTGGCCTAGCAAGCGCGAGGGGGAGGAGGCGGGGTGCCAGCACTCCGGCACGGCGAGGACGACGAGGGGGACGGCGAGCTCATCAGCATCGGTCGCCTCGCGGCCGAGACCGGGGTGTCCAACCGCACCATCCGCTACTACGAGGACCTCGGGATCCTCCCCGAACCGCCGCGGTCCGCCGGGGGCACCCGCAAGTACCCCCGCGAGTACCGCTTCTACATCGAGGGCGCGCTGGCCCTCAAGGAGCTGGGCTTCACGCTCGAGGAGATCCGCCTCATCGGGCGGATGGCCCTGTCGGGGACGACCGACGACGAGCAGCGGCTGCGCGCCGCGCAGATCGTGGCCGACCGGGTCGAGTCGCTCGAGCGCAAGATCGACGTGCTGAGCCGGTTGCGTGACGTCCTGAACGACTACGGCAGCGAGCCGTCGGGCAGTCGGCTCGAGGACATCGTCAACATGCTCCACGAGCAGGCGACGCCCAGCACGCCGCGGCCCTGAACGGTCAGACCGGCATCTCCACAACGGTGCGGCCGACCGACT
>JBFWTJ010000299.1:0-3884 GCA_050247895.1 Acidimicrobiia bacterium
GATCCGGTCGACCCAGGACGGCCGCAGGCTGACCCACGCCCGCATCGGGGCCAAGGACGCGCGGGACACCCTTGCCTACCTGGCCGACCGGGGCCTGGCCGGAGCGCTCGCCGCCGAGGGGGGCCAGGACACCGGTGGCCGGTCCATCCCCGGCTCGGCGCCGGACTCGGAGCGGGGCGCGCAGCTGGCCGAGGCCGTCGGGCGCTGGGTCCGCAAGCACACCTACGAGCGACTGCCCTGGGCCGAGGCCCAGAAGGCCGGCGTGGTGTGCGCCCCGCTGCGCAAGCCCCACGAGAACGTGGACGATCCCCACTGGCGGCTCAGGGGCTCCTACGCCGAGGTCGAGCACCCCGAGGAGGGCCGGTCCTTCACCTACGCGGTGCGCAAGTGGGTCTCCACCGAGCCGAGCTGGGTCGTGGGCCGGCGCGCGCCGCGGCTGGGGGAGGACGCCGACGCCGTGTGGGACGAGGTGCGGCGGTGGCGTTCCCGACCCCGGCCGGCGCCCCGGCACCGTCCGGCAGCGCTGTCGGTCCACGGGAAGCCCTTCGCCCTGGAGGGCGTGCGGGTGCTGGACTTCACCTGGTTCCTGGCCTCGGCCGGTGGGACGCGCTTCCTGGCCGCGATGGGTGCGGAGTGCATCAAGGTCGAGTGGAAGGGCAACCCCGACACGCGCCTGGCCGCGATGGCGCCGGTGGGCGGCCGGGCCGCCCGCGAGGCCGCGACCGGACCGCTGCCGGGCGTCGAGGACCCCGACATGGGCGGCCAGTTCAACAACAAGAACCCGGGCAAGCGGGGCCTGTCGCTCAACGTGCGGGACCCTCGCGGGCTCGACATCGCCCGGCGGCTGGTGGCGATGTCGGACATCGTGGCCGAGGGCTTCTCGCCCGGGGTCATGGACCGCCTGGGGTTGGGCTGGGACGCCCTGCGCGAGATCCGCCCCGACATCATCTACGCGCAGCAGTCCGGCATGGGCACCCGGGGGACCTACGGGCGGTTCCGGGCCGTCGGACCGATCGCGGCGGCGCTGTCGGGCATCTCGGAGATGTCCGGCCTGCCCGAGCCGGCCATGCCGGCGGGGTGGGGCTACTCGTACCTGGACTGGATCGGCGCGTACAGCTTCGCCACCGCCATGCTGACGGCCCTCCACCACCGGGAGCGCACGGGGCGGGGCCAGTGGATCGACGCGTCGCAGACCGAGTCCGGCCTGTTCATCGCGGGCGGAGCGGTGCTCGACTGGTCGGCCAACGGCCGGGCGTGGGCCCGCACGGGCAACCGCTCGCCCCACAAGCCGGCCGCGCCCCACGGGGCCTACCCGTGCGCCGGCGAGGATCGCTGGATCGCCCTGGCCTGCTTCGAGGACGACGAGTGGCAGGCGCTGGCCAAGGTGGTCGGCGAGCCCTGGACCGCCGACAGCCGCTTCGCCACGCTGGCCGGCCGCCTCCGACGCCAGGACGAGCTCGACGGCCTGGTCGGGGCGTGGACGGCGACCCGTGAGCGCTACGCCCTGATGGCCGAGCTCCAGGAGGCCGGCGTGCCGGCCGGCGTGTGCCAGACCGCGGAGGATCGCTGCGACGTCGATCCCCAGCTGGCCCACCTGCGCTGGCTCACCGAGGTGACCGGGACCAAGATCGGCCGCTGGCCGGTGGCCGAGGTGCCGGTGAAGATGTCGGCCACGCCGCCGCACGCCGGCGGGCCGCTCGACCGGGGTGCACCGGGCTACGGCGAGGACAACGAGTGGGTGCTGGGCGAGCTCCTCGGGATGAGCAGCGCCGAGATCGCCCGGCTGGCCGAGGAGGACGTCATCTGATGGTCCCCGAGGTCACGCGGCGCCTGGCCGAGCTCGCGGTCGGCACCCCGGCCGGCGCGGTGCCCGACGCCTCGCGCCGGCACGTGGCCCGGGCACTGCTCGACCTGGCCGGGGTGGCCCTGGCCGGCGCGACGACCGACGCCGGCCGGATCGCCCGGGAGCACGCCCGGGCCCAGGGGGGGCCGGGCCCCTCGGTCGTCTTCGGTGGCGGCACCCGGCTCTCGCCGTCCCTGGCCGCGCTGGCCAACGGCACCGCGGCCCACGCCCTGGACCTCGACGACATCGGGTTGGGCGTCGGCCACATCAGCGTGGCCGTGCTCCCCGCGGTCCTCGCGGTGGCGGAGCAGGAGGGCTCGTCCGGCGCGGCCTTCGCCGACGCGGTCGTGCTCGGCTACGAGGTGGCCAGCCGCCTGACCCGCATGTTCGCCGACCAGGTCTCGGGCCCGTACGCGGCGGGCTACCACAAGCCGTCGCTCTACGCGGTGTTCGGCGGGGTGGCCGCGGCGGCACGCCTGGCCGGGCTCGACGTGGACGGCACCCGGCGCGCGCTGGGGATCGCCGCGTCGCAGGCCGGCGGCCTGCGGGTCAACTTCGGGACGATGACCAAGCCCTTCCACGCCGGCGTGGCCAACCGGACCGCGGTGGAGGCCGTCCTGCTGGCCCGCGCCGGGTTCACCGCCAGCACCGAGGCGCTGGAGGGCCGGTTCGGCTGGCACGAGGTGCTGTGCCGGGGCGAGGGCGAGCTCGACCACGTCGTCAAGGGCCTGGGCGAGGGCGGCTTCGCCATCGACGAGGGCCTGGTCTTCAAGCGGTTCCCGTGCTGCGGGGCCAACCACTACGCCATCGAGGGGGTCCTGGCCCTGCGCGAGGAGATGGGCCTGCTGCCGGACCGGGTGGCGGGGATCGACGTGGAGCTCGAGGCCCGGCAGGCCAACGACGTGCTGGTCTACGACTGGCCCGCCACCGGCCTGGAGGGGAAGTTCTCCCTGGCCTTCAACGTGGCCGCCGCGCTCGTCGACGGCACCGTCGACGTGGCCACCTTCGAGGACCGCAACGTGGCGCGCCTGGCCCCGGTCCGGGACCGCATCCGGGTCGTGCCCCGCACCGACCTGCCCGAGCTGGGCGCGGTCGTGACGGTGCGGACCACCGACGGGCGCGAGGTGCGCCGCGAGCAGCGGGTGCTGCGGGGATCGCTGGACCAGCCCCTCACCTGGGACGAGCTGGCCGCGAAGTTCGCCGCCAACGCCGTCGTGGCGCTCGACCCGAGGACGGCCGCCGAGGTCGTCGAGCGGGTCGGGGCGCTGGTCGACCAGGCGCTGATCTCCGACGTCACGGGCCTGCTGGCCGGCGACGCCGCCTTGAGCTGAGACACCGTGACAGGAGGATCCCGTGTTCGAACGTGACGACATCTTCATCGCCAACCGGTGGGTGAGGTCGGCCGGTGACGAGTGGCTCGACGTCACCTCGCCCACGACCGAGGAGATCGTCGGCCGGGTGCCGGCGGCGACCACGGCCGACGTCGACGCGGCGGTGGCCGCGGCCCGGTCCGCGTTCGAGGAGGGACCGTGGCCGCGCCTGTCCTTCGAGGAGCGGGTCGAGGCCCTCCAACGGGTGGCCGACGAGTTCGACGTCCGCGCCGCCGAGGCGGTCGACCTCCAGATCGACGAGATGGGCGGGATCCGGCGCCACATGGACGCCATCACGACCAAGGCGGTCAGCGGGTTCCTGGCCCTGACGCTGGCCGACGCCGAGCTGGTCAAGTTCCGGGAGATCCGCAAGGGCTTCGTGGGCGACGTGGTCGTGCTGCGCGAGCCGATCGGGGTGGTGGGCGGCATCACGCCGTGGAACGGCCCGGTGCTCAGCGCGGCCCAGAAGCTCTTCCCCGCCCTGCTGATGGGCTGCCCGATCGTGATCAAGCAGGCGCCGGAGTCACCGCTGAGCGCCTACCCGCTGGCCGAGGCGGTGGCCGCGGCGGGCCTGCCCGAGGGGACCGTATCGATCTTCTCGGGGAGCGTGGCGGTGGGCCGGCACCTGGTGGGCCACGAGGGCGTCGACAAGGTGGCCTTCACCGGCAGCC
>JBFWTJ010000300.1:0-3748 GCA_050247895.1 Acidimicrobiia bacterium
GCATCCCCTGGCAGGTCGAGGTCGACCAGAAGGGCTACATCGAGGACCGGCGGCCCAACGCCAACTGCGACCCGTACGTCACCACCCGCCTGCTGGTCGACACGATCTGCACCGCGCTGGCCTGACGAGCGACCCCGGACGGCGGCGGCTGCTTGTCGCCGCACGACGGGCCCTCCTAGCGTGCGCCCCGGCCCCTGCCGGGGCGCACGCCCGTTTTCGTCCCGGAGGTCGAAGTCGAAGAGCGGACCCCTCAAGAGGTGCTGGACCTGGTCGCGTCGGAGGGCATCGAGTTCGTCGACATGCGCTTCTGCGACCTGCCGGGCGTCATGCAGCACGTCACGATCCCGGCCGCGCAGCTCAGCGAGGGCCAGTTCGAGGACGGACACGCCTTCGACGGCTCGTCGGTGCGCGGGTTCCAGGAGATCCAGGAGTCCGACATGGTCCTGGTCCTGGACCCCGACACCGCCTACCTCGACCCGTTCCGCACCCACAAGACGCTGGTCCTGCACGCCTTCGTGGCCGATCCCGTGACGGGCGAGCGCTACAGCCGGGATCCCCGGTACATCGCGCAGAAGGCCCAGGAGCACCTGTTCACCACCGGGGTCGCCGACACCGCCTACTTCGGGCCCGAGCCCGAGTTCTTCGTGTTCGACGACGTCCGCTTCGAGACCCGCCCGAACGGCAGCTTCTACCGGGTCGACTCGGTCGAGGGGAGCTGGAACACCGGCACCGACGAGCGCCCGAACCTGGGCTACAAGCCGAGGACCAAGGAGGGCTACTTCCCGGCCCCGCCGATGGACCACTACCAGGACCTGCGGTCCGAGATGTCGGTCCGGCTCCACGACGTCGGCATCGAGACCGAGCTGCACCACCACGAGGTGGCGTCGGGGGGCCAGAACGAGATCGGCATCCGGTTCGACACCCTGCTGTCGATGGCCGACAAGCTCATGACGTTCAAGTACGTCCTGAAGAACGTGGCCTGGGCCGCGGGCAAGTCGCTGACCTTCATGCCCAAGCCGGTCTTCGAGGACAACGGCTCGGGGATGCACACCCACCAGTCGCTGTGGAAGGGCGGCGAACCGCTCTTCTACGACGAGGCCGGCTACGGCGGCCTGTCCGACCTGGCCCGCTGGTACATCGGCGGCCTGCTGCGCCACGCCCACGCCGTCATCGCCTTCACCAACCCGACGACCAACAGCTTCAAGCGCCTGGTCCCCGGCTACGAGGCCCCGGTCAACCTCGTCTACAGCCAACGGAACCGGTCGGCGGCGTGCCGCATCCCGCTGGGCCAGCGCAGCCCCAAGGCCAAGCGGGTCGAGTTCCGGTGCCCGGACTCGACGTCGAACCCCTACCTGGCCTTCTCGGCCATGCTCCTGGCCGGCCTGGACGGGATCCAGAACCGGATCGAGCCGCCGGCGCCGATGGACAAGGACCTCTACGACCTGCCGCCCGAGGAGCTGGCCCAGGTCCCCCAGGTACCCGGTTCGCTCGAGGAGGCGCTGGACGCGCTCGAAGCCGACAGCGACTTCCTGCGCGCCGGCGGGGTCTTCACCGACGACCTGATCGAGACGTGGATCAGCTACAAGCGCGCCCACGAGGTCGACGCCCTGCGCCTGCGCCCCCACCCCTACGAGTTCACCCTCTACTACGACATCTGAGCGACGAGGACGTCAGGCCTCGGCGACATCGCTCGACATCCGCTCGTGACACGGACACGAGGGTGGCAGGGAAGGCCGTGAGGACCTGCACGGCCCGGCACGCCCGGGTGATGATGGGTCGTGCCCGAGGACCTGATCGGCGGACTGATCGGCGGTGAGATCGGCGAGGGGATCCGGGGCGCCTACTTTCGGCGCAAGCACCGCAGAGCGGTGAGCGGGCGGAGCGTGCGGGTGCGGACACGTGCTCATCCTTCGGGAGCGCCCGACTGGCGGTACTGGCGGGGCGCCCTCGTACGGCGGGGCGGCCGGGTTCGCTGGCGACCGTGGTTGCGACGGTGGCGCTCGTTCGACCTCAGCGGACCTGTCCTGGTGGGGACCAGGACTCAGCGCTCCTACTTCTGGGGCGACCGCCACCTCCTCGATCTCCACGGGGTCGACCGGTGCGACCACCTGGCAGCGTCCATCGAATCCGGCCAGATCATCGAGTCGTTGCTCCGTCCGGTCTAGGAGGGCGAGGAGCGGGGCGATCGAGCCTCCGACGACCGCATGCGTGTGATCGCGACAACGCAACGACCTGGCGGTGCTTCAGCGTCGAGGGCGGTCGGCGCGCCAGCGAGCGAGCCCGTCGTCGAAGCCGTCGTCCCAGAGCGCTCGCCGGACGAAGGCCGCAGGACCGCCCTCGGCATGGATCGCGGCGCGGAGTCGGTGCAGCTCCTCCTCCAACTCGGCGGACATCGCGTCCGCCGAGGCCCAGAGGTCGGCGAACGCCCGGTCGAGTCCGGACCTCAGCTTGCGGCCCGTGAACCAGAGCACCGGCCGCCCCAGCCCGCGTGCTCGGAGCCTCGCACGGCCCTTCACCGCCCACCGAGCCGCCGAGGTGCGCACGTCGGCGGCGACCTCGGCACGGAACCGGTTCGCCCGACCGCTGGCCTCCAGTGCCCTGGCGCTGCGCTCGAGGCTCCCGAGGTCGACGGCGGCCGTGCCCCTACCTGTTCCCCCGAACAGAGCCGACAGGCAGCCCGGCATCCCGGCCGCCCTGAGCGAAGCGGTCAGATCGATGCATCCGTCGAGCGTGACCCGGGGAACGCGACGCCGCTCGACGACGACGTCCACCGACCAGGGCTGGTCCTCGTGCGACACCGTGAACGCGACCTTCCTGGCGGTGTCCTCGTGCAGGACGGTGACGAGGTCGTGACGTCGGGTCCCGACCTGCACCGACGCCTCCCGCCGCCGAGCGGTGTGCGCTGACCACTCGTCCCGGCTCGCCTTGCGTCGGCTCAGGGCAGAGGCCTCCTCGTCGAGCTCGGTCCGAAGTGCATCCGGCAGGTCCACCTCCGGCGTGACCACGGTGAGCCGATAGCGGGCTCCCGGCTGCCGATGGCGGCCCTCGGCGAGGGTCAAGCCCTCCACCACGCCCCCCGTCATCCCGTTCAGCAGGCGACCGTGCCCATCGAAGCGAAGGCCCGCCCACTCGTCCCACAGGGCGGGGAACAGGTCGACGACCGGCGCCAGGTCCACCCTGCGGACCTCTCCGGCCGTCTTGAACCGCACGTGAGCGCGTCAGTGGAGCGCGAGACGCTCTGGCACGCGGCCATCGACGACGGAGTCGAGGCCGACAGGGATCTGGGTGAGGAGCACGAGTGCAGCCATCGGGACCTCCGGGGCGAGGGTACCCGGGCCGAGCCGACGGGGCCCCGGCCTGTAAGCGCCCGCGAGGCGGGCCGCTCTGCAACGGCCCCGACCGAACCGGCCGGGGCCACCCTCCCACCTGGACAGGAGACAACGAGATGAACCCCTCCACCAAGAGCCGCCTCGTCGGCGTCGCCACGATCAGCGGCCTCGCGTTCGCCGGCTTCGTCGGGACCGCCAGCAGCGCCTCGGCCGATGTCAGCCGTGAGCTGTTCGACTGCGTCGGGCCCGAGGACCGCTGCTGGGAGGCCTGCGAGGCCGCCGGCGGCAACCACATGAGCAGCCTCAACAAGGGCGTCTACACCTGTTACCTCACCCTTCCCGACGAGCGCCGCTGACAGGTCCGAAGGGTCGCGGCTCGACCACCTGAGCCGTTCACCGACCTGAAGGACACGAGCGCG
>JBFWTJ010000301.1:0-3726 GCA_050247895.1 Acidimicrobiia bacterium
ACGGCGGCGGCCCGCTCAACGAGCAGCAGGTCGGCAACATCATCGAGTACATCAAGTCCTTCCAGCTGACGCCCGAGGAGACCCGCTCGGCCATCGAGGGCGAGCTGCGCAGCCAGCTGGGCCTCGACGAGGACGAGGAGATCGACTACGGCGACGACGAGGTCGGGGAGGCCCTGTTCAACCTGGGCCGGTCCAGCGGCTTCGCCGGCGGTGCGTACTCCTGCGGCCGCTGCCACACGCGGGGCTGGTCGATCAACGAGGCCAGCGCCCAGCCCTCCGACGCCGACCTGGACGACTACGTCGGGTTCCCCGACGGTTCGGGCGCCTACGGCTTCAGCCTCCGCTACCCGGTCATCCCCCGCCAGTTCCTCAACATCGAGGAGCTCGTCGACTTCATCGCCACCGGCACCGAGCACGGCGCCCGGTACGGCCAGAACGGCCAGGGCAACGGGAAGATGCCGGGCTTCGGCGACAACCCCAACACGGTCGACTCGCCCGACGACGGCATGATGTCGCCGGAGATGATCGAGGCCATCGCCGACTACGTCCGCGAGCTCGGTCGCACGTCGGGCGAGGAGCAGCCGACCGGGGGTGGGTCCGGCACCTCGTCCTCCCGCACGACGACCACGACCACGGAGCGCTGAAGATGCAGCTTCTGAACACGCTCGCCGGCATCGGGTGGGAGCCGCAGATCCGCGGCTTCCTCTCCGTCGGCGTCGGCGTCGTCGTGCTGATGGGTTCGGTGTACCTGCTCCTGGCCACCAACACCGGGAACCGCCTCGGCTTCCTGCTCGCCGCCACCGGCTTCTGGGGCTGGATGGTGATCATGGGGATCATCTGGTGGATCTACGGGATCGGCATGATCGGTGCCGCCCCCCACTGGGAGGTCCGGGAGTTCAACATCGACCAGGCCGTCGCGGCCAACGACGACCTGCGGCGCCTGGACACCTCGCAGTTCCCGGAGGACCCGGCCGAGCTCTACGACCTCGAGCCGGGCGACTACGAGACCGCGGTGGCCGAGCTCAACCCCACGCTCACCTCGGGCTGGACCGTCATCGCGGAGTCCGACCCGTCCTTCGGCGAGACGAAGGCCGCGGTCGACGAGGCCATCGTCGAGGAGCCGCTCACCAGCCTCGGGCTCGACTCCACCGACGACTACATCGTCGCCTACGTGTTCGAGCGTGGCGGCAAGGACACGCTCGGCTCGAACCCGAGCCGTTGGGACCGCGTCGCCCTTTGGCTGGAGCACACCTTCGTGAACCTCCGCCACCCCGCGCACCACGCGGTGGTCGAGATCCAGCCGGTCATCCCCCAGGAGGCCGAGCCGGGCCAGCCCCCGCCCACGCCGGAGGCCGACCCGGACAAGCCGGTCGTGCGGGTCCTGCTCGAGCGCAACATCGGCGACCGTCGCTTCCCGGCCGCGATGATCACCCTGGCCTCGGGGATCTTCTTCGGGGTCCTCTGCAACATGCTGCACCGGCGGGACCGCCTCGTCGCCGCGGCGCGCGACCTCGTCCCCGCCGGCGGGGGCTGAGCACCGATGGGCCAGTACCTCCCCGTGGTGGTGATGGCCGTGCTGGCCGTGCTGTTCGCGGTCGGCGGCCTGGCCACGTCGCGGCTGTTGGCACCGCGCAACCCGACCCGGGCGAAGCTGGCGCCCTACGAGTCGGGGATCGTGCCGGCGAAGGGCACGCCGGAGCGCTTCCCGGTGCGCTTCTTCCTCATCGCGATGAGCTTCATCGTCTTCGACATCGAGATCATCTTCATGTACCCGTGGGCGGTGATCTACCGGAACCTGGGCCCGTTCGGGATCGGCGCGATCGTGCTCTTCGGGCTGCCCGTCATCGTCTCGCTCGCCTACGAGATCTCCAAGGGCGCGCTGGACTGGGGGCCGGTCAAGCGCACCATGCCGGCCGGTGCCGCGGGCATGGTGTCCGAGATGCGCACGACCTCCTCGACGGTCCGCCGCGTGGGCCTGGAGGGTCGGTTCGACGCCTCGGGCGGTGATCCGGGAGAGGCGGCCTGACATGGCCTGGGACATGAGCAAGGGCCTCGAGGGCCTCGACCACAACCTGATCACCGGCAAGATCGAGGACCTCGTCCAGTGGGCCCGGCACAAGTCGGTCTTCCCCGCCACGTTCGGCCTGGCCTGCTGCGCCATCGAGATGATGGGCGCCGGCGGGCCCCACTACGACCTGGCCCGCTTCGGCATGGAGGTGTTCCGGGCCTCCCCCCGCCAGGCCGACCTGATGATCGTGGCCGGGCGGGTCAGCCAGAAGATGGCCCCGGTGCTGCGCCAGATCTACGACCAGATGATGGAACCCAAGTGGGTCATCAGCATGGGCGTGTGCGCCAGCTCCGGCGGCATGTTCAACAACTACGCCATCGTGCAGGGCGTCGACCAGATCGTGCCCGTCGACGTCTACGCGCCGGGCTGCCCGCCCGGGCCCGAGACGCTGATCCACGCCATCAACACCTTGCACGACAAGATCCGCACCGGTGAGCTGACCCGCCGACCGGGGGCCGGTGCCGGCCTGGTGGTGGAGCAGCGCGACGGTCAGGCCGCCCCGGCCCCGGTGGCCCTGTCGAGGGTCCGCTGAGGTGAGCGACGCACCGGCCGAGGAGGCCGTGCCCGAGGCGGTCGACGCCCCGCCCGAACCCGAGCGCCGCCACGGCGTCCCGGTGACCCGGTCGCGGGGCCAGGAGGTCCTGCACCCGCGCCGCGACGAGCTCGTGGGCCTGGTCCGGACGCTGCGCGACGACGACGGCTTCGTGATGTGCGCCGACGTGACCGGCGTCGACTACCTGACCTACGAGGCCGACCGGGGCCTGCCCGACGACGTGGCGGCCGAGCGGTTCGAGGTCGTGGTGCTCCTGCGGACGGTGGCCGGCGAGCGGGTGCGGTTGCGGGTCCAGGTGCCCGCCGACGACCCGACCTGCCCGTCCCTGTTCGACGTGCACCCGGGCTCGGAGGCGCCCGAGCGCGAGGCGTACGACATGTTCGGCATCCGCTTCGAGGGCCACCCCGACATGACGCGGATCCTCATGCCCGAGGACTGGGAGGGGCATCCGCTGCGCAAGGACTACGCGCAGGGCCGGATCCCCGTGCAGTTCAAAGCGGCCACGAACGTCAGGTGAGCCCCATGACCGACCAGCAGCTCGAGTACCGATCGGGGATGGGCACGTCGGAGGGCACCCAGGAGATGGGGGCCCGGGGCGCGTCGGACGCGTCCGAGCTGCTGCGCGAGCTGGGTGCGACGCTGCGGTTGTCGGAGTCCGAGGCGGCCGCGCTGGCCGCCGGTGACCCCTCCGACGACGAGACGATGATCATCAACATGGGTCCGCAGCACCCGTCGACGCACGGCGTGCTGCGCCTCATGCTCGAGCTCGAGGGCGAGACCGTCCTGCGGACCAAGCCGATCATCGGCTACCTCCACACCGGGATGGAGAAGACCGGCGAGGACCTCACCTTCCTCCAGGGCTCGACCAACGTCACCCGGATGGACTACGCCTCGCCCCTGTTCAACGAGCTGGCCTTCTCGCTGGCCACCGAGCAGCTCCTGGGCATCGACGGCGACATCCCCGAGCGGGCCCAGTGGATCCGCATGCTGCTCTGCGAGATCAACCGGATGACCTCGCACCTGCTGTTCCTGGCCACCAACGGCATGGACGTCGGCGCGGTCGGGATGATGATCTACGGCTGGCGGGACCGCGAGGAGGGCCTGC
>JBFWTJ010000302.1:0-3685 GCA_050247895.1 Acidimicrobiia bacterium
GACCGACTTCCAGGACCTCAAGCAGGGCGACGTCATCGAGACCTACGAGGAGCGGGAGATCCCCCGCACCTGATCACGCCGGCGGCGGGACGGGGGCCGGGGCGTAGCCTGGGACCGCTGTGCACGCCGCTGCCCTGCGCTTCGACCTGTACCTGCGGGAGTGCCGTTCGCTCAAGGCGAAGCGGTCGGTGCTGCGGCCGGTCCAGGAGGGGCTCCGCCGGCGCCTGCACGTGTCGGTGGCCGAGGTCGGCCACCAGGACAGCTGGCACCGGGCGTCCATCGGGGTCGCCGCGGTGGCGTCCTCGGCTGCACACCTGCGCGAGGTCCTCGATAGCGTCGAGCGCTTCGTGTGGTCGTTCCCCGAGGTCGAGGTGGTCGAGGTGGTCCGGACCACCCTCGACGTGGAGGCATGACATGGCTGGCCGCAACGCCCGACGACCGAGCCGCGAGTTCCCCCGCACGCTGCGGCTGAACCAGCTCGTGCAGGAGATCGTGGCCGACGAGCTCGGTCGGATCGACGACGAGCGGTTGGAGATGGTCACGGTGATGAAGGTCGAGGTCGAGCCGGGCATGCGCCACGCCGTCGTCTACTTCGACACCATGGGCGGGATCGCCGGCGACGACGAGGTCCTCGATGCGCTGGCCGAGGCCCGGGTGCGCCTCCAGCGCGCCGTGGGCCAGCAGGCCCGGACCAAGCGGACGCCCGAGCTGCGCTTCGAGGCCGACACGGTGGAGCGCCGGGCCGGTCGGGTCGAGGACATCCTGCGGGACCTGCGCCCCGGCGATCCCGAGTAGCGCCGTGGCCCGCAGGGACGAGGGGCCCGACGGCGTCGTCGTCGTGGACAAGCCGGCCGGGTGGACGAGCCACGACGTGGTGGCCCGCGCCCGCCGCCTGCTGGGGACGCGCCGGGTCGGCCACGCGGGGACGCTGGACCCCGATGCGACCGGCGTGCTGGTCCTGGGCGTGGGCCGGGCCACCCGCCTGCTGCGGTTCGTCGACGGGGGGTCGAAGCGCTACCGGGGGGTGGTGGTCCTGGGCTCGGCGACCACGACGCTGGACGCGGCGGGCGAGGTCGTGGGCGAGTGGGACATGGCGGCGGTGACCCTCGACGAGGTCCGGGCCGCGGCGGAGGGGTTCGTCGGTGCCATCGAGCAGGTCCCCCCGATGGTGTCGGCGGTCCAGATCGGGGGGCGGCGGTTGCACGAGCTGGCCCGGGCCGGCATCGAGGTCGACCGGCCGGCCCGGCCGGTGACGGTGCACTCGCTGGAGGTCGGCGAGCCGGTCGGGCCGGGGCGGTTCCCGATCGAGGTGGAGTGCTCGACGGGGACCTACGTGCGGGTCCTGGCCGCCGACCTCGGGACGGCCCTGGGCGGTGGCGCCCACCTGGCCGAGCTGCGCCGCACCGCGGTGGGCCCCTTCACCCTCGACGACGCGGTGGCGCTGGACGACCTGGCGCCCGAGGGCCTGCGGCCGCCCCGCGCCCTGGTGGACGGCCTGGCCGTGGTCGAGGTCGACGAGGGCCGGGCCCTCGACGTGGGGCACGGCAAGGTGCTCGATGCGACCTCGCTCGGCGCACGGGGCGACGGGCCGTGGGCGGTGGTCGACGCGGCGGGTGCCCTGCTCGCGGTCTACGAGGCCCACCGGCCCGGCACCGTGAAGCCCGCGGTGGTCCTCGCCGGCGGTTGAGGGGCGAGTCGCGCCGCCCGGCGCGCTGGGCCGAGCCTGCCGGCGCGGGAGCCACGGGGTCCCCTGGCTAGCCTCGGCGGCGATGGAGGTCCTGCACGATGCCGGGTCCTGCCCGTGGCCTGGCGGGGGCAGCGTGGTGACCGTGGGCGCCTACGACGGCGTCCACCTCGGGCACCGGGCGGTGATCGCCGAGGTGCGCGACCGGGCCCGTCGCCACGGCCTGGCCAGCGCCGTGGTGACCTTCGACCGCCACCCGGCCTCGGTCGTCCGCCCGGCGTCGGCGCCACGGCTGCTCACCGACCTCGACCAGAAGCTCGAGCTGCTGGCGTCGACGGGGATCGACCTGTGCCTGGTCGTCACCTTCGACGAGGCCCGGTCCAAGGAGCCGGCCGAGGACTTCGTGCGCGAGGTGCTGGTCGACTGCCTGCGGGCCCGCCAGGTGGTGGTGGGCCGCGACTTCCACTTCGGCCACGACCGGGCGGGCGACGTCGGCCTGCTGGTGGCCATGGGCGCCGAGCTGGGCTTCACCGCGGCGGGCCTCGACCTGGTCGACGAGGGGGGCCGTGCCGCGGGGGAGGGCCCGAAGGTCTCCTCGACGGCGATCCGGCGGGCCCTGGTCGAGGGGGAGCTGGCCGCGGCCGATCGGATGCTGGGCCGCCACCACGAGGTCCGGGCCCTGGTGGTGCGGGCCGATGCCGAGCTGACCGAGCGGGGCGTGGCGACCGTCGACCTGGCCGTGCCGGGCGACATCCTGGTCCCGGCGGCGGGCACCTACGCCGTGGCGCGGGTGGACGTCGGCGGTCGGGCCGGGGCGGGGCGTCTGCTGGCGTCGGTGGGCCGGCGCCCGCCGCTGAGCGCTGAGGCCCACGTGCAGCTGGTCGAGCTGCACGGCCCGGCCGGTGCGGCCGAGGGCGACGGGGTCTCGCTGGCCTTCCTGTCCCGCCTGGGCCCGGTGGTGCCGGCCGAGCCCGGGCCGGCCGCGGCGGCGCTGGCCGCGCTGGCCGGCTCCCCGACGACGCCCTGATCGGCCGTTTGACGTCAGATCCCGATCGGGTGGGGCAGAATGGCCCCGTGCCTCCCGAGGGCTCGGAAGCGAGCGCCGACCTGCCCGACGACGGCTCCGGCGCGCCGCGGCGGGGTCGGCCCCGGCTGCGGCTGGTGCGCGACCCGGCCGAGACCCCGGTCATCGGCCCGGGCGTCGACCGGTCGGACCAGCCCCTGGTGGCCCTGCCCCGGTTGGCCCGCCATGAGTTGACCCTGCCCGACGGCCACGCGGTGGGCGTGGCCGTGTGCGGCACGGGCACGCCGCTGGTGGTCGTCCACGGCTTCTTCGCCGAGGGGATCCTCTACGCCCAGAGCCTGTCGCGCCTGGTCGCGCTGGGCTTCAAGGTCATCGCGATCGACACCGCCGGCCACGGCGGGACCCTGGGCCTGCCCACCGGGGCGCAGAGCCTGGAGAGCTACAGCCGCCTGCTGGGGCGGGTCCTGGACCACCTGGGCGTCCGCCGGGCGGTCCTGCTCGGCCACTCCATGGGCGGCCGCCTGGTCACCGACCTGGCCGCCCGCGAGCCCGAGCGGGCCATCGCGGTGATCCTGGTCGACGCCATCGTCGGCGACGTGTGGGACCACCTCGTCGACGTGGCCCGGGTGTTCCCGCCGGTGCTGGCCGGCGTCGCGGCGGGCCTGGCCCTCGACACGCTGGCCACGGTGCCCCTGGTGCGCGACCCCCGCCAGGCCGCCAAGCTGCTGCGCCTGGTCGTGCCGACCCTGGTCGGCCACGCGCGCCGGCCGTGGCGGATGGTCGGCCCGTCGATCTCGATCCTGCGCAGCCGGGGGAGCGGGACCCAGCTCGACCGCCTGGGCGAGGCCCGCATCCCGGTGTTCGCCATCCACGGCGACCGGGACCTGGCCGTGCCCCTGGCCACCTCGATCTCGGCCGCCCGGAGGTCGCGGGGCCAGGCCATCGTGGTGGAGAAGGCGTCGCACTCGTGGCTGCTG
>JBFWTJ010000303.1:0-3652 GCA_050247895.1 Acidimicrobiia bacterium
GTCCTGGCCGTGAACCTGGCCGGGACCAAGCGGGTCACCCGCGCCGTCGCCCCCCGCATGCCCGCCGGTGGCGCCATCGTGAACATCAGCAGCATCTCGGTGAGCACCCCGTCCGCCTACGGCGTGTCGACCTACGCGTCGTCCAAGGCCGGTGTGGAGGCCTACACGCGGGCCACGGCCAACGAGCTGGGCCCCAAGGGGATCCGGGTCAACGCGGTCGAGCCCGGCTACGTCCGTGCCCCCATGCTCACCACGCTGCTCGACGCCCGGGGCGAGGAGCGGCTGGTCAAGACCATCCCGCTGCGCCGCCTGGCCGAGGTGGGCGACATCGCCGAGGTGGTCGAGTTCCTGGCCTCGGACCGGGCCGCCTACGTCACCGGCATCGTCGTTCCCGTCGACGGGGGCGCGCTGGCCTTCTGATGGCGGACGGCCTGCGCGACGACGGCGAGCGCCTCGCCTGGCTGCGGCAGGCCTACTACGGCGTCGACGGCCGCTGGTACCTCAAGGTCCGCGACCGGTGGGGCCCCGAGGCGGCCCAGGAGGTCGACGAGGCGGCCATGGCCAGCCTCGGCCGGCTCCACCTGCGGGCCTGGCTCGAGCTCACCGGCCGCCAGCACGTGGACGACTGCCGGGTGCTGGGCCGCTTCGTCCTCGACGTCCTCGACACCCTGTACGGCTCGGCCGCCGACGCGGTCCGCGTCGTGCGCGACGAGCCCGACGTGTGGGAGATGGCCCACGTCCGCTGCACGATCTTCGACATGGGTGCGGCGGCGGGCTTCACCCCCGTACCCGGCGCCCTGCCCGGCTGCGGAGGCATCCTGGCCCTCTACGGCGGCTGGGTCGCCGCCGCCGGGCCGGCCTTCTCGGTCGACCAGGTCCCCGCACCCGGCGGGGACCACGGCGTGGCCTGCCGCTACGCCTTCCGGCTCAACCCAGGCCCCGCCCGCCCGCCTCGCGGATGAGGGGCCGGTGGGCCGGCCGGCGCGGACCGGGGTTCGCCGCCCGGGCCAGGCCGCCGGTCGTCCAGCCGCCGTCGACCACCAGGGCGTGACCGCTGACGAAGCCGGCGCCGGGCCCCATCAGCCACCAGGCCGCCTCGGCGATGTCCTCGGCCGTGCCGGGCCGGTCGCCCAGCGGGCTCTCGTCGGCCAGGCGACGGGCGATCTCCTCGACGTTGCCCACGTCGCCGGTCACCGCGTCGGCCATCATCGGGGTGGCGTGGCGGCCCGGGACGATGGCGTTGACCCGGATCCCGTGGGGCCCCAGCTCGGCGGCCACGTTGCGGGTCAGGGCGATGATGCCACC
This sequence comes from Acidimicrobiia bacterium, assembly GCA_050247895.1. Lineage (GTDB taxonomy): Bacteria > Actinomycetota > Acidimicrobiia > Acidimicrobiales > VFJN01 > CAVPEW01. Next base: position 1,306 of record JBFWTJ010000303.1, read on the forward strand.
CTTGGCCGTGGCGTAGGCGTGGGGCCCGAGCCCGCCCATCACCCCGGCGATGCTCGACGTGGACAGGATCACTCCCCCGCCCGCGGGCTTCATGACCCGCGCCGCGTGCTTCATGCCGATGACCACCGAACGCAGCAGCACGGCGTGGGTGAAGTCGTACTCCTCGAGGGGCAGCTCGTCGATGGGCCCGACGGCACCGACGATGCCGGCGTTGTTGAACATGCAGTCGAGGCGCCCGAAGTCGGCCACCGCCCGGTCGACCGCCGCGGCGACCTCGTGCTCGACGGTCACGTCGACGTGGACGAAGCGGGCCGCGTCGCCCAGCTCGGCGGCCAGGGCCGCGCCCGGCGCGTCCTGCACGTCGGCGATGACCACCGCGCCGCCCTCGGCCACGACCTTGCGGACCGTGGCCGCGCCGATGCCGCTGGCCGCCCCCGTCACGACCGCGACCGGTGCGCTCAATGCCCGTCCCTCTCGTCGCGCTCCCGGCCCAGGGTGAGCAGGAGGTCCTGGTGCAGCTCCATCCAGGCGTCGTGGTAGGAGCCGGCCAGGGGCTTGGCCAGCGCGTCGTGCTCACCGGCCTCGAAGCGCCGGCGAGCCGCGGCCAGGCGGGGCCCGTAGGTGCCGAAGCGCGCCTCGGCGCCGGCCAGGGTGGTCAGCGGCGGTCCGACCTGGTCGTCGAGGGCGCCGAGCCGGGCGACCACGGCGGCGTCGTAGGCCGGATCGGCGTGGTCGTTGAGCACGACCTCGGCGCCCGGCTTGACCTGCCAGTCGGTGCAGATCTGCTTCATCTCGGCGTTGAGGTCGAAGAACGCCTGCTGGAACCGCTCCACCGCGGCGTGGTCGTCGGTGTTGGCCATGAGCAGCTCGCCGTGCAGGGCGGTGCCGTCCTCGGTCAACCGCCACCCGCTCACCCGCCCGTCCCGGTGGACCACGAGCCCGTCGGCGGCCATGGCGGCCAGGTCCTCGGCCACAACGCCGGGGTCGAGCCCGGTGCTCTCGGCCAGGGCCTCGGCGGTGGCGAAGCCACGGATCCGCAGGGCGTGCAGGACGGCGAACATCGGCGTCAACGCTATCTTACGTAAAGCGGAGATCTCCGTTAGGGTGCCGCTCATGTTCGATTACCAGGGGATCTTCCACGTGGGGGTTCGAGTCCTCGACATCGAGAGCTCGATGACATCGGTCGGCAAGGGACTGGGCCTCACGTGGGCCCAGCTCGCCGAGCGGGACATGCCGTACTGGACGCCGGCGAGCGGTCCCGCGGTGGCCCACCTCAAGTTCGTCTACTCGAAGGAGGGCCCCCAGCACGTCGAGCTCCTGGAGGGCTCGCCCGGCTCGGTGTGGGACGCCACCGACGCGCAGGGCCCGGGCCTGCACCACTCCGGCGTGTGGGTGACCGACGTGGCCGAGGCCACCGAGCAGGCCGTCGCCGCGGGCTGGACCCTGCTGGCGGCCAACAAGTCCCCCGAGGACGGCTACGGCACCTTCAGCTACGTGCGGTCCCCCGAGGGCTTCGTGCTCGAGCCGGTCAACGTCGTGCGCCGGCCCTTCATGGAGGCCTGGTTCGCCGGCGAGGCCCTGGCCTGATGACCGGGCACACCTGGGGCGAGGAGTGGGACGAGGTCGCCGACATCGTCGTCGTGGGTGCGGGTGCCGCCGGCGGCACGGCGGCGGCCACGGCGGTGGCCGAGGGCGCGTCGGTGATCGTGGTCGAGAAGGGCCCGTTCCCCGGCGGCACCACCGGCAAGTCCGGCGGTCAGATGTGGGTGCCGAACAACCCGCTGCTGCGGGCCCGGGGCCTGGTCGACGACCGGGCCGACGCCCTGCGCTACATGGCCCGCACCGCGTACCCGGTCCTCTACAACCCCGACCACGAGACCCTCGGCCTGCCCGCCGACCGCTACAAGGTCCTCGAGGCCTTCTACGACCACGGCAGCGAGGCCGTCGAGCTGCTGCTGGAGGTGGGGGCGGCCACGCTCGAGTCGATCCCCTACGCCGACTACTACGCGCACCTCCCCGAGAACACCTGCCCCGAGGGCCGCACGATCGCCCCGATCCTGCCCCCGGGCTGGGTGCCGGGCCGCGACACCACCGGTGGCCAGATGCTCGTCGACCAGCTCCTCGAGTACGCGACCGGCGCCGGGGCCAAGGTCCTCGTCGAGCACCAGGTCGTGCGGGCCCTGCGCAACACCGAGGGCGAGGTCGTCGGCGTGGAGACCCGCGTCGGCCTGCGCACCGAGCTCATCGGCGCCCGCAAGGGCGTGATCTTCACCTCGGGCGGCTTCCTCCACGACGAGCGGCGGGTGCTCGAGCACCTCAAGGGCCCGGTGCTCGGCGGCGCCGCGGC
>JBFWTJ010000304.1:0-3601 GCA_050247895.1 Acidimicrobiia bacterium
GCCCGGGCCAGCTCGGCGCCCAGGTCCCGCGCCACCGCCGCGCCGGTCGGCGTGCAGCGCCGCGTGCCCACCACCGCGACGAGCGGCCGGTGCTCGACCAGGCCCAGGTCGCCCCGCCAGAAGACCACCGCGGGCGGCTCCACGTCGCCGACGAGCCGACGCGGGTACCCGGTCCCCGACCGACGACCGGCGACGGCCTCGGTCGGCTCCCCCTCCCAGGCGATCCCGACGCCGAGGTCCCGGTGGCGCTGGGCCACCGCGACCGGGTCGATGTCGGCCGCGGCCCGGGACCACCCCGCCGCCACCGCCTCCAGCGGTCCGGTCCGGACCAGGAGGCGGGCATCGCGGGCCACGACGCCACGGCGGACCCGGTCCCAGGCCTGCTCGGGCGACCAGCGGGCCAGCAGGGCGCGCAACCGGCGGGGGCCCATCCGGGGCAGGCCCGCCAGCGCGGCCACGTGGCCCGCGCTCACCCGGCCACCGCCAGGTGCCGGCCGCCGGGGGTCGAGGCCCGCAGGGCGAGGGCCAGCGCCACGTCGTCGGCTCGCACCGCCCCGTCGCGGCCGGCCAGGTCGGCCACCGTGCAGGCCACCCGCCGGACGCCGTGCAGGCCCCGGGCCGAGAGCCGCCCGTTGCGCAGGGCACCCTCGACCAGGGCCGCGGCGGCGGGTTCCAGCGGGGCCAGCTCGTCGAGGCGCGCCGCAGGGATCGCGGCGTTGGACGCCACCCCGCGCCCCGCGGCCAGCCCCCTGACCCGGGCGACCCGTTCGGCCACCACGGCGCTCGCCTCGCCCCGCCCGCCGCCGAGCAGCTCGTCGACGTCGGGCCGGGGCACGTCCACCCGCAGGTCGAACCGGTCCAGCAGCGGCCCCGAGATGCGGCGCAGGTAGCGAGCCCGGACGACGTCGCTGCAGCTGCACGCCCCCGGACGGCCCGCCTCACCGCACCGGCACGGGTTCATCGCCCCGACCAGGAGGAAGCGGGCCGGGAACGTGGCCGCACCTGCGGCCCGCACGACGCGGACCCGGCCCTGCTCCAGCGGTTGGCGCAGGGCGTCGAGCACGGCGGGCGGGAACTCGGCCATCTCGTCGAGGAACAGGACGCCGTGGGTGGCGAGGCTGATCTCGCCCGGCCGCATCACCGCCGTCCCCCCACCGACGAGGGCGACCGTGGAGGCGCTGTGGTGCGGTGCGCGCAACGGCGGCCTCCGCACGATGCCCTCGGCCGGGAGCAGCTCCCCCGCGGCCGAGTGGATGCGGGTCACCTCCAGGGCGGCCTCGTCCGACAGCGCCGGCAGCAGCCCCGGGAGCCGCTCGGCGAGCATCGTCTTGCCCGAACCCGGCGGGCCGTTGAGCAGCAGGTGGTGCCCGCCCGCCGCGGCGACCTCCAGGGCCCGCCGGGCCACCGGTTGGCCCCGCACGTCGGCCAGGTCGGGCCCGCCCGGCGGGCGGGGCACGCCGGGACCGACCGGTCGGGCCCGCTCCCAGGCGGCCTCGCCCCGCAGCGCGGCGACCAGGTCGGCCAGGCGACGCTGGGGCCGGACCTCCCGCCCCCCGGCCGCGGCGACCGCCTCGGCCGCGGCCTCCGCCGGCACCACCACGGCGCACGTGGCGTCGAGCGCCCCGACCCGGCAGGCCACGCCGGGGACCCGCCGGAGCGAGCCGTCGAGGCCGAGCTCGCCGACGAAGGCCAGGCCGGCCGCCGAGCGGGCGGGCAGCTCGCCCAGCGCGACCAGCAGCGCGACGGCGATGGCCACGTCCAGCCCGGAGCCGACCTTGCGCACCGTCGGCGGGGCCAGGTTGATGGTGGTGCGCTGCTGGGGCCAGGGCAGCCCGCTGGACAGCAGTGCGGCTCGGACCCGGTCGCGCGCCTCCCGGCAGGCGGCATCGGGCAGTCCCACGATCGAGACGCCGGGTAGGCCCCGGCTGACCTGGGCCTCCACGACGACCGGGTGGCCCTCGACGCCCAGCAGGCAGGCGGAGGAGATGGTGGCGATCACGACGTTCCCCTGACCGGGATCGGATGGGGGGAGCCGTGGATCGCCGGCTGCCGAGGCGGGGCCGCACTCTACGCAGCGACCGGTGCCGGCGAAAGGGGTTCGGGCGGGAGCGGCGCGCGATCATCGGGACCGTGGGCCTCAACCCGTTCCGCCAGCACCGACGCTCGACGTTCGACTACCTGCTCGTCGCCGCCGCCCTGGTCGTCTGCGCGGCCCTGGTGGCCTGGGCCTTCCTGGGGTGACCGAGCCCGAGGTCCGGCGGATCCAGCCGTACCAGGCCCGCAAGCGCTACATCTGCCCGGGCTGCAACCAGGACATTCCGCCCGGCACCGGTCACGTCGTGGTCGTACCGCCCGAGGCCCCCGACCTCCGGCGCCACTGGCACCACTCGTGCTGGGCCAACCGGCAGCGGCGCCGGCCCGGTCGGACCCGTCGCTGAGGCCCGCCGGTCAGAAGGCGGCCCGGTCGACGCGCACCTCGCCGCCGAGCACCGAGACCACGTCGAAGCGGATCCGCCCCACCCCGGCCCCCTGGCGGTCGTCGAGGAACCGCATCGCCAGGCGCCGCAGCCGCCGCTGCTTGGCCGGGGTCACCGACTCCGCCGGGTGCCCGAAGCGGTCCGAGGTCCGGGCCTTCACCTCGACGAAGACCAGCCACGGCCCGTCCCGGACCACCAGGTCGAGCTCGCCGTCCCGGCAGCGCCAGTTGCGGGCCACCACGACCCCGCCGTGCCGGGCGTACCAAGCCGCGGCCAGGTCCTCCCCCCGCCGTCCCACCTCGCCCCGGCCGACCGTCCCGACCGGGGGCCGGCGGGTCAGATGTCCTGGCGGGGGAGCTCCTCGATGTTCACGTCCTTGAACGTCACCACCGTGACGTTGCTGACGAACCTCGTCGTCCGGTACATGTCCCACACCCACGCGTCCTTGAGCTCGAGCTCCACGTAGGTGCGTCCGTCGACGGTGCGCACCGATCTCCGGACCTCGTTGGCGAGGTAGAAGCGCCGCTCCGTCTCCACCACGTACGAGAACATCGGTGCGACGTCCTTGTACTCCTTGTAGAGCTGGAGCTCGATCTCGGCTTCGTAGCGCTCGAGGTCCTCCGTCGACATGGAGCGGAGGCTACGCCCACATCGTGACGGTCCGCGCCCCGCGACCGGCGGTCAGCGCTCGCGCTTCTCCTTGACCTTCGCGGCCTTCCCGATCCGGTCGCGCAGGTAGTAGAGCTTGGCCCGGCGCACGTCGCCCCGGGTGACCACCTCGACCTTGGCGATCGTCGGCGCGTGGAGCGGGAAGGTCCGCTCCACTCCCACGCCGTAGCTCACCTTGCGGACGGTGAAGGTCTCCTGGAGGCCGCCGCCGGAGCGGCGGATCACGACGCCCTGGAACACCTGGACGCGCTCCTTGGAGCCCTCGACGACCCGGACGTGGACCTTGAGCGTGTCGCCCGGCCCGAAATCTGGGATGTCGTCGCGGAGGCTGGACTGGTCGAGCAGGTCGGTGGGCTGCATGTGACGTGCTCCGAGGCGTGAAGCGGGAACGAGCCAGGTTAGGCGAGCGGGGCGTCGTCGGTCCAAGCGACGCCGGCGTCGTGCAGGAGGCCGCG
>JBFWTJ010000305.1:0-3546 GCA_050247895.1 Acidimicrobiia bacterium
CGGTCGCCCTCCAGGCGGTGTTCGGCATCGGCTTCTTCACTGTGTCGACGGTGACCCAGTCGATGATCATGATGGCCACCGAGGACGCCTACCTCGGCCGGGTCATGGCCCTCTATTCGATGGCCCTGGCCGGCATGCTGCCGTTCACCGGGATCCTCGCCGGTTTCCTGGCCTCCCACGTCGGCACGGTCCGCACGATCGGTGGGGCCGGCATCGGGCTGTTCGCCTACGCCTTCTGGTCGATGGCCTTCCGGTTGGACAAGGTCGGGGTCGACGTGCCCCAGGAGGTCACGATGGTCGCCGGTCAACGGCCCGTCGTCGAACCGGTGCCCGGACTGCAGGCCAGCCCTGCCGACCCGGTGACCTGACGCCGGCCTAGAGGTACTCCCCGACGGGGACGTCCTCGACCGGTCGGCCCTTGGGGCGGTCGTACTTCTCGAGGTCGACCGGACCCTGCACCTCCAACAGCTGCAGCAACTCCTCGGGTGTCACCGGGTCCTCCTGGCGGTCGCGACCGTCCGCCATTCTCCCACCATCGGCGCCTTCTCGCTCACCGGGGGCGGGTCACGGCCGGCCGCTGCGGAGCAACCGCCCGACCAGGGGCAACTCCCAGAACGACTCGGCCCGGGCGATGGCGAAGGCCGTGGGGACGAGGTGCTCGACGGTGTCGTAGACGACGTAGCGGGGCTGCCAGAGCGGGTCGAACTTGGCGTTGAACCGCCAGAGCGACTCGATCTGCATCGAGCTGGACATCCGCCTGAGGACCCAGCGCTGCACCATGCCGAGCGGGCCCGTCGCCCGCTCGCCGGCGAGCACGCCCCGCATCGTGGCGAAGTTGAGCCCGAGGCGCTCATTGCCCTGATCCCGGAGGTGCTCGATGGTCCGCACGATCACGAAGTCCAACAGCCCGTTGGGGTGCTCCCCGCTCTCCCGGCGCATGAGGTCGAGCGAGTAGCCGCCGATGCCCGGCGCCGGCACGTACTGGCAGAAGGCGGCCACGTGCCCGTCGGGCGCGTGGCAGACGGCGAGCAGCAGGCCCTCGTCCCGGTCGTCGAACAGCCGCCCGAGGGTCATCGAGAAGCCCCGCTCGGCGTCACCCCGCCGGCCGCCGGCCAGGATCGCCCTGACCGAGGCCCGCAGCTCGGGGCCGGCGGCCGACGGGTCGACGAAGGTCATGGTGTAGCCCCGGTTGGCGACCCGGTTGACCGCCTGGCGGAGGGCCTTGTGCCGGCCACCGTCGAGCGAGAAGTGGCGGACGTCGACCACGGCCTCGTCGCCCACGTAGAGGCGCTGCATCCCGAAGTCGCGGTAGGTCTCGAGCCAGGGTTCGCCGGCGCCGAGCACGGCGACGGTCCAGCCGTGCTCGTCGGTGAACGCCCGGAAGGCGCGCCAGATCTCCTCCCGCTCCCAGGGGGGCCCGATCGGGTCGGGCGAGACGAGGCACACGCTGTGGTGCACGGCGTAGGCGACGAGGCTCGAGCCGCCGAAGTAGAGCTGCTTGTCGGCCCGGAGCGCGAAGTAGTCGAGCGTGCCGGAGCCCCACTTCCCCACGAGCTCGTGGGCCCGGGCCCCGGTGTCCTCGGCCGGGCGCCGCCCCAGCGCGGGGCGCACGGCGAGGGCCAGCAACCAGCCGGCGATGCCCAGGCCCAGCGCGGCGAGGCTGGGGGTCAGGAAGTCGTCGAGGCGGTCCGGGAGGGCGGTGTCCTGGATCCCCACGAGCCGCTCGGCGGCCGCCGTCCATGCCGTCCAGTAGCCGAGGCGACGGCCTTCGGCGAGGGTCACCGCCTCGATGACGAACACCGACACGGCGTGCGCGACGACGAGCACCGATGCCGCCCGCGCCAGGCCGCGTGACAACCCGGACAGCGACGAGCGGGTGGTGAACGCCTCCCGATGGCGGACGAGGTACCAGGCCACGAAGCCGGAGACCGCCGCCTCCTCCACGTCGGCGCCCTTGACCAGGTGCAGGACGACGCTGCCCGCCAGCAGGGCCACGGCGATCCGCCAGGGCGTGCGTTGGCCCCGGCGCACACCCCACGCCAACGCCAGGAGGCCGAACCCGCCGACGGCCACCAGGGCCGACGCCACCTGCGGCACCGCCAGGGGAACCAGTCGCAACAGGACCGAGAGCCGGTCCTCCAGCGGCGGGGTGAAGGCCGAGACCAGGTCCAGCAGCCCGGCGACGAGGATGGCCGCCGACGCCCGGCGCCGGACGCGGGTGCGGTGGAGCAGCGCCGGCACCCGGGCCGGCCAGCTGTCCCCGGGCCACTGGCCCACCACCCGCGTGGGCATCGACGGCCGGCGTCGGGAGGCCAACCGCTCGAGGAGGGTGACGCCGGCGGCATCCTCCTCGCCGCGGACGAGCCGCACGTGCAGCGAGGCCCCGGACTCGATCTCCAACCATCCGGCCTCTCGCTGCCGTCGGAACACCGGCGGCAACCCGAGGCGCGCCGGGCGCTCCCGCACCAGCTCGCAGGCCGGCCCGGTGGCGGCGAAGAAGCTCGACCCGAGGTTCTGGAGCTCGGGTCGGCGGCCGTGGCTGACGACGAGCCCGGTGACGCCCAGGCCGGCCAGGCTGCGAGCCTCGGCTCGGGCCGCCTCGTTGCCCTCCCCGTCGCCGTCGGTCACCGCCAGCAGCCGCCAGGCGCGGGGCACGAGCGCCCCGAGCACGGCGGCGACGAGCAGGAGGTCGACGGTCGTCATCACCGCCACCGTGCCGATGCGGTCGGGCCAGGCGGCGAAGGACCCGATGGCGCCGGCCAGGGGGATCTTCACCCCGAAGGCCAGGAGGAACGGGACGAGCACCAGCCAGCTCCAGGGACCGACCCGCCGGTAGGCGAGCCGGGACGTGACGAACCTCGGCAGGTCCCCGACGTCGGCCAGCACGGACACGCCGTCGGCCCACCGCCCCCGCAGGGTCGGCACCACCTCGCCGACGAGGTGGACGCCGAGGGGCGAGTCCAGCGGCGAAGGAGGATCGGCGAATCGGAAGCGCTCGTCGAAGCGGGTGCCAGCCTCGACGTGGATCACGGCAGGGTCGCCCGCCGTCGCCATGCCGAGGTCGAGAGCGAGCGCGAACCGCACCGGCACGAAGGCCGCGACCTCCGCCCTGGCCTCCGCGTCCCAGGCCAGCTGGCGGTCGGCGGCGCCCGGCACGACGACCACCGTGCGGTCGGCACCCTCGCCGAACCGGCAGAGGGCGGCCACGAGCTGCGGATGGGCGGCCAGCACCGTGCTGGGCGACGCCACCGGGTCACCGAGGAGGTCGAGGAAGCCGCCGTTGAGGACGACGACCCCCGGGCCCTGCGCCAGGTCGACGGCCGCCGCCAGCTCGCTCGTGATCCGGTTCGAGGAGGCCGTGGCGAGGCGGCCGAGGAGGAGGTCGCCGACGACCAGGACGCGGCTCCCGACGGGCAGGGTGAGGTTCAGGCTCTGCTCGCGCGGCGGCAACCTTCGACCTTCCGGTTATCACGGGTGGGGCTCACGGCGCCACCGGCGGGAGCGTACGACGGGCGGTGGCGGGCCGGCGGGTCCCCGGCGCCGCCC
>JBFWTJ010000306.1:0-3525 GCA_050247895.1 Acidimicrobiia bacterium
CCATGACCATGCGCTTGGCGTCGTCGACCAGGTCCTGGAAGCGGCGGTCGTCGAGGTTGGGGACGGGGAGGGCCATCAGTAGTCCGATCCGTCGTCGGGGATGGCGTAGAACGGGAAGACCAGGTTGCGGCGGTCGTTGACGTCCTTGGCCCGGTAGGAGATGTCGATGTAGACGAGGGCCCGGTCGCCCGGGTCGGGGGTGACGACGACGTCCTCGACCTCGACCCGGGGCTCCCAGCGCAGCAGGGCGTTGCGGACCTCGAGGGCCAGCTCGGACATGGTCTCGTCGGTGATGCCCCGGAACACGTAGTCGCGCAGCCGGCTGCCGAACTCGGGCCGCATCGGCCGCTCGCCGGGGTACGTCGAGAGGATCAGGCGCATGGCCTCCTCCAGCTCGCGCTCCCGGGAGACCAGGGCGATGCCACCCGAGGCGTTGACCCGCAGGGGGAACGCCCACCCCGATCCGACGAACTCGTCCTTCACCGCCTCGTTCCTCTCAGTTGAGCTTGATGGGCATGCCCGACATCTCGAGCTGGCCCTGGGTCTCGACCTTGATGCCGCCGGCGCCGCCCTTGAGGGTGAGCGCGCCGGTGGCCCCGGCCTCGATGGTCACGTCGCCGCCGCTCTTGATGGCCAGGGTCGACCCCACGCCCCCGGCCTCGATGGTCACCGTGCCCATGGCGGCGTTGCTCTTGGGCGGCGACGGCGCGCACTTGATGGAGATGGCGCCCTCGGTCTGGTCGAGCTTGATCTCGACGCTGCCGTCGGCGGTGCCCAGGGTCATGGCCGAGGTGATGGGCAACCCGGGGGCCATGGGCTGGCGCTCGTCGTCGAAGACCAGGCCGAAGCCGGTGTGGGAGCGGAAGCCGGCCTTGACCACCTGCGAGGACATGCCCTGGGCCTTGGTGGCGTCGCCGCCGAGGTCGACCTCGCTGTTGCCGTTGAGCAGGCCGCCGAGGACGTACGGGCGCCGGGCGTCGCCCTGCTCGAAGCCGAGGAGGACCTCGTCGCCGACCTCGGGGGTGAAGATCGCCCCCCATCCGGCGCCGGCCACGATCTGGGACACCCGGGCCCAGTCGGACTCGTAGTCCGGAGCCAGCCACGGCAGGGCGACCTTGACCCGGCCGAGCTTGTCGGGGTCGTCGTTGTTGGTGACGATGCCGGTGACCAGCCCGGACAGGACGGCGGGACGGGGCGGCGCGGCACCGCCGGAGGCCAGGCCGAGCAGGGAGCGCTCCTGGCGACCGGTGACGAAGAACCGGGTCCGGTAGCCGCCGTCCTCGTCGTCGAACTCGTGGCGGGCGTTGGTGACGATCCACTTCCCGGCGAACGGTGCCGGGACGCCGCCCACCTCGACCGAGGCGCCGGCCTGGACGGCCGGGTCGCCCACCGCCTCGCCCTCGGCCTCGGCGAAGGTGCTGGCCACGTGCTCGGCCACGCCCAGCGCGGCGGCGTCGGCCGCGCTGTCGGCCGAGGAGCCCCAGGCCAGGGGCCGGTCGGCGACCACGACGGCCTTGTTGGAGGGCTGGGCGCCGAAGCTGGGGAGCAGCGGGTTGGGCGGGATGGGCACGGGGATGCCGAGGAACCCCTTGCCGAACTGGTCGGCGAGCTGGGCCGGGTCGTCGGGCAGGTCGGCGGTGCCGGTCCCGATGGAGGTCCGGCCCACGACCACGTCGGCCCGGACCGGGTCCCAGAAGCGGACCTCGACCTCCGGGGTGAGGTTGGCGGCCGAGACGCGGGGCCGGAACGACAGCAGGTTGTCCTTGAAGGTCAGCGTGGGGCCGCCGAGGCCCACGGCGCTCGCCGCGGCCCCGGCCGCCGCGCCGGCCAGGCCCCCGCCGCCCATGGAGGTGTTGCCCGAGGCCTTGCGGAAGAACAGCTCCCCCCCGGCCACGCCGACCTCGAAGCCGATCTCGACGGCCCGCTGGCGCAGGAAGTCCCAGTCGGTCTGGGCCATCTGGGAGACGTGGGCGTGCTCGACGCCGCTGTCCTCGATCGTGCCGACGTCGAGCCCGGCGTCGCGGGCGACCTGGCGGGCGATGTCGCCGTCGGTCATCTTGACGAACGTGCGGGTCCGGCGGGCCCGCTGGAGCCGGTGGGCCTTCTCGTAGCCCCGCACCACGGTGAAGATGTGGAGGTCCTCGCAGACCGCCTCGATGGAGGTGACCTCGCCGACGATGAGCCGCTCGGCGGTGTCGGCGCTGGGCGACCCGGCGTGGATGGACAGCTCGGTGCCGATCCGGATCCCGGCCTCGGTCAGCACGCCGCCCTCCTCGTCGAGGAAGGTGATCTCGAACATGTCGGGGAGGTGGAGGTGGGTGTCGACCACGACGCGGGCCACCTTGGGCTCGACGGTGGGCAGCAGGGCCACGCCGACCGGTTCGAGCTTGATGGTCGGACGGACGGTGGCCGTCGTGTCGCCGGGCAGGCCCACCACCTGGCTCAGGCCCCCCTCAGGTCGGCGAGCTCGCCGGGACCGGGGAGGTAGACGACCTGGCCGGGACGGATGCGGAAGGGGTCGTCGATGCCGTTGACGCTGGCGATGGCCCGCCAGTAGCCGGGCCGGCCGTAGCGGGCCGTGGCGATGCCGGGCAGGGTCTCGCCCTCGCTGATGGTGTGGCTGGCCCGGCCGGGCAGGCCACCGGAGGTGGGGTTGGTGGGGATCGACCCGAGGAGGCTGGGCTGCTCGACGAGGGTGAGGGTGACCTTGGCCCGCTCGGGGGTGCCGTCGGAGGAGAAGCGCTCGTAGACCACGGTGGCGCCCTCGACGACGACCTCGTACATGAAGGCGGCCATGGGTGGGCCCCACTGGAAGGTGAGGGTGGGGAGCTTGGAGGCCAGGTTGATGGCCCCGCCGGTGGCGGCGGACATGGCGGCACCGGCGACCTGGCCGACCAGCCCACCCCCGGGCGACATCCACGACAGGAGGGTGTCGCAGCGGGCCTTGGTGTCGCCGCCGGTGAGCACGACGTTGGTCAGCATGATCTTCGACTGCGCGCTGCCGTGGAAGATGCTGCCGGTGCTGCCCGCGGGCGAGCCCGTCGACGAGGAGGAGGAGCCCCGCTGGCGCACCTTGGCCGTGCGGGTGAACTTGATCTCCGACGGGTTGAAGTCGAACTGGACGATCTCGGGCGGGATCTTGCGGATGAGCTTGGCCTTGTCCACCGTCGGCTCCTACAGGAATCCCTCGTGGACGAGCTCGAGGGTCTCGGTGGCGACGTCGTGGCCGGTGGCGTTGAGCTCGGGTCCCTTCCAGCGGGACGGGAACACGTTGCGCAGGCTCCACTTGGCCACCTCGCCCGCGTGGCTGTCGAGCAGGGTGATGGTGGCGGTGCCCCCCGAGTAGTCGTCGACCATGGAGGCCAGCCAGCCCTGGACCTTGGCGAAGTCGCCGGCGTTGAGGGCCCGGGTGAGGGTGACGGCGCTGTAGCTGACGTGGCCGGCCAGGAACTGGACGTGGTCGTGGGCGCCGCCCTCCTTGATCTCCTCGGGGGCGAAGTCGACGGCGAGGCCCTGGCACCGGCT
>JBFWTJ010000307.1:0-3516 GCA_050247895.1 Acidimicrobiia bacterium
CGACGATCCGGGTGGAGGTCCGGTGGGAGCGGCTGCTCCCTCCGGGCCCTCCCCCCGGGAGCGCCCGGCCCCCCGGGCCTGGGTGACAGGCCCGGGGGGGGGGGGGGGACCGCTCAGCCGGACCACTCGACGGGCGGGCCGTGGTAGCTCGACCGGGCCAGGACGCGCTCGTCCCCGTCGGGCCAGGACGACAGCTGGAGCTCGGCCCCGGCCTGGCCCGGCTCCATGCGCAGCCAGGCCAGCGGCGCGTCGGGCGACGACCGCTCGGCCGCGGACTCCACGGCGGCCCGCAGCTGCCGACGGCCGGCCGGGGTCAGGTACTGGACGACGATGGCGTGCAGGACCACGGTCGTGGCCCCGGGCCGCGGGCGGCGGAGGTGGTCCCCGATCCAGGTCGGCCCGTCGGCCCGGTCCACCTCCACCGGCAGGTCGACGGCCAGGTCGAGGGCGGCGTCCAGCCGGGCCAACCGGTCCAACTGGTCGGCCCACACGTAGGAGCGCAGGAGCCGGCGGTCCGCCGCCGAGGCCGGGTCGAGCGGGTCGAGGTCGCAACCCCGGCGGGAGGCCACCTCGATCGGCCCGCCGAGGTCGGGTGACGACGGGCGCCAGCAGCGCTCGAAGCGGACGGGGCTCGACGCCGGCCCGAAGGAGGAGGTCCCCGTGTCGTACCGGTACCGGTCGAAGCGCAGGTTGAGGCCGGCGCTGGCGCCGATCTCCAGCAGGCGCAACGGGAGCGACCAGCGCGCCGCGAGCAGGGCCAGTCCCCCGACCAGCAGCGCGGCGCGCCCGACCTCGTTGGTCTGCACCGGGCGGGGGAGCCGGTCGACCAGGTGGTCGGCGTGGTCCTCGACCACGGCGTGGAGCGCCTCCCCCAGGCCGGGGCCCACCGGTTCGGCCGTGCCACCGACCGAGGGGTACCACGGCGCCAGCTCGGGCGCCCGGCCGGCCAGGACCAGCTCGTGGAGCGGGGCCAGGAACCGCAAGGCCAGCACCGACGCCAGCGGATCGGGGTGCCGGTCGGTCCGCAGCACCCGGGCGCACGGCCCGGCGCGGTCGAGGTCGTCGACGACCGCCCCGAGCAGCCCGGCGTACAGCGGCGACCCGCCGGCGCGGCAGGCCCGGGCCTGGTGGACCACCACCTCGCGGACGTGGTCCGCGCCGGGCGGGCGGGCCTGGGGTCGGTCGACCACCACGGGTGGCAACCGTACCGGTGAGATCGCCGATCGACCCCGGCGGCGGTACGGTGTCGCCAGCCCGGGACCCCGCCCGAGCGCCGACCTGCGGAGACGAATTGGTCCTCGAGAAGGTCCACAGCCCGGCCGATCTGCGTGAGCTCCCGCCCGCAGACCTGGAGGACCTCGCCACCGAGATCCGCACGCTGATCGTGGAGTCCGTCTCCCGCTCCGGCGGGCACCTGGGCTCCAACCTGGGCGCCGTCGAGCTGACCCTGGCCCTGCACCGGGTGTTCGAGTCGCCCCGCGACATCATCCTGTGGGACACCGGGCACCAGGCCTACGTGCACAAGATCCTCACCGGCCGCGCCGCGGCGTTCGACCACCTGCGTCGGGCCGGCGGGTTGTCGGGGTACCCGAGCCGGGCCGAGTCCGAGCACGACTGGGTCGAGAACAGCCACGCGTCCACGATCGTGAGCTACGCGCACGGCCTGGCCGTGGCCGGGCCGGTCGACGACGAGGGCCGGGAGCGGCGCATCGTGGCCGTCATCGGCGACGGCTCGCTCACCGGGGGCATGGCCTTCGAGGGCCTCAACAACCTCGGCCACTCGGGCGCCCGGGCGATCATCGTGCTCAACGACAACGGCCGGTCGTACGCGCCGACGGTGTCCAAGCTGGGCGACTCGCTGGCCCGGCTGCGGCTCAACCCCTCCTACGTGCGCAACCGGGCCCGGCTCGACAAGCTCCTCCACGACGTGCCGGTGCTCGGCGAGCACCTGGAGCGTGGCCTGGACGGCTTCCTGGCCGCCATGCGCGAGATGTTCGAGCCGCCCGCGTTCTTCGAGACGCTGGGCGTGCGCTACACGGGACCCTTCGACGGCCACGACGTCGACGGGATGGAGAAGGCCCTGCGCCACGCGGCCGAGTTCGACGGCCCGATCGTGGTCCACGTGCTGACCCAGAAGGGCCGCGGCTACGCGCCGGCGGAGAACGACCCCATCAAGCGCCTGCACGACACGTCGTCCTCCAAGCCCGGCAGCTACACGGAGGCCTTCACCCGGGCGATCGTGGCCGAGGGGGAGGCCCGGCCCGACCTGGTGGCCATCACCGCGGCGATGCCCGACTCGACCGGCCTGCTCCCCTTCGGCGAGCGCTTCCCGGGACGCCTTATCGACGTCGGCATCGCCGAGCAGCACGCGGTGACCAGCGCGGCCGGGATGGCCATGGGCGGCCTGCGCCCGGTGGTCGCCGTCTACTCGACGTTCCTGACCCGGGCCATCGACCAGGTCACCTACGACGTGGCCCTGCACCGGCTGCCGGTCGTGTTCTGCCTCGACCGGGCCGGCATCACCGGCGACGACGGGCCGTCCCACCACGGGGTGCTCGACCTGGCCCTGCTGACCAAGGTCCCGGGCATGACCGTCTTCGCCCCGTCGAGCTACCAGGAGATCGGCGTCATGCTCCACGACGCACTGGAGCTGTGCGCCGAGGGCCCGGCGGCGATCCGGTGGTCGAAGACCGACGCGCCCCACGTCCCGCCCGACCAGGTCGGCGCCGGCCTGCGGGCCCGCAAGGCCCGGACCGGCCGCGACCTGTGCATCCTGGCCGTCGGCAAGCCCTTCGCCGCGGCGATGGAGGCGGCCGAGCAGCTCGCGGCCGACGGCATCGAGGTCAGCGTGTGGGACGTGCGGGTGATCCCGCCGGACCCCGAGATGCTGGCCGATGCCGCCGAGCACCCCCTGGTGGTGACCGTCGAGGACGGCATCCGCGACGGGGGCGCCGGCGCGCTGCTGGCCGACCGGATCGCCGGGGTGGCCGAGGACCGGACGCCGCCCCGGGTCCGGGTGCTGGGCACGCCGGTGGAGTTCATCCCCCACGGGCGTGCGGGCGAGATCCTGGCCCAGCTCGGACTGGACGCCGACGGGATCGCCGGCGAGGTCCGGCGCCTGGTCGCCGCCCTCCGGGCCTGAAGCCCGCCCTCCGGGCCTGAAGCCCGCCCTCCGGGCCTGAAAGCCCGGATCTCGGGCCCTGGAGCCGGCCTCCGGGGACCCGACGCTCGACCGGGGTCACCGCCCGTTCCGACGCCGACGCCGCGCGGTCACCCTCACGTCGCCCGGCGTTCACCTACGTCCGACGCGACGAGGCCCGGGACCAGGTCCCGGGCCTCTCCCCCTGTCGCCCCCACGCTACACAGCGCGCCGTGACGAACGACACACAGCGTAGACGCAAGTGGGGTTCGTGCGCCAGTGGAAGTCAGTAGAAGGGGTTCTCCCCTTCGTCGTGCGCGGTCAGGTCGTCCACCTCGGTCACCTCGGGGATCGCTTCGACGATCGAACGGGTGATG
>JBFWTJ010000308.1:0-3499 GCA_050247895.1 Acidimicrobiia bacterium
CGCGGCGCCCAAGGGGCAGGGCGCCGCGACCCGGCGTCCCGGCGCGTGGCGCCGGTCGGGCGGTCCGGACGAGGTCAATCCGCCAGCACCCCGACGCCCCGGAACTCCTGGTGGTCCGTGGCGAAGATCGAGAAGCCCACGACGCCCTCGCGGTAGACGATGGGCTTGGGGGTGAACAGGAGGATGATCTCGAGGTTCTCCTCGACGACGGTGCCCGAGATCTCCTGGAGCAGCTCGGTCCGCTCGGCCTCGTCGGTGGAGGCCACCGCCGAGCTGTAGAGCTCCTCCATGGCCGGGAGGCTGAAGGCGCCCCGGTTGGAGTTGCCCTTGCCGGTGAACTTCCGCTGGATGCTGACGCTGGGGTCGTTGGTGGCGCTCCACAGCACGGTGAAGCCCTGGCCCTGCGACTGCCGGAAGAAGAGGTCGGTGGACTCCTGGGCGCTCACCATGCGGGGGGTGAGCGTGATCCCGGCCTCGGCCAGCTGGGCCTGGAGGGCCTCGACGACCTGCGGGTAGGGGGCGACGTTGGCCACGATCTGCTCGTAGGAGAAGCCGTCGGGGTAGCCGGCCTCGGTCAGCAGCTCCTTGGCCCGCTCGACGTCGCGCTCGAAGTAGGAGGCCGGGTAGTCGGCGTTGTAGTACGGCGACTTCTCCGGGAAGATCTGCACGGTCGGCTCGCCGACCCCGAAGAAGATGCCCTCGAGGATCGCCTCCCGGTCCACGGCCAGGTTCATGGCCTCGCGGACCCGGGGGTCGTCGAAGGGCGGCTGGCTGCGGTCCATGACGATGGACACGTAGGAGGCGCCGGGGGTGGCGTCGACCTTCAGGCCGGCGGCCTCGGCCTCGGCCAGCATCGGCGCGTTGAGCCAGGTGGCGTCGACCTCGCCGGTGCGCACGGCGTTGAGCCGGGCGGTCTCGTCGGGCATGAGCAGGATCTCGAGGCCGGCGACCTTGACCGCGTCGGGGTCCCAGTAGTCCTCGACCGGCTCGTAGCGGATGATGTTCCCCGGCACGTACTCGACGACCTCGAACATGCCCGCGCCGACCGGCATCCGGTCCAGGTCGGGGTTGTCGAGGGCGGCGGGGCTGATCATCATCCCGGCCTTGTCGCTGAGGATGGCGGGCAGCGAGCTGTTGGGGGCGGAGAGCTCGAGCACCACGGTCGTGGGGTCCTCGACGACCACGTTGGCCACCGAGGTGAGCAGCGGGGCGACGATGGAGCCCTCCAGGGCCTTGGCCCGGTCGAGGTTGGCCTTCACCGCGGCGGCGTCGAAGGGCGTGCCGTCGGAGAACTTCACGCCCTCGCGCAGGGTGAGCGTGAGCGACGTGTCGGTCAGCTCCCACTCGGTGGCCAGGCCCGGGACCAGCTCGGTCTCGGAGGTCACGTGGATGAGCCGGTCGTAGACCGGCGTCAGCATGATGTTGTCGAAGCCCCGCGACGCCTTGTGCGGGTCCATGCTGATCGGGTCGACGGAGTAGGCGTAGCGGAACACCGCCGTCTCGTCGAGGGCGCCCTCCTCGGGCTCCTCTTCCTCCTGACCACCCCCTTCGGTCGTGTCGCTGCCGCCTCCCGCGGCGGGGGTGTCGTCGTCGCTCCCGCCGCAGGCGGCGAAGGCGAGGCAGCAACCGAGGATCAGGGCCAGCATTCGCCTCGTCATGGTTCCCTCTCAGGTACGTGAGGTCGGGCGGCGGACCGGGTGGTCCGCCGCTGTCGGGGTGTGTCGTGCGGGCCGCCGGTCGTGCCGGCGGTGGGGAGACCGGAGGTCGGCGGCGGTCAGCCGGCGGCGACGAGGGGTCGCACGCCGAAGCGCCGGTCGGCGATCTCCGGGGAGACGGGCCGGCCGTCGTGGGGCCGGGAGATCCACAGGCGCAGCAGGTGCCGGCGCCGGGTGTCGTCGGTGGGGTGGTCGATGAACCCGCCCCGGGAGTGGACGACCACGTAGTTGTGGACGACCTGGATGTCGCCTTCCTCGAGCATCATCGGCAGGGCGATCCCGGCCCGCCACGGGAGGGCCCGCAGGTAGAGGAAGCAGGACATCTCCTCGGCGGTCAGCCGGGGGACGTCGGGCAGGCGGGTGGCGTTGATGATCCGGGTGGTGACCGTCGTGCCGGAGAGCTTCCCGTCGACGTAGCTGAACAGCTGGCGGGGGTACCAGCCGGGGCCTCCCGGCTGCTCCTCGCCCATGTGGTCCCAGCAGAAGGTCTTGTAGAGGATCGGCAGGTACTCGGGGTGCTCCTCGAGCACGACGTTGTAGATGTGGCCGGTGCTGGCCAGCAGGCTGTCGCCGCCGTGCATGGCCTGGCGGACGCAGAGCAGGCTGACGATGTCGGTCGAGTCGGTGTGGAAGTCGATGGCGCTGGCGTTGGTCGACTGGCGCCACTGGAATTCCTTGGCCCGGGCGTCCCACACGTCGCCGATCAGGTCGCCCTTGCCGTTCTGGGACGCGATCTCGCCGAGCTCCTGGCCCAGGCCCCAGTAGAGGGTCTTGGCCTGGTCGAGGGAGTACCGGCTGTGGAGGGGCAGCCCGCGCAGGAGCGAGAAGCCGCGCCCCTCGTCGAGCTCGGCCTTGACCGCGGCCATCTTGGCCGCCACCTCGGGCCAGTCGAAGTCCTCCCGCCGCAGGGTTGCGCGCGGGCGGTCGCCGATCTCGGCCAGCACCCGGTCGAAGGCGGCGAGGTCGTCCTCGCTGAACCGGGTGATCCACTCGTCGGTGCGGGCCAGGTCCTCGCCCTTCCAGACGGCGGGTCCGGTGACGGGCTGCTCCAGCATCTCGGTCAAGGTGGCCCTCCCTGCTCCGTGGCCCCGGCGCCCTGGCGTCGGCCAGTGCGCGTCGTCGGCCGCTTTCGGATGACAGTAAGGAGCAAGGCCCCGATGGTCAATAATCGCAAGATCACATCTCGCTTTACGAGATAGTTCAGGTCCGGCGAAGCTTGACCGGATCGTTCAGATCTCAGATGACGAAGCTGATCCGGCCGCCCGGCCGGAGGGCCTCCTGCACGATGAGCGCCCGGCGGACCACGAAGCGCAGCCCATCCGGCTCGACGGCCAGCCGGTGGTCGTAGCGGCCGATGTAGGCGTCGACGTGGCCGTCGCGGACCCGGTGCACCACGAAGTTGGCCCGGACCCGCACCAGGTCGCCCACGGGCTCGTCGACCCGCACGTTGGTGATCGAGCGGACCGTGCGCGACCGGGGGTTCTCGGCGTGGGCCTGGCGGCTGAGCAGGCGCACCACCCGGGCGGCCAGGCGCTCGTGGTCGTCGGAGACCAGGAACTGCGAGCGGCGGGCGTCCCCGGCGAGGTCGTCGGTGGCGGGGACCTCGTAGCGGCCGTCCTCTCGGAACAGGGCCAGCCAGTCCTCCAGCTCCCAGTCGTCGAGCAGGGCGGCCTCGGCGAACAGGAAGTCCTCGACCTCGGTACGCGCCGGCCAGCGCACCGCCGTGGGCTCGCGGGCCGCGCTCACGGGACCAACCGGAGCCGGGCCGGCACCTCGGGGGCGAT
>JBFWTJ010000309.1:0-3483 GCA_050247895.1 Acidimicrobiia bacterium
AGCAGGGCGACGACCGCCGCCCCCCACCGGCGCCGGGGCACGCCCGGTCGGTCGGCGGGGAACGGCGTGGTCACGAGGCCACCCCCCGGTCGGGGCCGGGACCACGCCGGCGACGCAGCGCCACGGCACCGCCGGCGCCGGCCGCGGCGACCACCACGGCAGCCACGATCCTGGGCAGGGCCGACCCGCCCGAGCCGCCCCCCTCGTCGTCCGGGGCGCCCGCGCCGGCCGTGTCGTCCTCGCCGCGGGCGACCGTCCCGGTGGTGGTCGTGGGCGCGGCCGTGGTGGTGGTCGTGGGCGTCTCGGCCGCGAACCGCACGGGCAGGGCGAGCTCCTGGGAGCGGTCGAGCGAGCCGGCCTCGTCGGGCCGGGTCGTCACCGCGCAGGCCACCACCCGGCAGTCGGTCGTGCCGTCGATGACCGCGGGCAGGCGCAGGCGGACGGCGAAGGTCCCCCCGTCGCCGTAGGGCGTGGCCAGGCCGCCCTGGGCCGAGACCCACACCGACACCTCGGGCGACCCCGAGCTGCACGGCCCGGGCGGGGCCCCGTCGGCGCCCACGGCGCACAGGGCGACGTAGATGCCACCGGCCGGCGAGTAGCCCCGGCCCTCCACGGCGATCTCGGCGCCGGCCGGATCGAGGTCGGCCACCGTCGAGGCCGACAGGGTCCGCACCCCGTCGGTGACCGCGGTCCCCTCGGGCGACACCGTGGTGGCCGGCGGCGGGACGGTGGGCGGCACGGTGGTGGGCGGCAGCGTGGCGGGCGGCACGGTGGTCGGGGGCTCGGTGGTGGTCGGCACGGCGGGGTCGGCGAAGGTGACCGGCACGAAGATGTCCTGGGACCGGTCAGAGGTGCGGGTGTGGTCGCTGCGGGTGACCACGGCGCAGCGCACGTAGCGGCAGTCGACGGTGGGGCTGATCTCGGGCCGGACGGTGAACGAGGTGGTGAAGCTGCCGCCCGGTCCGTAGGGCCGGGCCAGGCCGACCCCGTAGCTGGGCGGGTTGGAGGAGATCCACTGCGACGCGCCGGCGGCGCCCTCGGTGTCCACGCCGCCGCCGCAGGGGGTGGGGACGTGGTCGACCGGCGGGATGGCGCACAGGGCCACGTAGATGCCCTTGTCCTCCCGGTACCCGCTACCGCTCACGGTGATCGCCTGGCCCTGGGTCGACAGGCCGCGGGCCTGGGAGACGGCGAGGGTCCGCTGGCCGTCGGTGGCGCTGCGCCCGTCGGCGCTGAGCACGGTGACCGGGGCGACCGCGGGATCCGGCTCCTGCGCGGCCACGGCGGTGGGCGCGGCCAGCCCGGCGGCCACCGCGGCGACCAGGGCCGCCCGCCACACGGCTGCCCTGCGCACCGGGCTTCGCCTCGTCATCCGTCCATACCTCATGTGCCTTGCCAGCTTGCCGGGGTGCGGCAGGGAAGCCTTACACACCGTTCGCTTCACGACAACGTGTCATGACCATGCGGGGCACGGGTTCCCGTAGTGTCAACGGGCGCCCCGAGGAGCTCAGCGTGCCCGACGACATCCCCCAGCCGTTCGGCCCCGACGTGGTGGCCGCCGTCGCCCGTCACATGAACGACGACCACGCGGAGGACAACGTCCTCATCGTCCGCGCCCTGGGGGCCGTCCCGGACGCCACCGCGGCGACCATGACGGGCATGGACGGCGCGGCCATCGAGTTCGAGGCCGTGGTCGAGGGCCGGGCCGTCCCGGTGCGCATCCCGTGGAGCCACCCGCTCACCGAGCGGGCCGAGGTGCGGGGCGAGGTCGCCCGCATGTACCAGGACGCCTGCCGGCAGCTCGGGCTCCCGGCGCGCCACTGAGGCCGCGGTGCCCAAGGTCTCGGGCGGGTCGCTGGCCGCCCACCGCCGGGAGATGCGCCGGCGGATCTTCGACGCGCTCGTGTCCCTGGTCTACGGCCGCGGCTACGACAGCGTGACGCTGGCCGACGTCGCCGCCGAGGCCGGCCTGGCCCGCACCGCGATCTACAACTACTTCGGCGACAAGGAGACGCTGCTCGTCGAGTTCGTGCGCCACGAGACGAGCACGTACCTGGCCCGGCTCCAGGCCGCGCTGGCCGAGGTCGAGGACCCGGTCGAGCAGCTCACCACCTACGTGCGCATGCAGCTGGAGTACTTCGAGTCGAACCACCTGCCCCCCGGCCCGGCCCTCCAGTACCTGATGGGCGAGGACGCCTACCGGGCCGTGCTCGACCACGTCGGCGACCTGGAGGCGCTGCTGCGCTCGGTGGTCGAGGCCGGCGTCGAGGCCGGGGCCTTCGCGGTGGACGACCTCGACGCCGCCATGCCCCTGGTCGTGGCGTGCCTGGCCCGGCCCCGTCCGCCCGACGCGCCGGTCGACGAGGTGGTGGCCACCACGATGGAGTTCGTCACCCGGGCCCTCGGCGCGCGCTGAGCGGTCACCGCCGCACGCCCTGCGTCATTCACGACAGATCGTCGCGAACAGCTTGCTCTGCTCGGCACGACTCTCATACGTTGTTAGGGCTGCCAATCAACGAGGCCCTGCCGTGCTGGGGAGCGGGCGGGGCCGTGAAGCGAGCGGAGACACGATGGAGCAGGTCGGTCGGAGGTCGGGACGTCGTCGGGTCGCGGGCGTGGCGCTGCTCGCGCTCGGGGCCGCATCGCTCGCCACGGGACTGGGCACGCCGGCCGGCGCGGCCGACCCCGTCGGGCCGATCGAGGTGACCAGCGGATCGCTGTCGTGGGCGTTCTCCTCCTCCGTCGGCGGCGCCGACCCCGCGGGCGGGAGCATGAGCGGCGCCCGGACCGCGCTCAGCCCGGCCACGCTCGACACCAGCGGCACCGCCCCCCACCAGTGGCAGTTCCCCCAGGCCACGGGCACCTACGACCCCGACACCGGCACGACCGAGCTGGCCTTGCCCGGCGGCCTGGAGATGGGCAACACGGTGCAGGGCAACTACGGCGTGAAGCTGGAGGACGTCAAGGTCGTCGTCGACGAGGACGGCGAGGGCCGGCTCGTGGCCGACGTGTCGACCCGCCTCCCCGGCGGCCAGCCCTACGGCACCGCGGTCCAGGACGTCACGGTGATCACCTTCGACGTGACCGACGCCGACCCGAGCCTGGAGACGATCAGCTGGACCGTCACGCCGGACTACCCGGCCCAGACGGCCAACCCCGACTACGGCCAGTTCCCCCAGTCCTTCATCGACGCCATCCCGGCCAGCCTCCAGGCCCACTTCCGGGGCACCAACGTCTCGAACAACGTGACCAAGGCCCCGGCGCCGGTGACGGTGAGCTTCACCGTCGAGCTGCCCGAGCCGACCACCACCTCGTCGTCGACCAGCAGCTCGACGTCGAGCTCGTCCACCTCGTCGAGCACGACGTCGTCGACGACCAGCTCGACCACCTCGTCGACCACCAGCACGACGAGCACCACGAGCACGACGCTGCCCGCCGGGACCACGCCGATCGGGACCGGTACGGCCACCTGGCCGACCGGCC
>JBFWTJ010000310.1:0-3447 GCA_050247895.1 Acidimicrobiia bacterium
GACCCGTACATCAACGTGGACCCGGGCACGATGAACCCCTTCGAGCACGGTGAGGTGTACGTCACCGACGACGGCGGCGAGACCGACCTCGACCTGGGCCACTACGAGCGCTTCATCGACGAGAGCCTGTCCCGGGACTCCAACGCCACGACGGGCTCGATCTACTCGGCGGTGCTCGCCGCCGAGCGGCGGGGCGACTACCTCGGCCGCACGGTCCAGGTCATCCCGCACATCACCGACGAGATCAAGCGCCGGATCACCCGGCTCACCGGGGACGACGTCGACGTGGTCATCACCGAGGTCGGCGGCACGGTGGGCGACATCGAGATCCTGCCCTTCCTCGAGGCCATCCGGCAGTTCCGCCTCGACGTCGGTCGGGACAACGTCTGCTACGTCCACGTGACGCTGGTCCCCACGATCATCTCGGAGCAGAAGACCAAGCCGACCCAGCACTCGGTCACCGAGCTGCGGGGACGGGGCATCCAGCCCGACGCCATCGTGTGCCGGACCGGCAAGCCCCTCTCCGAGGGCCTCAAGCGCAAGATCTCCAACCTGTGCGACGTGCCCATCGACGCGGTGGTCAACGCGGCGGACGAGGCGAACCTCTACGCGATCCCGCTCGTGCTGCACGAGGAGGGCCTCGACTCGGTGGTGTGCCGGATCCTCGGCCTGGGCGACCGGGAGGTCGACCTGCGCGAGTGGGAGGCGCTCGTGGAGCGCATCGAGTCGGCCGACCGGCGCTGCCGGATCGGGATCATCGGCAAGTACGTGAGCCTGCCCGACGCCTACCTGTCGGTGGTCGAGGCGCTCAAGCACGGGGGCTTCCACCACGGCGCCGAGGTGGAGGTCGACTGGATCCAGGCCGAGGAGGTCGAGGGCCTGCTGGCCGAGGGCCGCCTGGTCGACCTGGACGGCCTGGTCATCCCGGGTGGCTTCGGCGAGCGGGGCAGCGAGGGCAAGATCGCCGCCGCGACCTACGCCCGGGAGCACGAGATCCCTTGCCTGGGCCTGTGCCTGGGCATGCAGATGATGGTGGTGGAGTTCGCCCGCAACGTGCTGGGCCTGGCCGGCGCCAACAGCCGGGAGTTCGACCCGACGACCCCCTACCCGGTCATCGACCTGATGGAGTCCCAGCGGGGCGTGACCGACCTGGGCGGCACGATGCGGCTGGGGGCCTACGTGGCCCAGCTCCAGGAGGGTTCGCAGGTCGCCCGGGCCTACGGCGCCCCCGTGGTCTCGGAGCGCCACCGCCACCGCTACGAGTTCAACCCCCGCTTCCGGGCCAAGTACGAGGGCTCGGCCCTGCGGTTGTCGGGTGAGTCGCCCGACGGTCGCCTCGTCGAGTTCGTCGAGCTCGACGGCCACCCGTTCTGGATCGGCACCCAGGCCCACCCCGAGCTCAAGAGCCGGCCGAACCGGCCCGCTCCGCTGTTCCGGGAGCTGGTCGGCGCCGCACTGGCCCGGGCCGAGGGGCGGGCGCCGCACCTGTTCGCCCCCGAAGCGGTCCCGGCCCGTCCGTGACGGCCTTCGAGGTCGTCGGCGAGGACGTCATCGACCGCGGCTGGAACACCAGCTGGACCAAGGTCAGGGTCCGCGGGCCCGACGGGGAGGTCCACGTCCGCGACGTGGTGCGCCACCCGGGCGCCGTCGCGGTGGTGCCGCTCCACGAGGACGGCACGGTGACCCTGGTCCGCCAGTACCGGGCTGCGCTCGACGGCGACTGCCTGGAGGTGCCGGCCGGCATGTGCGACGTGGACGGCGAGTCCGACGAGGCCACTGCCCGGCGCGAGCTGCTCGAGGAGGCCGGTCTGGTGGCCACCTCGGTCGAGCGGCTGATCGTCTTCCACGCCTCGCCGGGCATGACCGACGAGAGGGTGGCGGTGTTCCTGGCCACCGGCCTGTCCGACGTCGACCACGACCGCCAGGGGCCCGAGGAGCAGGAGATGACCGTCGAGCGCCACCCGCTGGCCGAGGTGGAGGCCATGGTGCGCGACGGGCGGATCACCGATGCCAAGACGATCATCGGGTTGGCCCTGTGCCGGGGGCGCTGACCGAGGTCCCGCTCGAGGTCACCGACCTGTTGACCTGGCTGGCCTCCGAGCGGGGCCGGTCGCCCAACACCCTGGCCGCCTACCGCCGTGACCTGGTGGCCTACGCCGAGTGGCTGGCCGGGCGGGGCGTGGCCGTGGCCGCGGCGACCGAGGACGACGTGGTGGCCTACGTGGGCGCGCTGAGGGAGCGTGACCTGGCCCCGGCCTCGGTCAAGCGGGCCCTGGTCGCGGTGCGCGGGCTGCACCGGTTCCTCGCCGACGGCGGCGGCCCCGGCGACCCGGCGGCCCACGTCGGGCTGCCCCCCGTCCCCCGGGGGGTGCCCAAGGCGCTGGCGGAGACCGAGGTCCTCCGCCTGCTCGACTCGGTCACCGGCGACGACCCGCCGTCGCGGCGGGACCGGGCGCTGCTCGAGGTCCTCTACGGCGCCGGCCTGCGGATCTCCGAGGCCGTGGGCCTGTCCTTCGGCGACGTGGACCTCGACGACGCCCTGCTGCGGGTCCTGGGCAAGGGGGGCAAGGAGCGCCTGGTGCCCGTGGGGCAGCCGGCCGTGCGGGCCCTGGTCCGTTGGCTGGCCCCGGGCGGCCGACCCGAGCTGGTCCCCGAGCGCTGGCCCCGGCGCACCGACGCCGACGCGGTGTTCCTCAACCAGCGGGGCGGGCGGCTGAGCCGTCAGGGGGCGTGGGGGATGCTGCGGCGGCGGGCGGCCGGTGCAGGTCTGGGCGCGGGCCTGCACCCCCACGTGCTGCGCCACTCGTGCGCCACCCACCTGCTCGACAACGGGGCCGACATCCGCGTCGTGCAGGAGCTCCTCGGCCACGCGTCGATCAGCACGACCCAGGTGTACACGGCGGTCTCGAACGCCAGGATCCACGAGGCGTACCGGGCCGCGCACCCCCGGGCCCGCCGGGACTGAGCGCTCGCGCTCCTCGTGAGCGGACGAACCGGGCGAACTAGCCTTGAACCGTGCCTGACCAGACGGTGACGTCCACGCTACGGCTGCAGCTCGAGTCCGAGCAGCGCCGCCTGCGCTCCCAGGTCGAGCAGCTGGGCCTGCCCGAGGACGGTGGTCCCGGGTTCGACGACAACTTCGCCGACTCGGGCCAGGTCGCGGCCGAGCAGGGCGAGAACCTGGCCCTGGCCAGCCAGCTCCAGGAGCAGCTCGACGAGGTCGACCGGGCCCTGGCCAAGTTCGACCGTGGCGAGTACGGCACCTGCGAGGCCTGCGGCCGTCCCATCGCCGAGGCGCGCCTGGAGGCGATGCCCGCGACGCGGTACTGCATCGACCACGCGTGAACCGGGCCCGGTCGGCCCACCTCGTCAGGCGGTTCCTCGGCTCCCTGCGCCCGGGCGGTCCCGGCGGCGCCGACGAGAGCTGGGCCCGGGCACAGCTGCTGG
>JBFWTJ010000311.1:0-3401 GCA_050247895.1 Acidimicrobiia bacterium
CGGCGCGGGCGCCCCGGACGACGAGGGGGGCGGCTCGGGCGGGTCGGCCCTGCCCTGGATCGTGGCTGCCGTGGTGGTCGCCGCGGCCGGCGCCGGCGGTGCCGTGGCGCTGCGTCGCCGGCGTGGTCCCGGCCCCGACCGGGTGGTGGCCTCGTGACCACGCCGTTCCCCGCCGACCGACCGGGCGTGCCCCGGCGCCGGTGGGGGGCGGCGGTCGTCGCCCTGCTGCTGGGCGCCGTGGCGGCGGCGTGCAGCACGACCACCGACGGCGCGGCGGGCCCCGAGGCCGAGGGGTCCGGGGGCGCGCCCGCGGGCAGCGGCGCCCCGGGCGTCGACGAGGGGAGCGGCGTGGCGCCCGTGCCCGAGCTGCCCGTCACGGTCGCCTCGGCCGACGACCGCTCGGTCACCGTCGCCGACGTCAGCCGGATCGTGCCGCTCCGGGGCAACATCTCCGAGGTCGTGTTCGCCCTCGGCCTGGGCGGCAACGTCGTGGGCCGCGACATCTCCACCACGTTCCCCGAGGCCGAGGACCTCCCCCTGGTCACGCGGGCCCACGACGTCACCGCCGAGTCGGTCCTCTCGCTGCGGCCGACCGTCGTGCTGGCCGACACGGACTCGGGCCCGCCCGAGGCCCTCCAGCACATCCGCAACGTCGGGGTCCCCGTCGTGGTGTTCGACCCGCCCACCGACGTGGACGGCATCGGCGAGCGCATCGAGGCCATCGCCGCCGCGCTCGGGGTGCCCACCGCCGGCCGGGATCTGGCCGACCGGACCCGGGCCGAGGTGGAGGCGGTGCTCGAGCGCCACGTGGGCGAGGGCGACCGGCCCCGGGTGGCGTTCCTCTACATGCGGGGCCAGGCCGCGGTCTACCTGCTCGGGGGGCCGGGCTCGGGCGCCGACTCGATGATCGAGGCCGCGGGTGGCCGGGACGCGGGTACCGAGATGGGCCTGGACCGGGCCTTCACCCCGCTGACCAGCGAGGCGCTGGTCGCCGCCGCGCCCGACGTCATCCTCATGACCACCACCGGCCTCGACTCGGTCGGGGGGATCGACGGCCTGGTGGAGATCCCCGGGATCGGCCAGACCCCGGCCGGGCGGGACCGGCGCGTCGCCACCATCGAGGACGGCCTGCTCTACAGCTTCGGGACCCGGACGCCCCAGGCCCTGGAGGACCTGGCCGAGCAGCTCCACGCCGTGGCACGGTGACCGACGTGCGGGCGGGCGCCGAGCCGGCGGCACCGGCGCCCGGCGCGGCGGGACCGGTCGGGACCGACCCCATGCGGGCCGGGCCCCGTCGGGTGCCGGCCGGCATGCTGCTGGGCGGGCTCGCCGTGGCGCTGGTGGTGGCCGTCGTGGTGTCGGCGGGCATGGGGGCCTTCTCGATCGCGCCGCTCGACGTGGCCACCTCGATCCTGCGCAAGGTCGGCCTGGGGGTGGGCTCGCCGCTCGACGAGGTGGCCGAGTCGGTGCTGTGGGAGATCCGCTTCCCCCGGCTGGTGCTGACCGTGCTGGTCGGCGCGTCGCTCGGCGGTGCCGGCGCGCTCATGCAGGGCACCTTCGGGAACCCCCTGGCCGAGCCGGGGATCGTCGGGGTCTCGTCGGGCGCGGTGCTGGGCGCCGCGGCCCAGATCGTGATCGGGTTCTCGCCGCTGGGGGTGTGGACCCTGACCGGCTCGGCCTTCCTGGGCGGCCTGGTCACGGTGGTCGCGGTGTACCTGACGGCCCGCGCCGGCGGGCGGACCGAGGTGGTCACCCTGGTCCTGACCGGTGTGGCGGTCAACGCCCTGGCCGGGGCGATCATCGGGCTCTTCACGTTCTTCTCCACCGACGCCGAGCTGCGCAGCATCACCTTCTGGACGCTGGGCTCGGTCGCCCAGGCGACCTGGCCCAAGGTGGTCACGGTGGCGCCGATCGCGCTGGCCGGGCTGGCCCTCGCGGTGAGCCGGGCCCGCCAGCTCGACCTGCTGGCGCTGGGGGAGCGCCCGGCCCGGCACCTCGGCGTGGACGTCGAGCGGCTGCGGGTCACCTCGATGGCCGTGGTGGCCCTGCTCACGGCGGCCTCGGTGGCGGTGTCGGGCGTGATCCTGTTCGTGGGCCTGGTCATCCCGCACCTGGTCCGCATGGTGGCCGGTCCCGGCCACCGCCTGCTGCTGCCGGCATCCGCCCTGGCCGGCGCGGTGATCCTGGTCCTGGCCGACCTGGCCGCCCGCACGCTGGCCGCTCCGGCCGAGATCCCGCTCGGCGTGCTGACCTCGCTCATCGGCAGCCCGTTCTTCTTCTGGCAGCTCCGCCGGACCCGGGCCAGCCAGGGGGGCTGGGCGTGAGGGCCCGCTGGCGTGACCTGCTGGCGCCCCTGCGGCCCCCGTCGCCCGGCGACCTGCCGGCGCGGGCCCCGGCCGGCGCCGTCCTGCTCGAGGCGGCCGGGGTGGCCGTGGCGCTCGGGGGGCGGCGGGTCGTCGAGGACGTCGACCTGGCGGTGCGGGCCGGCGAGGTGGTGGTGCTGGTCGGGCCCAACGGCGCGGGCAAGTCGACCCTGCTCGGGGCGCTGGCCGGGGACCTCGCCGTGGCCGCCGGCGAGGTGCGGGTGGACGGCCGTCCGCTGGCCGGCTGGTCGGTGTCCGCGCTGGCCCGGCGCCGTGCGGTGCTGCCCCAGCACGTGGCCGTGGCCTTCCCCTTCACCGTCGAGGACGTGGTGCGGATGGGCCGGGCCCCGTTGCGGGGGACCGACGCCGAGGTCGACGAAGACGGGGCGGTGGACGGGGCGCTGGCCGCGCTGGAGCTGGACCACCTGCGCCACCGGCCGATGCCCCGGCTGTCGGGCGGGGAGCGGGCCCGGGTGGCGATGGCCCGGATCCTGGTCCAGGGCGCGCAGCTCATGCTCCTGGACGAACCGACCGCGGCGTTGGACCTGCACCACCAGGAGCTGCTGCTCGCCGTGGTGCGGGCCCGGGCCGACGCGGGGGACGCCGCGGTGGTCGTCCTGCACGACCTGAGCGTGGCGGCCAGCCACGCCGACCGGGTCGTGGTCCTGGGGGAGCGCCGGGTCGTGGCCGACGGCCCGCCGGGCGAGGTGGTGGACGCCGGGCTGCTCGGACGGATCTACCAGCACCCGGTCTCGGTGGTGGACGATCCGGCGACCGGGAGCCGTCTCGTCGTCCCCCATCGAATTATCACGACATAATGTCGTGACGCGCGGTGCGCGCCCTGCCCTCCGCCCCGACCCCCCGGGAGCCGACACCATGAGCACCCTCGACCAGACCGACGACGTCGCCGCCCGATCCCCGTTCTCGGAGGTCCTGCGCAGCGCCACGGCCGCCGACCACCAGCGGGCCGAGTCGTCCCGCTACCTCGACGCCCTCCTGGCCGGCGAGCTCGACCACCGGGGCTACGCCCGCCTGGCC
>JBFWTJ010000312.1:0-3299 GCA_050247895.1 Acidimicrobiia bacterium
GAGATGTGGGTCCAGTTCGGCCAGGGCTACCTCACCCCCGAAGAGAACCAAGAACAACTCCACCAACTCGCCGAACACGTCTTCCCCCGCTTCGCCACCAAGAACACCGACGGCTTCTGGGTCTAGACCTCCGGCGACTGGGTGGCGAGGGACGCCACCCAGTCCCGCTGCTTGGACGTGACGTCGTGGAGGGACTCGTCGCCCTCGCTCCACAGGATGCGGGTGCGCCGGCCGACGATCCGCCAACCTGCTCCGGTCCGGGCGAGGTCGAAGCGGTACTCGTTGCCGTGCACGACCTTGCCCGCACCCGGCTCGTCGGTCCAGTGGACGTTGACGGAGTGGGCCCAGCACACCGCGGCGTCGCCGTCCAGCTCGACCTGGTGCCCGGTGACGAGGTGCTGGGTGCGCAGGCCGCCGAGCAGCAGGACGTAGCTGGCCACGATCTCCTCCAACGAGCGGGTGGCCCGCCGGGCGTCGAAGTCGGGCCGGTCCTGCTCTTCGAGGGTCGGCAGGCAGACCCGTGGCGCGAGCACCTGGTCCAGCTCGTCCCAGCGCTTGCGGTCCACCAGCCAGTGCAGGCGGGTGCAGACCTCGATGACGTCGAGCCGGTCCTGCAGGGCGCGGACCTCCGCGCCCTGCGGCGCCCCGCTCACCGGTGGGCGCCGAGGAGCACGGCGCTGCTCGGCGGCGTGCCCGGTCCGGCCACGTAGAGGCTGAGCTCGACGTCGTCGACCTGGCAGGTCGAGGTGCCCCGCACCTGGCGCACCGCCTCGAGCATGAGCTGGAAGCCGTGGATGTAGGCCTCGGCCAGGTTGCCCCCGCTGGTGTTGAACGGCAGGGCACCGCCCCGGCGCAGGTTCCCGTCCGAGACGAACGCCTCGACCTCGCCCGGCGGGCAGAAGCCGATGTCGGCGATGGCCATCAGCGCGGTGCCGGTGAAGTTCTCGTAGAACTGGGCCACGTCGACGTCGGCCGGCTCGACCCCGGCCCGGGCCCACAGCTGGTCGCCCACCGCTCGCAGGCGGCCGTTGGGGTAGTCGACGTCGTTGAAGCCGCCCACCCCCCCGGCGCTGTGCATGCCGGTCACCGCGGCGAGGACGTACACCGGCGTGCGGGGGAGGTCGGCGGCACGATCGGCCGGGCTCAGCACCACCGCCGCGGCCCCGTCGCTCTCCTGGCAGCAGTCGTAGAGGTGCAGCGGCTCGGCGATCCAGCGCGACGCGTGGTACGCCTCCCGGGTCAGTGGGCGGCCGTACATGATGGCGCCCGGGTTCAGCTGGGCGTGCTCGTAGGAGGCCAGCGAGATCTCGGCCAGCGCCTCCTGCGACACGCCGTGCTCGTGCATGAAGCGCCGGGTCAGCAAGGCGTTCTTCACGACCGCCGAGGCGTTGCCGAACGGCACGGCGAAGGCGTCCCGGCCACCGGCCGGGCCCGATTCGTTGTAGCGGCCGTAGCGGCCCTCGGCCCCCTGGTTGAGCGACCGGAACACCACGACGTGGGTGGCCTGCCCGGCGGCGATCGCCGCCTCGCCGAGCTGCACGGCCGCGCCCCCGCTGTTCCCTCCGCCACCCCAGGCCTGGGCGCAGAAGCGCAGGTCGCCCAGGCCCAGGTGGGACCAGAGCTCGGGCCCGTTCAGGTAGCTGTCCCGGTAGGTCACCAGGCCGTCGACCTCGTGGGGATCGAGCCCCGCGTCGGCGATCGCCTCGGTGATGGCCAGCACAGCGAGGCGGAAGGCGCTGTGGGGTGACCGGCCGGCCCGGTAGTAGGGCGAGGCCCCGATCCCCGTGACCGCGGCGTGGACCGTTCCGTTCCTCGTCACGTCGGCGAGATTAACAACCAAATGGAGTTCCCGTCATTCTCCTCAATGGATTCGCCAGACGGGCCCTCTTCAGAGGTCGAAGGCCGGGTTGGAACCCAGAGGGCGATCACCGATGACACCGTCGCGCTCGAGGCGGGCCAGCTCCTCCGGCCCGAGGCCGAGGATCCCACCGAGGACCTCGCCGTTGTGCTGGCCCAGCAGGGGCGAGTGCTTGCGCACCCAGCGCGGCACGCTGCGGTACCGGAAGGGCAGCGAGGGCGCCAGGTGCGTGCCCACGACCGGGTGCTCCACCGCCTCGAAGTAGCCGAGGGCCGCGAGCTGGGGGTGCTCGTGGGCCCGCCGGGGGTCGGTCAGCGTGGCCGCCGGTACCCCGGCCCGGACCAGCTCGTCGGCAGCACCCGGGGCGTCACGGCCCGCGGCCCACCCCCCGACCCACGCGTCGAGGGCGTCGTGCACCGCGTGCCGGCGGGCCAGGTCGTCGAGCTCGCCGAGGTCGCCCCCGGCGACCGACGGCGGGCCCAGGACGGCGACGGCCGCCCGCCACTGCTCGGGCGGCCCGATCGAGACCGCCAGCCACGCGCCGTCCCCGCAGCGGTACAGGCCCTGCGGCGCGGCGTCGGGACCCCGGTTGCCCGTCCGCTCGAGCACCGTCGCGTTGCCGCTGTGCTCGAGGACCAGCTCCGCGGTCACGTTGAGGGCCGACTCGGCCATGGCCAGCTCCAGGAAGCTGCCGCCCCCGCCCCGGGCCCGCTTCCACAGGGCGACCAGCACGGCGAACAGGGCGTGGAAGCCGGCCAGCGGGTCGCACGGCCCGCGCGGCACGCTGGGCCCCTCGTCCTCGACGTGGCCGGTGACCCAGGCCATCCCGCTGGCCTGCTCCATGGTCTGGGCGAAGCCGACGTTGTCCCGCCAGGGCCCGTCGAGGCCGAAGGCCGGCATCCGGGCGAACACGATGTCGGGGTTGAGGGCGCGCACCTCGTGCTCGGTCAGGCCGAAGTGGTCGAAGACCCGGGGCGAGAAGTTCTCGACCAGGACGTCGCAGTGCGGCAGGAGCGCCCTCATGAGCTCCTGGCCCCGCGGGCTCGACAGGTCGAGCGTCAGGTCCCGCTTGTCGGTGTTGACCATGAACCAGTTGGGGGCCCGCTCCCACCACTGCGGGAGCCCGTAGGCGGCGTCGACCTTGAGCCGGCCCAGGTCGAGGCGCTGGATCGACTCGACGTGCACGACGTCCGCGCCCAGGGCGGCCAGGACCTGGCCCACCACCGGACCGGCCCACATCGAGGTGACGTCGAGGACCCGCAGCCCCTCGAACCGCAGGGGCCACGGGCGCCCCGGTGCCGTGCCCGGGCGGGGGGCGGTGTCGTCGCGGTGCTCGTCGAGCGCGGGCGCCGCGCCCCGCGGTCGGGGGCGCACGCCCTCCAGGCGGTAGGGCGGCAGGGGGTGCAGGGCGTCGTGCCCGGGGAGCGGGGCGAAGATCCCC
>JBFWTJ010000313.1:0-3271 GCA_050247895.1 Acidimicrobiia bacterium
CGTCGCTCTCGTCCGGGCCGGCGCACGCTTCGAGAAGGGGGTGATCGTCGAACGCGAACCGAAAGATCAGGAAGCCGCCGCGTGATCAGCGGGACCGGCCGATCCACAGGTCTTGACGATTCCTCCACGGCCTGCACGCAGAACCGGTTGAGCGCCGTGCCGAACTGCTCGTCGTAGTCGAACCGGGTGTTGAGCCGCTCGTCGAGCGCGGTCTCGTCGGTCTGGAGCCCGTAGACGACGCCCTGGTTGAGGTCGGTGGCCCGCAGGCCCCACATCCGGCAGGCGAAGTGGATGTTGTGGCTGTCGTGGACCTTGGACAGGTGGTACCAGCTGCCGGGCACCTTGGGGAACGGCAGCGTGTCCCGCCGGCCCTTGTGCTCGATGGTGATGTAGCCCTCTTCGATGTCGATGTCGGGCGTGCCGTACTCGCCCATGGTGCCCAGCTTCACCAGGTGGCAGTCGGGCACGACCTCGCGGATGGCGAACAGGACGTTGAGGTTGTTGACGACGTTGTTGACCTGGGTGGACACGGCGTGGTCCCGGTCGACCATCGAGTAGGGCGCCGAGGGGATCTGCCCGTAGTGCACGACGGCCTCGGGCTGGAACTGGCGGAACAGCTCGGTCAGCGCCGCGTGGTCGCACAGGTCGAACACGTGGAGGTCGATGTCCTTCCCGCTCACCTCGCGCCAGGCGGCGACGCGCTCGTGGAGCGAGGCGATGGGGGTGAGGGAGTCGCCGCCCCGCTCGAGGAGACATCGCCTCCGGGTGAAGTTGTCGACCAGGGCGACCTCGTCGCCTCGGGCCGACAGGTGCAGGCTGGTCGGCCAACCGAGGTAGCCGTCTCCTCCAAGGACAAGCACTCTCATGACGCGGGAGATCCCCCTCGTGGTGAACGGCGCGGGAACGTTCGCCACCGACCGTAGCGTCGTCACCCGCGGGAGGGGTGAACACCCGGCCCGGCGCGCGCGCCGGGCCGCGGTCAGCGGGCCACGAAGTACTTGGCCTGGGCGTGGTGGCAGATCAGGGCCGAGGTCGTCTGCTCGGGGTGGTACTGGAAGCCCGTGTCCTCGTCGCAGGTCAGCCCGAGCCGGGCGCCCTCGAGCAGCTCCAGGACGGTCTGGTTGTCCTCGAGGTCGGGGCAGGCCGGGTAGCCCCACGAGTAGCGCCCGCCCCGGTACTGCTGGCGGAACAGGCCGGCCAGCGACGGGCCGTCCTGGTCGGCGAAGCCCCACTCCTCGCGGATCCGGCGGTGCCACAGCTCGGCCAGGGCCTCGGCCATCTCCACGCCCAGCCCGTGGAGCATCAGGTACTCCTGGTAGCGGTCGTCGGCGAAGAGCTTGGCCGTCGCCTCCGAGACCGCCGGGCCCATGGTGACGATGTGGAAGGCCGCGTAGTCGACCTGGTCGCCGTCGGCGGGGCGGAAGAAGTCGGCGATGCAGTAGAAGGGCGCCTTGGTCTGGCGGGGGTAGTGGAAGCGGACCCGCTCGGCCGAGCGGGTCTCGTCGGTCCAGATCACCAGGTCGTCGCCGTCGCCGTTGGCCGGGAAGTAGCCGTAGACGACCTGGGGGATCAGCAGGCCGGCGGCCTTGGCCTTGGCCAGCTCCTCGCGCAGCTGCGGGCGCAGGCGGGCCTTGAACGCGTCGTCGTCCTCGCCGGACTCGGGCCGGAACTGCCACTGGTTGCGGAAGATCGCGGTCTCGTTGAGGTACTCGGCCACGTCGTCGACCGAGATGCCCTTGACGATCCGGCTGCCCAGGAACGGCGGGGTGGGGACCGGTTCGTCGCGCACCTCGGGCGACCGGGCGGGAAGCTCCGCCGGTGGCTCGTCGCCGCCGGCGGGGGCGAAGCGGCCCCGGAGGGCGATGGTGGAGTCGGAGGGGACCCGGCCCCACTCGTCGTCGGTCTCGTCGCCCCGCCGGATGGCGCCCAGTCGGTCCATGACGTGCAGGCCCTCGAAGGCGTCCTTGCCGTAGAAGAGCCGACCGTCGTAGACCTCGCGCAGGTCCCGCTCGACGTAGGTCCGGGTCAGTGCGGCGCCGCCGAGCAGGACGGGCACCTCGGCCAGGCCCCGGACGTTGAGCTCCTCGAGGTTCTCCCGCATGACCAGCGTGCTCTTGACCAGCAGGCCGCTCATGCCGATGGCGTCGGCCTGGACCTCGGTGGCCTTCTGGATCATGTCGGCGATCGACACCTTGATCCCGAGGTTGTGCACCTCGTAGCCGTTGTTGGTGAGGATGATGTCGACGAGGTTCTTGCCGATGTCGTGGACGTCGCCCTTCACGGTGGCCAGGACGATCCGGCCCTTGGTGGCGCTGCCGCCCACGCTCTCCATGTGGGGCTCGAGGTGGGAGACCGCGGTCTTCATGGTCTCGGCCGACTGGAGCACGAACGGGAGCTGCATCTCGCCCCGGCCGAACAGGTCGCCGACGACCTTCATGCCCTCGAGCAGGACGTCGTTGATGATGGCCAGCGGTTCGAGGCCCCGGGCCATGGCCTCGTCGAGGTCGTCGGTCAGGCCGTCGCGGTCGCCGTCGATGATGCGGGTGGACAGGCGCCGCTCGACGGGCCAGCCGGAGCGGTCCTCCTTCTCGACGGTGGCCGAGGTCACGCCCTCGAACATGCCCAGCAGCACCTGGAGCGGGTCGTAGCCGTCCCGGCGGCGGTCGTAGATGAGGTCGAGGCAGACCTCGCGCTGGTCGTCGGGGATGCGGTTCAGCGGCATGATCCGCGCCGCGTGGACGATGGCCGAGTCCAGCCCCGCCTCGACCGCCTCGTGGAGGAAGACGGAGTTGAGCACGTGGCGGGCCGCGGGGTTCAGGCCGAAGCTGATGTTGGACAGGCCCAGGGTCGTGTAGACGCCGGGGAGCTCGGCCTTGATGAGGCGGATCCCCTCCAGGGTCTCGATGCCGTCGCGGCGCGACTCCTCGATGCCGGTGGCCAGCGTCAGCGCGAGCGGGTCGAAGATCAGGTCGCCCGGCTCGAGCCCGTAGCGCTGGGTGGCCAGGTCGTGGATGGCCCGGGCCGCGGCGAGCTTCCACTCCGCGGTGCGGGCCTGCCCCTGCTGGTCGATGCAGGTGCAGACCACCGCGGCGCCGTGCTCGCGGGCCAGGGTGAGGAACCGGTCGAAGCGGGTGCCGGGGGCGTCGCCGTCCTCGAGGTTGACCGAGTTGAGGACGGCCCGGGCCCCGATGTGCTGGAGGGCGGCCTCGACCACGGGGGCCTCGGTCGAGTCGATCATGATCGGCACGGTGGCCTGGGTGGCGAAGCGGGA
>JBFWTJ010000314.1:0-3256 GCA_050247895.1 Acidimicrobiia bacterium
CGACACCGCTTACGCTGTCCATGTTCTAAGACGCTAGTCCCAAATGTTGGGACGGTGTCGCCGGCGGGCCGGCCTGCGGCCCCGACGACCGGGACGGTGCCATGGCCAACACCCTGAGCGAGAAGGTCTGGGCGCGACACGTCGTACGTGCCGCCCCCGGCGAGCCCGACCTGCTCTACATCGACCTCCACCTCGTCCACGAGGTCACCAGCCCCCAGGCGTTCGACGGGCTGCGGATGGCGGGCCGCCGGGTCCGCCGCCCCGAGCTGACCGTCGCCACCGCCGACCACAACGTCCCCACCGCGGACATCGACAAGCCCATCGAGGACCCCATCTCGGCCCGCCAGCTCGAGGTCCTGGCCGCCAACACCGCCGAGTTCGGCATCGTCCACTACGGCATCGGCGACCCCGGCCAGGGCATCGTCCACGTGATCGGGCCCGAGCAGGGTCGCACGCTGCCCGGGATGACCATCGTGTGCGGCGACAGCCACACCTCCACCCACGGCGCCTTCGGGGCGCTGGCCTTCGGCATCGGGACCAGCGAGGTCGAGCACGTGCTCGCCACCCAGACCCTCCCCCAGCAGCGGCCGGGCACGATGGCGGTCACCGTCGAGGGCGACCTGCCCGCCGGGGTCACCGCCAAGGACGTCGTGCTGGCCATCATCGGCCGCCTCGGCACCGGCGGCGGCATCGGGTCGATCATCGAGTACCGCGGCTCGGCCATCCGGTCCCTGTCCATGGAGGGCCGGATGACCGTCTGCAACATGTCGATCGAGGCCGGCGCCAAGGCCGGGCTCATCGCCCCCGACGACGTGACCTTCGCCTACCTGGAGGGCCGGGCCCACGCACCCCGGGGCGCGGCCTGGGAGCAGGCCCTCGACGACTGGCGGACCCTGCCCACCGACGAGGGAGCGACCTTCGACCAGGAGATCCTCGTCGACGGCGCCGCGCTGCGGCCCCACGTCACCTGGGGCACCAACCCCGGCCAGGTCGTGCCCATCGACGCAACCGTCCCGTCGCCCGACGACTTCGCCGACCCCTCCAGCCGTGACGCCGCGGCACGGGCGCTCGACTACATGGGCCTGGCCGCGGGCACGCCGGTGCGCGAGATCCCCGTCGACACCGTGTTCATCGGCTCCTGCACCAACTCGCGCATCGAGGACCTCCGCGCCGCCGCCGCGGTCGTCGAGGGCCGCCGGGTCCACGACCGGGTCCGCACGCTCGTGGTCCCCGGGTCCCACGCCGTGAAGGCCCAGGCCGAGGCCGAAGGGCTCGACCGGATCTTCACCGCGGCCGGCTTCGACTGGCGCGAGCCGGGCTGCTCGATGTGCCTGGCCATGAACCCCGACAAGCTCGCCCCCGGCGAACGGGCCGCGTCGACCAGCAACCGCAACTTCGAGGGGCGCCAGGGCCGGGGCGGACGCACCCACCTCGTGTCCCCCGCGGTCGCCGCGGCGACCGCGGTGGCCGGCACCTTCGCCACGCCCGACGACCTGGCGTGACGCCCGGGACGCCACGAGAGGAGACCGACTGATGCAAGCCGTCCAGATCGTCACCGGCACGGCCGTGCCGCTCGACCGCTCCGACGTCGACACCGACCAGATCATCCCGGCCGAGTGGCTCAAGCGCGTCGAGCGCACCGGCTTCGGGGCCGGGCTGTTCTCCTCCTGGCGCGACGACCGGGCCTTCGTCCTCAACGACGAGCGCTACGCGGGGGCCAGCGTGCTGGTGGCCGGGCCCAACTTCGGGACCGGTTCGTCCCGGGAGCACGCCGTGTGGGCCATCCTCGACTACGGCTTCCGCGCCGTGGTCAGCCCTCGCTTCGCCGACATCTTCCGCAACAACTGCACCAAGAACGGGCTGGTCCCGGTCCAGGTCGACGCCGAGGTCGGCGAGCGCCTGCTGCGGGCGATCGAGTCCGACCCGGACCTGGAGATCACCATCGACGTCGAGCGCCGCACGATCGCCGCCCCGGCCATCGGGCTGGAGGAGTCGTTCCCGCTCGACGACGCCACCCGCGAGCGCTTCCTCGAGGGGCTCGACGACGTCGGGATCACCCTGCGCGACGAGGGCGACATCACCGCCTTCGAGGCGACCCGCCCCGCCTACCTCGGCTGACCCGGAGCCGGCGGGCGCACCCGCCGGTACCCTGCCCGGATGGTCGAGGATCACCAGGTCGTCCGCCTCTCGGTCCCGGCGCTGTCGCGCTACGTCCGCCTGGCCCGGCTGACCGCGGCCTCGGTGGGCAACGACGCCGGGTTCGACATCGACGGCGTCGAGGACCTGCGGATCGCGGTCGACGAGCTGTTCGCCCTGCTGGTCGAGGGCGCCGAGGACGCCGAGGCCGTCGTCGAGCTGGTCTTCGGGATGGACGGGGGCGACGTCACCGTGGAGGGGACCCGGTCGGGGGCCACCCCGGTGCACGGCCCCGAGCACCTGGCCCAGGAGATCCTCAAGGTCGTCGTCGACGAGCACAGCTTCGAGCACGACGGCACCGCGCGGCGCTTCCGACTCCGCAAGAAGGTCGCGGTCGCCGGATGACCACGAGCGCGCAGCTCGACCCCGACGAGGTCACCGCCCGGTTCCGCGCCTACCGGGCCTCGGGCCACCGCGCGCTGCGCAACCAGCTCATCGAGCAGCACCGGGGCCTCGGCCTGGCCATCGCCGCCGACTACTCGGGCCGCGGCGTCGAGGACGACGACCTGCGCCAGATCGCCCTGCTCGGCATCCTCAAGGCCGTCGAGCGGTTCGACCCCGAGCGCGGCATCCCCTTCTCGTCGTTCGCCAGCCGCACCGTGAACGGGGAGATCAAGCGCTGGTTCCGCGACCGGACCTGGACGGTGCGGCCACCCCGGTCGGCCCAGGAGCGCCACCTCGAGGTGCGCAAGGTCACCGAGCGGCTGTCCCAGCAGCTCGGCCGGTCGCCCACCGTGGCCGAGATCGGGGCCGAGATCGGGGCCAGCGACGATGCGGTCCTCGAAGCGCTGGAGGCATCGGCCGCCTACCGGGGCGCCAGCCTCGACGCCCCCCGGTCCAGCACCACCGAGGGCGAGTCGGCCACCCTGGCCGACTCGCTCGGCTCGGGCGAGACCGGCTTCGGGCGCACCGAGGCTCGGGTCGTCATCGGCGACGTCCTCGACCGGCTCCCCGAGCGGGAGGCCACGATCCTGCGGCTCCGCTACTTCGACGAGATGACCCAGTCCGAGATCGCCGAGCAGGTGGGCATCAGCCAGATGCACGTCAGCCGGCTGCTCCG
>JBFWTJ010000315.1:0-3184 GCA_050247895.1 Acidimicrobiia bacterium
GCCGCCCAGCGGATCGTGGGCTTCTTCGACATGGTGTCGTCGACCCCGGCGTGAGCACGCCCTCCGACGGCCACGGCGAGGGCGGGGCGGCGGACGAGCAGGGCGGCGTGACCGTCGTCCCCGGCACGGCCGGGCCGTCGCCGGCCCCGACCACGGCCACCGGTGCCGGCGGGAGCGCCGGGCACCCGGCGCCGGCCGGGCCGCCCCGAGCCGTCGTCGCCACGGCGTGCGTCGGCGTGGGCGCGCTGCTGTGCCTGTCACTGCCGCCGTGGGGCTGGTGGCCGCTGGCCTTCGCCGGCATCGTGGGCATCGACCGGCTGGTCGCCGGCCAGCCCTTCCGGGTCCGCCTGGCCCGGGCCTACGGCGTGGCGCTGACCATGTTCGTCCCCTCGCTGTGGTGGATCGGCGACCTGACCCTGCCCGGCTGGCTCGTCGCGGTGGTCGTCTACGCCGGGATGCTCGGCCTCGGCATCGCCGTGGTCCCCCCGGGCCGGGGCCGCTGGCTGGCCCTGCCCGGCACGTGGGTGGTGGCCGAGCTGCTGCGCTGGTCGTGGCCCTTCGGCGGGGTCCCGCTGGCCAACCTGGCCATCGGCCAGGTCGCCGGACCGCTCGCCCCGACGGCCCGGCTGGGCGGCTCGCTGCTCCTGGTGCTGGTGACCGTGCTGCTGGGCAACGGCCTCGCCGCCGCCCTGCGCCGGGAGCGGGCGTGGGCCGCCGGGCTGGCCGCCGCCGGGCTGGCCGTGGTCCTCGCCGCGGCGCTGTCACCGTCGGGGCGCGCCGTCGAGGAGGTCGAGGTGGCCCTGGTCCAGGGCGGCGGGCCCCAGGGGACGCGGGCGTCGGAGACCGACGAACGGGTGGTGTTCGAGCGGCACCTGGACGCCAGCGGGACGGTGGAGACCCCGGTCGACCTGGTCGTGTGGCCCGAGGACGTGGTCGACGTCGAGGGCGACGTGACGGCCACGGTCGAGGGCCGGGAGCTGGCCGAGCTGGCCCGGCGGCTCGACGCGCCGGTCGTGGCCGGCGTGGTCGAGGGCGACGGGGACCGCTTCCACAACTCGGCCGTCCTGTTCGAGCCGCGCCCGGCGGGCGGCGACCCGGCCGACGCGGTGACCGACCGGTACGAGAAGGTCCACCGGGTGCCCTTCGGCGAGTACGTGCCCCTGCGGGGGATGCTCGAGCCCATCGCCGGCGATGCCCTGGTGCCCCGGGACGCCCGCGTCGGCGAGGGCCCGGCCCACCTCGACACGCCGATCGGCCGGGTGGCGGTGGCCATCTCGTGGGAGGTCTTCTTCGGCGACCGGGTGCGCGAGGGCGTCGGGCAGGGCGGCGAGCTCGTGATCAACCCGACCAACGGGTCCTCGTTCACGGGCACGATCGTGCAGACCCAGCAGGTGGCGTCGTCCCGCCTGCGGGCGATCGAGACCGGCCGCTGGGTCCTCCAGGTGGCGCCGACGGGCTTCTCGGCCGTCGTGTCGCCCGACGGTGACGTCGTCCAGCGCACGGCGGTGAGCGAGCGCGCCGTGCTGCACGACACGGTCGAGCTCCGCCGGGGCCTGACCCCCTACACCCGCTGGGGCAACGCGCCCGCCCTCCTGCTCGCCCTGGCCGGCCTCGTGGCCGGCGGCACCGTCCACCTCCGCCGCCCCCGCATCGACAGCCGTTGACAGGCGTGCACAGGTGTGGATGAATTCGACGACCTGAGCGGGCACGACCGAAGGAGATCGCCGTGCCTGCTCTACGTCGGTTGCGCGCTGCGGCCCAGATCGGGCTGCTCGCGGCTGCGTCCTTCTGGGCGATCGCGGCCGTCACCGTCAGCTTGCACGTCGGCCGGCTCGAAGGGGACGGCGAGTACGTCCTCGGACGACGCCCGCTGGTGATCGCCTCGGGCACCGCCGACGGCCAGGCCCGCAGGTTCCACCTGGCTCCGGTCGGCTACGGGCTCCTCCTCGTCCTGGCCGTCGGCCCCGGCCTCGTGGTCGCCCACCGGGCACGGTCGGAGGACCGCTGAACCGCCGGCCCGACTAGGAGTCTGCTGACTAATTCGCCGGGTGCTCGCGATTTGGTTGGGGTGGGTGACACTCGGTGGGTGCAGGGGAAGGCGATCCGACGTCATCGACAACGCCGCCGCCATCGGCCCCCTCGATGATGAGGACCCCGGCCTTGAGGTCTACGCCGACTCCGCCTACGGCGCCGGCGACACCCGAGCAGCGCTGCGGGCCGCTGGCCACGACCCGGTCATCAAGCCCATGCCTCTACGCAACCACCTACCCGACGGGTTCACCCGCGACGACTTCGTCATCGACCACCAGACCCGTGCCGTCACCTGCCCCGCCGGCGACACCGTCACCAACACCGCATCCGGCGCCGCGTGTTTCGACTGGCGCTGCAACGGCTGCCCGCTCCGATCGCGCTGCACCACCGCTCGTCGCGGCAAGACCCTCACGATCACCACGAACGATCACGAGCTCGTCTACGCCCGAGCAGCCTGGCGTGATCCCGTCGTCATCGACCACTACCGGAAACACCGGCCCACCGCAGTGCTCGCTCCATGGCTCCTCGCGCCTCGGCCTCCCTCGTCGCCAGCCACACGACCGAGGCCGAGCTGAGCCGACGCGCCAGCCAGGCGCAGTCGCGGTTGGTCGTCACCAGGCAGGCGGCCTTGGATCGGCAGTAGGCGATCAGATCCGCGTCGGCGGCATCGTCCAACCCTGCCTGACGAGCGGTCCAGCAGTCCGACCCGGTCCGCAGGATCGTCCTCGCGACCTCGACGGGAACGCACTGGTCGACGACGAAGCGCACCGGTCAGCCGGTGCCGGTGAGCGCCGCCTCGATGTCCCGCTTGGTCAGTCCGGGGAAGTTCTCCCTGATCCGGCGATCGCTCCAACCGTCCTCGTGGAGGCGCCGGATGGCCGCGACCGGGACCCGGGTCCCGGCCAGCACCTCGGCCGATCCCACCCGACCACGACGTCGCACGACCTGGCCGGGCCGGCGACGCCGCGACCTGTCGCGCTCCGTGGCGATCATCAGCTCGTCGGCGAACCGGTGCAGGGGAAGGACGACCTCCATCACGACCTGGCCGTCGATGGGGCTCTCCCACGAGCCGTCGGCCCGTTGCACGACGACGTCGGTGTGCCGCTTGGGCTTCCCCGTGTCGACGACGGCGAACCGCAGCTCGAACAGCGGT
>JBFWTJ010000316.1:0-3125 GCA_050247895.1 Acidimicrobiia bacterium
GAGCTGACCGCGGCGGTCGTCGCCGCCGAGTCGGCCGGCCCGGCGCCGCGCCGCTACGTCGAGGTCGCTTGAGCCGCCACGCCGCGGAGGGCCCCGGCCGTCCGGCGGTCCCGCCGTTGGCGGGGCCCGCGTGCCGGTCCGGGGGACCGGCAGAGGTGTCCGGTGGGGGGTCCCGGCGGGGTCCGACCAGCGTCGCGGGGCAGGGCCCCGAGGGGGTCCGGTGATGGGCGCAGAGCAGGTGGACCTGCTGGTGCTGGGCTCGGGGGTGGCCGGGTTGTCGGCCGCGGTCCGGGCCGCCGAGGTGCACGGCATGCGGGTCGGCGTGCTGACCAAGGCCGAGCTGCACCAGGCGACGACCCGTTGGGCCCAGGGCGGCGTCGCCGCCGTGCTGGGCGGCGATCCGGACTCGACCGACCAGCACCTGGCCGACACGCTCGCGGCCGGGGCCGGGCTGTGCGACGTGGACGCGGTGCGGGCGCTGGTCGACGAGGGCCCGGTGCGGGTCGGCGAGCTGATCGCCCTGGGCGCGATCTTCGACCGTGAGGCCGACGGGGCCTACGCGCTGGCCCGCGAGGGCGGCCACAGCCACCCCCGGATCCTCCACGCCGGCGGCGCGGCGACCGGGGCCGAGGTGGAGCGGACCCTGGTGGGCGCGGTCCAGGCCACCGCGGCGGCGCTGCACGAGCGGACCTTCGCCCTGGACCTGCTGGTGGAGGGGGGCCGTTGCCGGGGCGTCGCCGCCGCGGGGCCCGACAGCACCCGGTTCGAGGTCCGGGCCGCCCACGTGCTGATGGCCACGGGCGGCTTCGGCCAGCTCTTCGCGGTGACGACCAACCCACCCGAGGCCACCGGCGACGGCCTGGCCATGGCGCTGCGGGCCGGCGCCCTCGCCGCCGACGTCGAGTTCGTCCAGTTCCACCCGACCGCCCTGCACCACCCGGCCATGCCCCGGCCCCTGCTGTCCGAGGCCCTGCGGGGCCACGGCGCGATCCTGCGCGACGCCCGGGGGGAGCGGT
Source organism: Acidimicrobiia bacterium (assembly GCA_050247895.1). Taxonomy (GTDB): domain Bacteria; phylum Actinomycetota; class Acidimicrobiia; order Acidimicrobiales; family VFJN01; genus CAVPEW01. The sequence continues at coordinate 1,017 of JBFWTJ010000316.1, forward strand.
TCGTGGACGAGCTGCTGCCGCGGGACAAGGTCAGCCGGGCCATCACCGCGGTGGTGCTCGAGCAGGGGGTCGACCACGTGTGGCTGGACGCCACCGGCCTGGAGCGCTTCGACGAGCGGTTCCCGACCATCGCGGCCGAGCTGGCCCGGGTCGGCCTCGACCCGGCCCGCGACTGGCTGCCGGTGGCCCCGGCGGCCCACTACTGCTGCGGGGGCGTGCTGGCCGACCTCGACGGGGCCACGTCCCTGCCCGGCCTGTGGGTGGCGGGCGAGGTGGCCTGCAACGGGGTGCACGGCGCCAACCGGTTGGCGTCGAACTCGCTGCTCGACGGGATGGTGTTCGGCCCCCGGGTCGTGGAGGCCATCGAGGCGGGCAAGGAGGGACCCGACGCCACCGGGGCGATGCGCTCCGCGCTGGGCGGGGGTGGGATCCCCGGTCGGCACCTGGCCCGGGCCGCCGCGGCACCTGCCGTGGGCGGGGAGCCCCTGACCCGGGCCGTCCTCCAGCAGGAGTTCACCACCGACGTGGGCGTGCTGCGCTCCGAGGGCTCGCTGGCCCGGGCGGCAGCCACCCTGGCCCGGCCGGTGGAGGGCCAGGACGTGGAGGCCTGGGAGCTGCGCAACCTGGTCACGGTGGGCGAGGCGCTGCGGGTCGCCGCCCTGGCCCGGGCCGAGACCCGTGGCTCCCACAGCCGTGCCGACCACCCCGACGAGGATCCCGCGGCCCGGGTCCGCCTGCTGGTGGGCTGACCCCGGTCGGTCCCCACCGCGACCGCCGTCTATGTTCGGAACATGACCTCGGAAGGCGCGGGAACGACCGAGCACCCGGCGAACTGGTACCCGGACCCCCTGGGCCGCCACGAGCTGCGCTACTGGGACGGGGCCCGGTGGACCGAGCACGTCTCGAACCGGGGCGTCCAGGCGGTGGACCCGCCCCAGGGCGTCGGCGGCATCCCGACGGTGGCCCGCCGGGCCGACAAGGTCGCCCGCGACGTGGCCAAGGCCGGGGCGGCCACGGGCTTCACCGGCGGCGGCACGATCTTCACCGAGCCGGTCCTGGTCGTGAACCAGAAGGCCAAGGTCATCGAGGTCAACAACGAGTACGCCATCTTCGACCAGGACGGGAACCAGATCGGCGCCGTGCGCCAGGTGGGCCAGTCGGCGGCCAAGAAGGTCCTGCGGGTCCTGACCTCGCTGGACCAGTTCATGACCCACCAGCTCCAGGTGGTGGACATGTCGGGCGCGGTGCTGCTGGCCCTGACCCGGCCGGCCAAGGTCCTCAAGTCGCGGGTGAACGTGAGCGACGGCGCGGGCCGCGAGCTGGGCACGATCGTGCAGCTCAACGCCATCGGCAAGATCCGCTTCGGGATCGAGGTCGGCGGCCGCACGCTGGGCACCGTGAACGGCGAGAACTGGCGGGCCTGGAACTGGAACATCCAGGACGACACCGGCACCGAGGTGGGCCGGATCACCAAGACCTGGGAGGGCCTGGCCAAGACCATGTTCACCACGGCGGACAACTACGTGGTGCAGATCCACCGCCCGCTGGAGGACCCGTTCCGGTCGCTGGTCGTGGCCTCGGCGCTCGCGGTGGACACGGCGCTCAAGCAGGACGCCCGCGGGCTGGGCTGATGGCCGTCGCCGATCCCCACCGCGCCGCGGTGCGCGACGCGGTGGCCCGGGCCCTGGCCGAGGACCTCGTCCCGCTGGGCGACCTGACCTCGGCGCTGCTCCCGGTCGACGCCCGGGCCGTGGCCGACGTGGTGGCCCGGGTCGAGGGGGTGGTGGCCGGCACGGCCTGCGTCGAGGAGACCTTCGCCCAGCTCGACGCGGCGGTGGAGGTGGCCTGGTCGGTCGTCGACGGCGACCGCATCGGGGCCGGCCAGGTGCTGGGCACGGTGACCGGGCCGATGGCCCCGGTGCTGAGCGGCGAGCGGACCGCCCTGAACTTCCTGTGCCACTTGTCGGGGGTGGCCAGCGCCACCCGCCGCTTCGTGGACGCCGCGGCGGCCGGCGGGCCGGCCCGCTGCGGGGACCCCCGCAAGTCGCTGCCCGGGCTGCGCACGCTGGAGTAGGCCGCGGTGCGGGCCGGGGGCGCGGGCCACCACCG
>JBFWTJ010000317.1:0-3125 GCA_050247895.1 Acidimicrobiia bacterium
TGATGGGCTGTCGGTCTCCCGGAGGGCGCGCAGCCGCGCCGCGATCTCCGCGTCGGAGACCTCGGCGTAGTCGTCGCTCCTCTGCTCGAGATCGCCGAACTGCTCGGGTGTGCAGAACTGGACGGCTCCGGGGCAGTCCCAGCCCATGTTGGCGAGGATCCCGATGGTGTCGTCGGCATCGACGTCGAGACGCTCGGCCCAGCGGGTGCGCGTGCCCCGGCTCTCGGGGAGGATCCCGTCGAGGAACGCGTCGAGGCTCCTCCCGCGGTGGGTGAGCATCGCGACGGGGAGCCGGAGCCCGACCGGTACCGCGCCCTGTGCGGCGTAGTCGCTGTCGTAGGTGAGCTCGGGATCGGCTGTGGGCCGGGCCTGGTCGATGGTGGCGACGAGCTCGCCGTAGAGCAGCACGAGGAGGCGACGCGCCGTCATCGGTCGCCGTCGCCCCGGTCGTCGGCGATGGGGTCGTCCCGGGCCGCGGCCTGCAGCCGGTTCCTGGCATCGACGATCGCCTGGTCCCGCGGCCGAAGCGTCGGTTCGACCAGCTCGATGCCGAGGCCCAGCGCCTTGAGGACCAGGAGGATCTGCTCGATGCTGGCGGCGGGGTGACCGGCTTCGAAGCGGGCGAGCCAGGCCCGGGACACGCCGGCGCGCTGGGCCAGGGCCCCCTGCGTGAGCCCAGCGCCCAACCGGGCAGCACGGGTCGCGGCGCCCAGTTGTGCTGCGGTGGTGTAGGCGGCCATCCAGCGCTCCGTCTTCGATCGTGGACATCAGATAATGTCTCTGTTCGTAGATACTATCTGATGTCCACGAGCCAAGACATCATCGCTGTGCCCGCCGTCGTCGCCGGTCGGTGCAGGCGGAGGGTTGCCAGTTGGTCGGTGGGGAGGTCGGTGCTAGGTTCCTTCACCCACGCGGACGTGGCTCAGTTGGTAGAGCACAACCTTGCCAAGGTTGGGGTCGCGGGTTCGAATCCCGTCGTCCGCTCCAGCCAGATCGCACGAGAGGGCCTTCGAGGCCCTCTCGTCGCGTTCGGCGCCCGGTGGGTCGGACGGCCCGGATCGACCACCGACGCGGGGAACCGTTGCTCCACCCCCTACCATCAGGGCCGTCCGGCGCGGCGGAGCGACCGGGCGAGGCGGGAGCGGTGGAACCGACGAGCGCGTCGAGCGCGCCAACCGACAGCGGGGTGCGAGGTGCCTGACCACGACGACGACCTCGGCGCGCCCGCGCCGCCTCCACCGGGCCCTGGTCCGATCGCCCCACCGCCTCCACCGGGCCCTGGTCCGATCGCCCCACCGCCTCGGCCGGGTTGGGTGCCGCCTCCCGCCCAGGGTGGTCCGCCGCCCGGCTGGGTGCCACCGCCTCCTGCCCCCGGACCGGTGGGCGGACCCCCTCCGGCGGGTCCGCCGCCGTCCTGGCCCCCGGCGGGTCCGCCGCCCGGGTGGCCGCCGCCTCCCGCGGGCTACCGGGGTGGTCCCGTCCCGCCGCCGGGCTGGCCGGCGCCACCCGCGTCGCAGCCGCCCCTCGTGCCGCCCCGGCGGTCCAAGGTCCGCTGGATCGGCGCCGGCGTGGCGGGCCTGCTCGTGGTGGGCGGGGTGGCCGTGGCCGCCCGTGGGCCCTCGGGGCCCGACCACCCCGACGAGTGGGACCCCCGGGTGCTGCCCCTGGCCGAGTTCGTGGAGCAGGCCCGGGGCCTCGAGTTCGAGCACCCCGTCCACGTCGACTTCCTCGACGAGGACGAGTGGGCCGCCTGGGGCGAGGTCGACTCGTCGGACCTGTCCGACGAGGAGGTCGAGGTGCTCGAGCAGACCCCCGCGGTCTTCCGGGCCCTGGGGATGGCCGAGGGGGACTTCGACCTGCTCGCCGCGGTCCAGGACGTCCAGACCGACGGCACGGTCGGCTTCTACGAGTTCGCCACCGAGCGGATCAGCGTCCGAGGCCTGGAGATGACCTGGCAGGTCAAGGCGACCCTGGTCCACGAGCTCACCCACGTCCTGCAGGACCAGCACTTCGACATCGGCGACCGGCTCCAGATCGAGGGTCGGGGCCTGACCGACGAGACCGCCCTCCACGTCGTGGCCGAGGGCGACGCCGACCGGATCGAGGGGCTGTGGGCCGACCAGCTCCCCGACGCCGACCGGGCCGCCCTCGAGGCCGAGATGGCCGAGGGCGTCGCCGGGGCCGAGGCCGACCTGGCCCACGTCCCGGGCTCGGTCGTCGCCCTGTTCGGCAGCACCTACGTGCTCGGCGCCGGGTTCGTCGCCGTGGTGGAGGCCGACGACGGCCAGGACGGCATCGACCACGCCTTCGAGCTCCCGCCCGGGCCCGAGGAGCACGTCTTCGACCCCCTCTCGTACCTCCAGCTCGACGAGCCCGAAGACGTGGACCTGCCCGACGTCGACGGCGAGGTGCTCGACGGCTTCGACGGCCCCTTCGGCGTCGTGGGCTGGTACCTGATGCTCGCCGAGCGCACCGACCCCGCCACCGCGCTGGTGACCCTCGAGGGCTGGGGCGGCGACGCCTCGCGCGCCTTCGTGCGCGACGGCCGCACCTGCATCGCCCTGCGCTACCGGGGCGAGGACGAGGCCGCCGCGGTGGGCCTGGAGGCCGTCGCCACCGCCTGGGCCGCGGCCATGCCGATCGAGGCGGACGCCGTCGTCGGCCGGGACGGCGACGTCGTCGAGGTGACCAGCTGCGACCCGGGCGCCGACGCCGAGGTGATCGAGGGCGACGGGAGGTCGGTCGACCTCATCGGCCTGCCCGCGATCCGGGCCGGGCTGGCCGCCGAGGTCCTCGCCGGGGGAGGCGACCCGGTCCAGGCCCGGTGCTTCGCGTCGGGCTTCGTCGGCCAGATCCCCTACGAGCTGCTCGTGTCGGAGACGACCACGCCCGAACAGGACGACCACATCGAGCTGGTCAGCGCCAGCATGGTCGAGACCTGTCTGCTCTGAGCCCGGCCACGGGCCGGGTCCGGGCCGGCAGGTACCCTCGCCGTCGGTGCAGCTGATCTCGACCGTCGACGACATCCCCGGGGCGTGGCGTGGGGCCGTGGTGGCCCTCGGGTCCTTCGACGGGATCCACCCCGGCCACCAGGCCGTGGCCCGCCGGCTGGCGGAGCGGGCGGC
>JBFWTJ010000318.1:0-3043 GCA_050247895.1 Acidimicrobiia bacterium
ATGGCCGACTGGGCCAGGGCCGGGAGGTTGCGCTCGAAGTCCGTCGGGAAGTTGGAGCGGACCGGGTCGGTCAGGTCGATCGGCACGTCCTGGTTGAACCCGAAGGCCTCGGCGGTGGCCACCATGGCCTCGGGCCCCACCTCGACGCCCATCTGGGCGAACGACGTGTTGCACGAGACCCGCAGGATCGACAGGAGGTTCCCGCCGCAGGTCGAGCCGCCGAAGTTGCGCAGGGGCCGGGTGGTGCCCGGCGGCGTGTAGCTGGACACCGACGGGTAGACGGGCTCGGTCGGGGTCACCGTGCCCGACACCAGGCCGGCCGAGCCGGTGACGACCTTGAAGGTCGAGCCGGGGAAGAAGCGCTCCTGGTAGGCGCGGCTGCGCCGGGGGCGCTCGGGGTCGGCGTCCATCTGGGTCTGGGCCGCGGCGGCGCCGGCCAGGTCGTGGCTGGACAGGACGTTGGGGTCGTAGGCCGGGTAGGACCACAGGGCCAGGATCGACCCGTCCCGCGGGTCGATGGCCACCACCGAGCCCTCGCGCTCGCCGAGCTGCTCGCGAGCGATCTGCTGGAGGTCGGCCCGCAGGGTGAGGGTGAGGTTGCCGACCCGCTCCTGGTCGACGAACAGGTCCGAGAGGCCCTGGAACTCGATCTCGCGGGTCCGGCCGGCCAGCTCGTCGTTGTAGACCTTCTCGACGCCCGAGCTGCCCAGCGAGAAGCTGTAGAAGCCGGTGACGTGGCCGAACAGGTCGCCCTGGGGGAACTCCCGCTGGAGCTCGAAGCGGCCCTCGGAGGGGACCGACCGGGCCAGCAGGACGCCGTCGGCGGTGGTGACCGTGCCCCGGGGGCTGTTGAAGTCCCGCAGGATCTCCCGGGTGTTGACCGGGTTGTCGTTGAGCTTGGCCGCGTCGATGACGGTGACCCGGTTGAGCTGCACGAAAAGGAGCACGAAGCAGCCCAGCAGGCCGACGCCGAGCGCCCGGATCTGGCGGATCACGCCCGCACCTCGGCGCGGTCGGCGGCCTCGAGCTCGCGCTGGACGCCCTCCTCGGAGATGCGCAGGAGGAGCGCGAGCAGCACGTAGTTGGCCACCAGCGACGAGCCGCCGTACGACATGAACGGCAGGGTCACGCCGGTCAGGGGCAGGACGCGGATCACCCCGGCGATGATGAGGAACGACTGGACGCCGAGCAGGGTCGTGAGGCCGGTGGCCAGGAGGCGGTCGAAGGGGGTGGCGGCCCGGATGGCGATGCGCAGGCCGGCGCCGACCATGAGCATGTAGGCGAACAGGACCGCGGTGGCACCGACCAGGCCGAGCTCCTCGCCCACCGCGGCGAAGATGAAGTCGGTCTCGACGTAGGGGATGCGGGTGGGGCTGCCCAGGTTGAGCCCGGTGCCGGTGACCCCGCCGGCGGCCAGGGCGAACTGGGCCTCGACGATCTGGTAGCCGTCGTCCTTGGGGTCGGCCCACGGGTCGAGCCAGATGTCGACCCGCTCCTGGACGTGGGTGAACTGGCTGTAGGCGAACATCGAGCCGGCCGCGAAGAGCAGGGCGCCCAGGACCAGGTAGGTGACCCGCTCGGTCGACACCCAGAGCAGGGCGACGAACAGGGCGAAGAACAGCAAGGACGAACCCAGGTCGCGCTCGGCGATCATGACGACCAGCGACACGCCCCAGGCCAGCAGGACCGGTCCGAGGTGCTTGAGGTCGGGCAGGGCGATCGGGCCGAGCCGCCGGGAGCTGACCGCGAGGAGCTCGCGCTTCTCGACCAGGTAGGAGGCGAAGAAGACGGCCAGGGCGATCTTGGCGAACTCGCCGGGCTGGAAGCGGATCGGGCCGAGGGCGACCCAGATCTTGGCCCCGTTGATCTCGCGGCCGACGCCGGGGACGAGGGGCAGGAGGAGCAGGCCGACGCCGATCAGGCCGATCGTGTAGCGGTAGCGCTCGAGGGAGCGGGTGCGCCGGATGACCACGAGGGTGGCGACGAGGGCGACGATGCCGACGCCGGCCCACGCGGCCTGGAGGCCGGCCAGGCCCTGGGGCTCGGCCCGGGCCTCGTCGAGGCGGACGATGAAGACGTAGCCGAGCCCGTTGAGCAGGCCGGCGATGGGCACGAGGGTGCCGTCGGCCTCGGGGGCGAACCGGCGCACGGCGAGGTGGGCGACGAGCTGGAGGCCGAGCAGGACGCCGAGGAAGGGGCCGAGGTTGCCGGGGATGGAGGCGTCCTGGGCCAGGCTGGCCAGCAGGTAGGCGCCGACGGTGGCCAGGGTGCCGAGCAGGATGAGGCCCAGCTCGGTGTTCCGGCGCACCGCCTGGAGCATCAGGCGTCCCCCCGTTCGACGGGCGCGATCGCGGCCCGGTCTCCGAGCAGGCCCCCGGGCAGGGCCGGCAGCAGGCGTGGCGCGGGGCGGCCGTCGGCAGGTCGGGTCGGCATCAGGCGCCGGCCGGGGGTGGGGTCGACGGGTCGGTCGGGGGCGTGGCCGGGAGCGTGTCGGGGACCACGGTGGTCGGCGTGGTGGTCGTGGTCGTGGTGTCGTCGCGCCCGGCGTCGATCACGTCCTCCTCCACCCGGGTCACGAACTGCTCGGCCTTGGCCAGGCTGGTGTGCTCGCGCTGGGACTCGACGCGCACCAGCGTGGCGGCGGGGAGCTCGGCCCGCATGATGCCGGTGCGCTGCTCGATCTCCGGTTCGATCCACAGGACGCCGCCGGGGCGGCCCCGGTAGACGACGACCTCGTCGCCGTCGAGGCCGACGTAGAAGGTGCTGGTGGCGTACCAGACGATGGCGTAGAAGGCGCCGACGAACACGGCGGCGAGCAGGACGACGAAGCCGACGACCCGCCAGGTGAGGCGGGTGCGGGGCCGTCCGGGGGCCTTACGCTCGGCCCGGCGGGCCCGGCGCAGCTGGCGCCGGGACGGGCCCCGGTCGGCGCCGGATCCCACGTCGCGCCCGGCGCGACCGGCCCGGGTGAACCCGGCCATGGCGAGGTCGCCGGCCAGGGCGGCGGAGGCGGCCTCGGCCAGGCCCTCGTCCTCGACGACGT
>JBFWTJ010000319.1:0-2963 GCA_050247895.1 Acidimicrobiia bacterium
AACCTCGGCGTGCCGACCTCGCCGGGGTTGCACCCCCGGCGTACACTCGTTTGGTTCAACGAGGAAGGTACGCCGCGCCCTCGAGCGGATGGCCGATCCACAGGTTCAGGTCATACCTCAACGACCTGGCCCGAGAGGTCCAGGTCGCCGGTGGCCGCATCGGCCTCGACGTGGAGATCGACCACGTCGACAACCCCCGCATCGAGGCGGCCGAGCACCACTACAACCCGGTGCACACCAAGCTGCTCGACCTCGGCCTGCAGCCGACCCTGCTCAGCGACGAGCTGGTCGAGACCCTCCTGCTCCAGCTCCTGAAGTACCGCGACCGGGTCGTCCCGTCGGTCATCGACCCCTCGACCAAGTGGGGGTGAGCGGACCGGTCCTGGTCACGGGGGGCGCAGGCTTCATCGGGGTCAACCTGGCCCGCGGCCTGGCCGCGGCCGGCATCGAGGCCTGGTGCTTCGACGACTTCAGCACCGGGCACCGCCACGACGCCGAGGCGGCCGGGTTCGCCCGGGTGCTCGAGGGCGACGTCACCGACCCGGCCTCGCTGGGGGCCGCGGTCCGAGGTGCCCACGCCGTGGTCCACCTGGCCGCCCAACCCGGCGTGCCCGCCTCGGTGCAGGACCCGATGCGCGACCTGCACCTCAACGTGGTCGGCACCGTCACCGCGCTGCTCGCCGCCCGCGACGCCGGCGTCGAGCGCTTCGTCCTGGCGTCGTCCAACGCCCCGCTGGGCGAGGTCGTCCCGCCGGCCCACGAGGAGGTCGTCCCCCGGCCCCGATCGCCCTACGGCGCCTCGAAGCTCGCCGCCGAGGCCTACTGCAGCGCGTTCGGCGGTGCCTACGGCCTGCGGGCCCTCGCCCTGCGGTTCGCCAACGTCTACGGCCCGTTCAGCTACCACAAGGGCAGCGCGGTGGCGGCGTTCATGAAGGCGGCCGTGCAGGGCGAGCCGCTGGTGGTCCACGGCGACGGTTCGCAGACCCGGGACTTCGTCTACGTGGGCGACATCTGCGCCGGCCTGGTCGCCGGGCTCGACGCCCCCGAGGGGACCGCGGTCGTGCACCTCGGCACGGGGATCGAGACCGCCGTGTCCGAGGTCGTCGCCGGCGTCGCCGCCGCGTTCCCCGACCGGGAGCTCGTCGTGGAGCACCGCCCGCCCCGGGCCGGCGACGTGCAACGCAACTGCGCTGACATCGGCCTGGCCCGGAAGGTCCTGGGCTACGCACCCGGGACCTCCCTGGCCGAGGGCCTGGCCGCCACCGCCGACTGGTTCCGGGCGACGCAGGGGACGACCCCCCGATGACGCACCCCGGCCCACGACGCCACGGACGGGCCTGCCGGCGCCGGGCCACCGGCGTGGCCCTGGCCGCCGTGGCGGCCGCCGGGGCCCGCACCGCACGCCGCGGGGCCACCCGCCGCGAGAACCGGGCCGAGCGGGACGCGGTGCAGGCCCGGGCCCTGGCCGACCTCGGCGACCTGGCCCCCGGTGACCTGGCCCCCGGTGACCTGGCCGACGTCGGCGACCCCGGCGACCTGACCGACCCCGGTGACCTCGGCGACCTGGCCGGCCGGCCGGCCGGCCTGGTCTGCGTCGTGATGGCCGCCCTCGACGAGCAGGACAGCGTCGGCGAGGTGATCGCCGAGATCCGGGCCGAGCTGGCCGACCGCCCGACCCGGGTCGTGGTCGTCGACGACGGCAGCCGGGACGCCACCGCCGAACGGGCCCGCCGGGCCGGCGCGCTGGTGGTGCGCCACGAGCGCAACCTCGGCCAGGGCGACGCCCTGCGCACGGGGTTCGCCGCCGCCCGGCTCCTCGGCGCCGACCTCGTCGTCACCATGGACGCCGACGGCCAGCACCGGCCCGACGAGATCCGGGCCCTCCTCGGGCCGGTCGACGCCGGGACGGCCGACTACGTGCAGGGATCCCGCTTCGAGGGCCGCTACGACGACGCCGGCGGCGGGCGCGACCTGGGGATCAGGGCCTTCACCACCCTGCTCCGCCGGGTCGGCGGGCCTGCGGTCACCGACTGCACCAACGGCTTCCGGGCGATCGGCGCCGAGGCCCTGGGCCGCCTGGACCTGCGGGAGGATCGCTTCTCGGCGGCCGAGATCCTGCTCGAGGCCTCGCACCGGGGCCTGCGGGTGGTCGAGGTCCCCGTCCACATCCGCTCCCGGGCCTCCGGCGAGAGCAAGAAGCCCCGCCGCCTCGGCTACCCCCTGGGGTTCCTGGCCACGATCGTGCGGGTGCGGTCCCGCCAGCTGCGCGCCGGGGCCGGGCGTCCCCGGATCAGGCGGGCTCGACCCGCAGCAGCCGACCCGACCAGGGCGGGAGGTCGAGGGTGACCTCGTCCACGCACGCGCCGCCCTCCAGGTCCGCACCGGCGTAGAGGTCGGTGACCCGGCGGCAGCCCTCGACACCCAGCTCGACGCGGACGGTGCGGGGCTCGTCGGTCACGTTCACCACGCTCGTGCCCCGCTCGTAGCGCCGGCTCCAGACGCAGTTCGCCGGCGATCCGGCCACGCAGTCGGCCGAACGGGGCTCGGGGTCGACGGGCGGGCCCAGGTCCAGGGAGACCACCTCCGGGTACAGGCCCCGCCGGTTGCACAGGCCCTGGGCGCCACGGCAGTCGTCGTCGCCGGTGAAGACGGCCACGGGCATGTCGAAGAGCCGGATCCGGGCCACCTGGAAGAACACCGCCTCCCGACTCACGTCGCCGCCCAGCGTGCCCTCGGTGACCAGCCCCACCACGCGCCCGCCGAAGCGCGGGTCGACCTCGTTGGCCCGGTTGGCCGCGAAGTCGTTGTCCCACTCGACGTCCCGGGGGTGGGCCGCCGCCTCGTTGAGGAACAGGTCCACGTGGGCGAAGGCGTCGTCGAGGCGCCGGCAGGTGGCCAGCTCGCCGGCCCGGCAGGCCGCGTCGGTCGGGTCGGGGCGGAAGGGCCGCAGCGGGTGGAACGGC
>JBFWTJ010000320.1:0-2962 GCA_050247895.1 Acidimicrobiia bacterium
GAGGCTGGAACGACCAACTTGGCAGGAAAGATCCGGGTGCACGAGCTCGCCAAGGAGCTCGGACTCACGAACAAGGAGACCCTCGACCTGAGCCTCGGGCTGGGCATCGGGGTCAAGACGCACTCCTCGAGCATCGAGGAGGCGCAAGCGGACCGCGTCCGGCGCAAGGCCGAGCGGGAGGGCTTGGTCCGTGACGTCCAGCCCGAGGAGGGCAGCGAGGGCCGGCCGAGCGAACCCGCACCGGCCCCTGCCCCCGTGGCGCGCGAGGCCCGGCCCGAGGTGCCGGCCGCCCCTGCGCCGAGGCCCGCGGCACCCGCCGCGCCGATGCCGGCGTCGAGCCCGGCACCGGCATCGAGCCCGGCGCCGTCGGTCGAACGTCCGGCCGCTCCGGCCGCCCCCTCCCGTCCGCCGGTCCCGTCGACCCCGCCGCCGCGCCTGGTGACCTCGAGCGGGACCCAGCGCCCCATCCCGCCCCGTCGTGACGACGACGCGCCGGCCCCGCCCCGACCTGCGGCCCGGCCGGCGCCTCCCGCCGCGCCCCGGCCCGCACCCGGTGCCCCGGACCCGGCCCGGGCCCCCGCGGCCCGCCAGGGTCCTTCGACCCCGCCCCCGCCCCGCCCGGTCCCCCCGGGTGCGGCGCCGCGCCCGGTCCCGCCGCCCCCCGGCGCCCGTCCGCCGACCTCGACGTCGGGCAAGCCCATCCCCCCGCCGCCCGGCATGGGCGGCCGTGGTGCGCCGCCCCGCAGCTCGTCGGGTCGACCGATCCCGCCCCCTCCCGGCCTCGGCGGCCGGCGCGGTGCGCCGCCTTCGGGCCCGCGCACGGGCGGTGGCGCCGGCGGTGGCGGTGGTGGCGGCTTCCGTGGGCCCGGCGGCGGTGGTGGCTTCACCGGTGGTCCCGGTGGCGGCCCTGGCGGTGGTCCCGGCGGTCGGCCCGGTGGGCCGGGCCGCGGCGGCCCCCAGCAGCGGCCTCGCCGCAAGGGTGGCCGGCGGCGTCGGAGCCGTGAGGAGCTCCAGCCGATGGACCTGCCCACCTACACCCCCAAGGAGGCTCCGGTCCCCGAGGGCGAGGTGGTGGTGGAGCGGGCCTCGACCCCCCAGGACCTCGGCTCGAAGGTCAACCGCACCGCGGCCGACGTCGTGCGCTTCCTCATGCAGATGGGGGAGATGGTCACGGCCACCCAGTCGCTCAGCGACGAGCAGATCGAGCTCTTCGCCGAGGAGATCGGGGCCACGATCCGCCTGGTCGACCCGGGCGAGGAGCAGGAGGTCGAGCTCCAGAAGCAGCTCGGCGTGGAGGACCTGTTCGCCTCCGACGACGAGGGCGCCGAGGTGCGCCCGCCGGTGATCACGATCATGGGCCACGTCGACCACGGCAAGACCAAGCTCCTCGACTACATCCGCAACGCCAACGTGGTGGCCGGCGAGGCCGGCGGCATCACCCAGCACATCGGGGCGTACCAGGTCGACAAGAACGGTCGGAAGATCACCTTCATCGACACCCCGGGCCACGAGGCGTTCACCGCCATGCGCGCCCGCGGCGCCCAGTCGACCGACATCGTGATCCTGGTCGTGGCGGCCGACGACGGCGTCATGCCCCAGACGGTCGAGGCGCTCAACCACGCCAAGGCGGCCGGCGTGCCGATCGTGGTGGCGATCAACAAGGTCGACAAGGAGAGCGCCAACCCCGACCGGGTCAAGCAGCAGCTCTCCGAGCAGGGCCTGATCCCCCAGGACTGGGGCGGCGACGTCGAGATGGTGCCGGTGTCGGCGGTGACCGGTGCCGGTGTCGACGACCTCCTCGAGACGATCCTGCTCGTCGCCGACCTGGAGGACCTGCGGGCGAACCCCGGCGGTCGTGCCGCCGGCGTGGTGCTCGAGGCGCACCTCGACGTGGGCCGCGGTCCGGTGGCCACGGTCCTGGTCCAGCGGGGCACCCTCGAGGTGGGCGATCCGCTGGTCGCGGGCGCGGCCTGGGGCCGCGTCCGGGCGCTGGTCGACGACACGGGGGCCAGCCTGCGGGCGGCCGGCCCTTCGACGCCGGTCCTGGTGCTGGGCCTGTCCGACGTGGCCGACGCCGGCGACCAGTTCGTGGTCGCCCAGGACGACCGCACGGCGCGCACCATCGCCGACAAGCGCGAGCACTTCCACCGGGTGGCCAACCTGGGCCGGGAGGCGGCCGCGCACGTGGGCGGGGCGAAGCTCGAGGACATCTTCCAGCAGATCCAGCGGGGCGAGTCGGCCACGCTGAACCTGATCGTCAAGGCCGACGTCACCGGTTCGCTGGAGGCGGTGACCGAGAGCCTGCGCAAGCTCGAGCGCGACGACGTGAAGCTGGCCTTCGTGCAGCGGGGCGTGGGCGGCATCACCGAGGGCGACATCAACCTCGCGGCCACCTCCAACGCCACGATCATCGGCTTCAACGTGCGGCCCGACCGCAAGGCCCGGGAGCTGGCCATGGAGGCCGGCGTCGAGATCCGGACCTACGAGATCATCTACAAGCTGCTCGAGGACATCGAGGCGGCGATGATCGGCATGCTGGCCCCGGAGTTCGAGGAGGTCGTGACCGGCGAGGCCGAGGTCCGGGAGATCTTCTCGGTGCCCCGGGTGGGCCGGATCGCGGGCTGCTACGTCCTCGAAGGGGTCATCACCCGGGGTTCGCGGGTCCGCTTCCTGCGCGAGGGCACCGTCATCTGGAAGGGAGCGATCTCGTCGCTCAAGCGGTTCAAGGAGGACGTCACCGAGGTCCGCCAGGGCTTCGAGTGCGGCATCGGGCTGACCGACTTCCAGGACCTCAAGCAGGGCGACGTCATCGAGACCAACGAGGAGCGGGAGATCCCCCGCACCTGATCACGCAGGCGGCGGGACGGGGGCCGTGGCGTAGCCAGGGACCGCTGTGCACGCCGCTGCCCTGCGCGTCGACCTGTACCTGCGGCTGTGCCGATCGCTCAAGGCGAAGCGGTCG
>JBFWTJ010000321.1:0-2957 GCA_050247895.1 Acidimicrobiia bacterium
CCGACGGCCTGGTCCGGGGCACGCCGGTGCGCAACCTGGGCGTCGGCCTGTCGATGCCGGTGGGCGACGGCGTGCTGGGCCACGTGATCAACGTCATCGGCCAGCCCCTCGACGTGCCCGAGCTCGACGCGTCGAAGATCGACACGACGTGGGAGATCCACCGCCACGCGCCCGACTTCGACACCCTCGAGCCGAAGAAGATCGTGTTCGAGACCGGCATCAAGGTCATCGACCTGCTCACCCCCTACCTGCAGGGCGGCAAGATCGGCCTGTTCGGCGGCGCCGGCGTGGGCAAGACCGTGCTCATCACCGAGATGATCAACCGGGTCGCCAGCCAGTTCGGCGGCGTGTCGGTGTTCGCCGGGGTGGGGGAGCGGACCCGTGAGGGCACCGACCTCTTCCTGGAGATGGGCGAGACCATCATGGGCGACGGGGTCACCCGGGTCCTGGACAAGGCGGCCCTGGTCTTCGGCCAGATGGACGAGCCGCCCGGCGTGCGCCTGCGGGTTGCCCTGGCCGCCCTCACCATCGCCGAGTACTTCCGCGACGTGAAGGGCCAGGACGTGCTGCTCTTCGTCGACAACATCTTCCGGTTCGTCCAGGCCGGCTCCGAGGTGTCGACCCTGCTGGGCCGCATGCCCTCGGCGGTGGGCTACCAGCCGACCCTGGCCGACGAGATGGGCGAGCTCCAGGAGCGGATCACCTCGACCCGGGGCCGGTCCATCACCTCGCTCCAGGCCGTGTACGTGCCCGCCGACGACTACACCGACCCGGCGCCGTTCACGACCTTCACCCACCTCGACGCCACCACCGAGCTGTCCCGCGACATCGCGGCGCTGGGCATCTACCCGGCCGTGGACCCGCTCTCGTCGACCTCGACCATCCTCCAGCCCGACGTGGTGGGCGAGCGGCACTACGCCGTGGCCCGGCGGGTCCAGGAGATCCTCCAGCGCTACAAGGAGCTCCAGGACATCATCGCCATCCTGGGTCTCGACGAGCTCTCCGAGGAGGACAAGGTCACCGTGTCCCGGGCCCGCAAGATCCAGCGGTTCCTGTCCCAGCCCATGTTCGTGGCCAAGAACTTCACCGGCCTCGACGGCGTGTTCACCCCGGTCTCCGAGACGGTCGACAGCTTCGAGCAGCTCGTCCAGGGCGACCTCGACGACCTGCCCGAGCAGGCCTTCCTCAACGTGGGCGGGGCCGAGTCGGCCCGGGCCAAGGCCGCCGTGCTGCTGAAGTCGGCCGGGGAGTAGCGGCGATGGCCCTCCACGTGGAGGTCGTGTCGCCCGAGCGGATCCTGTGGTCGGGCGAGGCCGGCATGGTCACCGCCCGCACCGTGGGCGGCGGCGACATCTCCTTCCTGACCGGCCACGCCCCCTTCGTCGGCGCCCTCGACGTGGGTCGGGTCGTGGTGCGGCCGACCGAGGGACCGATCGAGGTCATCGCCGTGCACGGCGGCTTCGTGGAGGTCAACCACGACCGGGTCACGCTGCTCAGCGACGTGGCCGAGCTGGCCAGCCAGATCGACGTCGAGCGGGCCCGCCGGGCCCAGGAGCGGGCCGAGGCCGCGCTGCGCGAGGGCCACCACCACGAGGCCGAGGCCGCGCTGCGGCGGGCCCACGTGCGCCTCGACGTCGCCGGGGGCCTCCCGGCCGGCGCCGGCCACTGAGCGCCGCACCGGCCGACCGGGCCCCGCTGTAGCGTCGCCCGGCGATGCCGCGCCAGCGCCTCGGGGTCGTCCTGCTGCTGGCCCAGCCGCTGGCCGCGCACGTCGACGGCCTCCGCCGGGCCCTGGGCGACCCGTCGCTGGCCCGCATCGCCTCCCACGTCACCCTGGTCCCCCCGCTCAACGTGGCCGACCGGGACGTGCCCGCCGTGCTGGCCGCGCTGCGCGCCGCGGGCGCCGCGGCCACGCCGCTGCACCTGCGGCTCGGGCCGGGCGCGACCTTCCACCCGGTCGAACCGGTCGTCCACCTCGCCGTGGGCGGCGACCTCGACGGCTACGAGGCGTTGCGGACCGCCCTGCTGGCCGGACCGCTGGCCCGGACCGTCCACGACCCCTGGGTGCCGCACGTGACCGTGGCCTCGAGCCTGGACCCGCAGCGGATCCCCGCCGCGGTCGAGGCCCTGGCCGGCTTCGCCGCCGAGACCACGATCGACCGTGCCCACCTGATGGTCCAGCGGCCCGACCGCACCTGGCACCCGGTGGCCGACGTGGCCCTGGGCCCGCCGCCGGGGATCGGGGGCCGGGGCGGCCTCGAGGTGGAGCTCGCCGTCACCGGCCGGCCCGACCTGGAGGCCGCCGCCCTGCTCGACCTGGACGGCGACGGCGGGGGCCGGCCCTTCGCCCTCACCGCCCGTTCGGGGGGCGAGCTCGTCGGGGCGGCCTGGGGCTGGACCGCGGGCGAGCACCTGGCCCTGGCCGACCTGGTGGTGGCCGCGGCCCACCGCAACCTGGGCTTCGGCCGTCGGCTGCTGCGCCGGGTGGAGGACCTGGCCCGGGACCGGGGCTGCACGCTGGCCACCGCCAGCGCGCCGGGGGAGGGTCCCGCCCTGGCCCTGCTCACCGGCAGCGGCTGGGTGGTGGCCGGCGAGGGCGGGCCCGGCCGGTTCCGCCGCTTCGAGCGCCGGATCGAGGCCGAGGCCCCCCGGTGAGCCGGGCACGCCAGGTGGCCCTGGTCGCCACCGTGGCGTACCTGCCCTTCGTCCTGGTCGGCTACGGCACCGACATCGACGTGCCCAACCTGCGCCGGGCCGGGCGGGCCTGGATCGACGGCCACCCCGAGGTGTCCCGGCGCCCCGGGTCGGCCCCCGTCGAGCTGGTCACCGGGCTCCTCGACCGGATCGGCGGGTCGGCCCTGGCCGTGGTCCCCTCGGTGGCCTTCGCCGGCCTGGCCCTGTGGTGCCTGGGCCGGATCCTGGCCCGTGACGGCGCCCGGTGGCCGTCCCTGGTCGTC
>JBFWTJ010000322.1:0-2926 GCA_050247895.1 Acidimicrobiia bacterium
TGCGCACCACGGCCCGCTCGACCGAGTTCGCGGTGACCACGCCGTGGGCGTCGAGGTCGAAGGTCCACAGCACCGCGGCGCGGTCGGCGCCCGGCAGCAGTCTGGCCGCGGCCTCGCCCAACGCCCCGGGGTGCAGGGAGGCCCGGCCGTCGGGCAGGTAGTAGGTGACGCCCCGGGCCCAGCAGGCCTGGTCGAGCGGGCCGCCGGGGGCGACGAAGGCGGCGACGTCGGCGATGGCGTAGTGGACCCGCAGGCCCGGGCCCCGGCGGGCGATGTGCAGGGCCTGGTCCAGGTCCATGCTGCCGGGCGGGTCGACGGTGAACAGCTCGAGGTCGCGGGCGTCGCGCCGGCCCGGGCCGTCGAGGCCGGCCAGGACCTCCGGCGCGGCCCGCTCGGCCTCGGCCACCACGCCGGGCTCGTGGGGCCCGGGGACCTCGAACTGGGCCCGGACGGCGGCCAGGCCCTCGGCCACGGTCGGGTCGTCCAGCGGCACGTGGAGCATCGGCTGGGGCACCGTCGCAGGCTCCCACACACGCGGGCGGCCCAAGCGCGAACCGGCGCCGGGGCCGCCCTACGCTGCCCGGCGATGGTCACCCTCTCCCCCGCGGCCCGCGCGGTCCTCGACGGGCCCAACCTCGCCCACGTCGTCACCGTCGACCCCGACGGCGCCCCCCAGGTCTCCTGCGTGTGGGTCGGCCTCGACGGCGACGAGATCGTCTTCGGGTCGCTCGGGCCGTGGCGCAAGCTGCGCAACCTGGACCGCGACCCCCGCATCGCCCTGTCGGTCGAGGCACCGACCCACAACGAGGTCGGGATGCGCCACTACCTGGTCATCCACGGCACCGCCCGGGTCGAGGCGGGTGGGGGCAGCGCCCTGCTCCAGGAGCTGGCCCGGACCTACCTCGGTCCCGACGTGCGCTTCCCGCCGATGGACGACCCGCCCGAGGGCTCGGTGGTGAGGATCACCGTCGAGCGGGTCGGCGGCGTGGGCGACTGGACGGTCTGAACCTGGGCGCGCCGGCGGATCAGGCCGGTGCGACGGCGGCCACGACGCCGTCGACGAACTCGGCCACCCCGGCCTCGATGCGGTCCCGGCGGATGGTCCGGCCGCCGAGGACCTCGGCCCCGAGCCCGGTGACGGTCGCCGACAGCTTCTCGAGGGCCCGGCCGGCGTCCACGGCGTAGGTCAGGTACACGACGGCCCTCTTGCCGGCCAGGGCGGGCAGGGCCCGGAGCCGGCCGTGGCGGCCCGGCCGCTGGCCGACCAGGATCAACCCGTCGACCCAGCCGCCCACCACGACCAGATCGGCCCGCTGGAGGGCCTGGTAGTCGATGGCGGTGGTCGGGAAGGCGACCGTGGGGATGCCTCGGGCGCTGAGCTGCTCGGCGATCAGCTCGCCGGCGCGGCGGGTCCGACCGGTCAGGCTCTCGTAGATCACGACGGCGTCCACGGCCGCCGTTCTACCCCATGGCGCCCTCAGCCGGCGATCTCCGCCAACCGCCCGACGAGCTCGGGGGTGAGCCGGGCCAGCACGTCGAGCGCGCCGAGGTTCTCGACGACCTGCTCGGGTCGGCTGGCCCCGGTGATGACCGTCGACACGTGCGGGTTGGCCGCGCACCAGGCGATGGCGAGCTGGGCCAGCGAGCAGCCCAGCTCGTCGGCCACCCCGGCCAGGGCCCGGACCTTGTCCTGCTGGACGGGGTCGGTGACCATCTCGTGGACCCAGCCGTAGCCCCGCAGGGTGGCCCGGCTCCCCTCGGGCACCCCGTCGAGGTACTTGCCGCTGAGCAGCCCCGACGACAGCGGGCTCCAGGTGGTCAGGCCCAGGCCGATCTCGTCGTAGAGCGGGGCGTACTCCTCCTCCACCCGCCGGCGGGTGAGCAGGTTGTACTGGGGCTGTTCGACCACGGGCTTGTGGAGGTGGTGGCGCTCGGCCAGCTCCCACGCCTCGCGGATCGCCTCCGCCGGCCACTCGGAGGTGCCCCAGTAGTGGGCCCGACCCGAGGCCACGACGTCGGACATGGCCCAGACGGTCTCCTCCACGGGGGTCTCGGGGTCGGGCCGGTGGCAGTAGACGAGGTCGACGTGGTCCAAGCCGAGCCGTTCGAGGGACGGGTCGATGGCCTCCATCAGGTACTTGCGGTTGAGCGTCGAGGTGGCGTTCACACCGCCGGTGATGCCCCAGAAGAACTTGGTCGAGATCACGTACGAGTGGCGGGGCCAGCCCAGCTCGGCGATGGCCCGGCCCATGATCCGCTCGGACTCGCCCCCGGCGTAGACCTCGGCGTTGTCGAAGAAGTTCACGCCGCCGTCGTAGGCCGCGGCCAGGCAGTCGCGGGCCCGGCCCACGTCGAGCTGGGCGCCGAAGGACACCCAGGAGCCGAACGACAGGACGCTGACCTTCAGGCCGGTGCGGCCGAGCCGCCGGTGCTGCATCTCCATGCGGCGACGGTACCCCTCCCCGGACGGGAGATCTGACGGCGCCGGGGCCTGCCCGTAGCCTCCCGCGGATGGCCGACGGTCCCGTGTCCGAGCTGTTCGACCCCGAGGCGTGGGCGCCCGTCGCCGGCTTCGAGGACCTGACCGACGTGACCTACCACCGGGCCCGGTCCCAGGGCACGGTCCGGGTGGCCTTCGACCGGCCCGAGGTCCGCAACGCCTTCCGGCCCCGCACGATCGACGAGCTGGCCCGGGCGCTCGACCACGCCCGGCAGTGGTCCGACGTGGGCTGCGTCCTGCTGACCGGCAACGGGCCATCGCCCCGCGACGGCGGGTGGGCCTTCTGCTCGGGCGGCGACCAGCGGATCCGGGGCCGCACCGGCTACATGTACGCCGAGGGCGAGACCGCGGCGACGATCGACCCCGCCCGGGCCGGGCGGCTCCACATCCTGGAGGTCCAGCGGCTGATCCGGTTCATGCCCAAGG
>JBFWTJ010000323.1:0-2898 GCA_050247895.1 Acidimicrobiia bacterium
GGCGACCCGGGCCCAGCCCAGGCGCGCCACGGTGCGGGTCCGGTCCGAGGCGCCCACCCGCACCGGCGCCGGTGCCGCGACCGCGGTCAAAGCCGGTCCACGTTGGCCAGGCCCCGGGCGACCCGGTCCGCGGCCCGGCCGGGCGTGCGGGCCGGGTCGACGTCGTGGGCCGGGTGGAACACGTCGACGGTCGCGGTGCTGATGTCGTTGTAGAACGGCGACAGCGGGCGGGGGCCGGCGTCGTCGATGGATTCCCGGATCAGGTCGGCCATGGGGAACTGCTCCTGGACCTCGGGGTCGTCGTAGACGGCCGCGGCGGCGGCCGGGTTGCCGGTGATGGTCATGTACGTGGTCTGGCCCTCGACCGAGGTGATGCAGCGGGTGGCCTCGACGGCCAGGTCGGGGTGGCGCGAGAAGGCGCCGACGCCGATGTGGATCCCGCCCAGCGGCGGGGCGCTGGGCTCGCCCTCGACGACCTCGGGGTACCGGGCCCAGCCGATGTCGTCGTGGGCGTCGGACCCCTCGCTGGCCCCCAGCGTGTACGGCCAGTTGACCAGGAAGCCGCCGTCGTCGGCCAGGAAGGCGGTGCGGGACGGTTCCTCGGTGGCCGTGTCGAGGTCGGGTGGCGCCACGCCGGCGACCGAGCGGATCACCTCTGCCGCGGCCCGCCCGGCGTCGCTGTCGAGGGTGAGCGACACGTCGCGGCCGGCCTCGGGGTCGTCGAGGATCTCGCCGCCGCCGGACAGGACCAGCGCGTTGATCCAGACCATGTACCCCTCGTAGCGGTTGGCCTGCACAGCCACGGTGGTGTCGGTCTCCCTCGCCGCCTCGACGATCTGGGCCCAGGTGACGGGCCCGTCGTCGAGGTCGAGCCCGGCCCGCTCGGCCACCGAGCGGCGGTACCAGAGCAGCTGGGTGTTGGCGTGGAACGGCGCGGCGTAGAGCACGTCGTCGAAGGTCGCCGACTCGATCGGGGCCTCGAGGATCCCCTCGGTCAGCTCCTCGGCCTCGTCGTCGGTGAAGGGCCGCAGGAACCCGGCGTTGGCGAACTCGGGGACGAACACGACGTCGAGGCTCATGAGGTCGATCGAGTCGTCCTCGGCGGCCAGGCGGCGCACCAGCTGCTCGCGCTGGTTGGTGGCGTCGTTGGGCAGCACCGAGGTCTCGATGCGGTAGGCGCCGCCCGCGGCCTCGGTGCACTGCCGGGCGACCTCGGCCACCCCGCCGTTGTCGGGGTTGTAGTACCAGGTCAACGTGGGCGTGCCCCCGTCGTCGCCGCCGCACGCCGGCAGCAGCGCGACGAGCGCGGCGAACGGCACCACCTGGCACCATCGCCGGGTGCGGTGGCGGGATCGACGCGGTCCGAGCATCGGCATCGGCCTTACCCCCTTCTTGCTCCCCGCTGACAGAACGTACCGCTGTCGCGCGCTCGATGCGTGGGAACGGCGCGCGCCGGGCAGCAGTAGCGTCCGTGCGGGCGCGGCCCGCGCGACCACCGCCGACCACGAGAGAGGCCGACATGACGAACCTGGTGACCGACCTCACCGACGAGGACATCCGCACCGAGCTGACCCTGCGCGACGCCGTGGCCGAGGCCGACGACGACGGCACGGACGGCGACGACGACGGGACCGACGGGGACGACGACGGGACCGACGGGGACGATGACGGGACCGACGGCGACGACGACGGGACCGACGCCTGACGCTGGGCGCCCCGGTGCCGGACGCGCTGGCGCGCTGCGTCGGTGACGTCGAGGAGTTCCTCGCCGGCACCTTCACCGTCGCGCCGCACCTCCGGCGCGGGGCGCGCTTCGACGACCTGCTGTCGCTGGCCGACGTCGACGCCCAGCTCTCCGGAGCGGGCATCCGTCGGCCGGCGGTCAGGGTCGTGCGCGACGGCCAGCCGGTCGATCCGGCGCGCTGGACGCGCCGGGCCCGGTCGGGCCGCACCTGGATCGACGACCTGGTGCACCCGGCACGGCTCTTCGGCCTCTTCGAGGAGGGGGCGACCATCGTGCTGCAGTCCCTGCACCGGTGGTGGCCGCCCCTCACGCGCTTCTGCCGTGACCTCGAGCTGGCCCTGGGGCACGCGGTGCAGGCCAACGCCTACCTGACGCCGCCGGGCGCGGCCGGGCTCGTGCCCCACCACGACACCCACGACGTGTTCGTCCTGCAGTCCCACGGCACCAAGCACTGGTGCGTGCGGGAGCCTGCCGTCGAGGCCCCGCTCGGCCGCCATGGGTCGGACCACGCCGAGGCCGCCGGCCGGCCGGTGCTCTTCGAGGTCGACCTCGGACCGGGCGACTGCCTCTACCTGCCCCGGGGCTTCGTCCACTCGGCCACCACCCAGGACGGCCCGTCGCTGCACCTCACGATCGGCGTGCTGGCCACGACCCGCCACGACCTGGTCCGCACCGTCGTCGACCGGGTGGCCGAGGACCCTGTGTTCCGGCGCAGCCTGCCCGTGGGCCACGCCGGGGGGATCGAGGAGGCGGAGCGGGTCGTCAAGGACGTGGTGGCCGACCTGGTCCGCTGGTTGGAGGGCCTGGACACCGCCGAGGTCGCGACCCGGATGGTCGATCGGGAGCTGGGCCGGAGGTTGCCCCTGCTCGACGGCCACCTCGTCGACCTGACCCGCCTGGAGGGGATCGACGACCGGACCCGGGTCGTGGTCCGGCACGGCCTGGCCTGGCGCCTGGACGCCGGCGGGTCCCGCTCGACCCTGGTGCTGCCCGACCGGCGCATCGACCTGCCCGCCGCGGTGGACGCCGCGGTGCTCCGGCTGCTGGCCGGTAAGGCCCTTCCCGTGGGGGCTCTCGACGACCTCCTCGACGGGCCGAGCCGGCGGGTGCTGGTGCGGCGCCTGGTCCGGGAGGGCGCGCTGCGGATCGTCGAT
>JBFWTJ010000324.1:0-2878 GCA_050247895.1 Acidimicrobiia bacterium
CGACCGCGGCCACCAGCGCGGGGTCGCGGGGCGTGACGGCGGGCGCGAAGCGGGCCAGGACCGAGCCGTCCCGGCCGATCAGGAACTTCTCGAAGTTCCAGAGCACGTCGGGGTCCTCGGTCGGGGTCATGCCGTGGCCCCGCAGGTTCTCCCGGAAGGCCTCCTTGCCCTCTGCGGTGGGGATCTCCCGGGTCAGCGCGGCGTACAGCGGGTGCTGCTCCTCGCCGACGACGCTGATCTTCGACAGGACCGGGAAGGTGACCGAGTACTGCGTCGAGCAGAACTCGGCGATCTCCGCGTCGGTCCCGGGCTCCTGCCCGGCGAAGTCGTTGGCCGGGAAGCCGAGGATCGTGAAGCCCTGGTCCTGCCGGGCCGCGTACAGCTCCTGGAGCGCCTCGTACTGGGGGGTCAGCCCGCACTTCGAGGCCACGTTCACCACCAGGACCACCTCGCCGGAGTGGTCCGACAAGGTGCCGGTGCTGCCGTCGGTCCGGGCGAACTCGATGCTGTCGAGGTCGGTCATGGTCTCCCCCTGGTCGGGCGCTGGGTCCGGGGAGCCTACCGAGGGCGTCCGGCCCGCCGGACCGGTGCGGAGATCGTTTCCCACAAATCCTTACTGCATTGGTCGGCTATAGGCTGTGGGTTCCTCGGACGAGCAGGGAGGACCCCCCATGACCGCGCCCTCGGCAGCCGCACCCGCCTCGTGGCGCCGCCTCTTCGGGTTCCCCGACCCTGTGAACGAGCTCTCGGCCCGCCTCGTCGCCGGCGGGGTCGTGCTGATGGTGGTGGCCGCCGTGGCGCTCGACTGGCGCTGGGTCACCGCCGTGCTGGCCTACGGGTTCGTGGCCCGGGTCCTGACCGGGCCCAAGGCCAGCCCGCTCGGGCTGCTCGCGACCCGGGTGGTCACCCCGCGGCTGCCGTTCCGCCAGAAGTTCGTGCCCGGGCCGCCCAAGCGCTTCGCCCAGGGCATCGGCGCGGCCTTCTCGCTCACGGCGCTCGGCCTCACCCTGGCCGGGCAGTGGCCGGCGGCGCGCGTCGTGCTGGTCCTGCTCGGGGTCGCCGCGCTCCTGGAGTCGGCCCTCGCCCTGTGCCTGGGCTGCCAGGCCTTCAAGCTGCTCATGCGCCTCGGGGTGATCCCCGAATCGGTCTGCGAGCGCTGCGTCGGCCTCTGACCGCGCCCGGCCGCCCCGTCCGGACCCGAGCCCGCGGCACCTGACTTGATAACATCTGCAATTCAGCGGTCACGAAGGTAGGTCGGTGCAGGCAAGCGGGTCGGAGGACCGTGTGAGGACGTTGGTGCGGGCCTTCCTGCCGACCGCGGCCGACTACCGGGGCGGGTCGTGGCGCAACGACGTCGTGGCCGGCATCACCGTGGCCGTGGTCGCCCTGCCCCTGGCCCTGGCCTTCGGCATCACGGCCGGGCTCGGCGCCCAGGCCGGCCTCGTCACCGCCATCGTCGCCGGCCTGGTCGCCGCGGTCTTCGGCGGCTCCCACGTGCAGGTCTCGGGGCCGACCGGGGCCATGACCGTCGTGCTGGTCCCCCTCGTCGCCCGCCAGGGGACCGACGCCGTGCTCACCGTCGGGGTGGTGGCGGGCGTCCTGGTCGTCGCCGCCGGCCTGCTGCGCCTCGGCCGGCTGGTCGGGTTCATCCCCTGGCCGGTGGTCGAGGGCTTCACCGTGGGCATCGCGGTGATCATCTTCCTCCAGCAGGTCCCGGCCGCCCTGGGGGTGCCCAAGCCCGAGGGCGAGAACACCGCGCTGGTGGCCTGGCGGGCCGTGGCCACCAACGACGCGCTGGCCGGCGCGGTCGCGGTGACCGTGCTGGTCGCGGCGATCATGGTCGTCGGGCCCCGCATCCGCCGGACCCTGCCCGTCTCGCTGATCGGCGTCGTCGTGGCCACGCTGGTGGCCGAGGCCCTCGACCTGGACATCGCCCGCATCGGCGCCCTCCCCTCGTCGCTGCCCAGCCCCGCCCTGCCCGACCTGGGCCCGAGCCGGGTGAGCGAGCTGCTCGGCCCGGCCCTGGTCGTCGCCGCCCTCGCCGCCCTGGAGAGCCTGCTGTCGGCCAAGGTCGCCGACGGGATGGCCGACCGGCCCCGCCACGACCCCAACCGCGAGCTGTTCGGCCAGGGCCTGGCCAACGTCGTCTCACCCCTGTTCGGGGGGATGCCGGCCACCGGGGCCATCGCCCGGACCGCGGTGAACGTGCGGGCCGGGGCCCAGACGAGGTTGTCGGCCATCGTGCACGCCGTCGTCCTGCTGGTCGTGGTGATGGTCGGGGGCGACCTGGTGGCCCGGATCCCGCTGGCCGCCCTGGCCGGGGTGCTCATGGTCACCGCGGTGCGGATGGTCGACGTCCACAACGTCCGGGCCGTCCTGCGCTCGACCCGCTCCGACGCCCTGGTCATGGTGGTGACCACGGCGGCGACGGTGGCCTTCGACCTGATCGTGGCGGTCGAGATCGGCCTGGCCGTGGCCGCCGTGCTCGCCCTGCGCCAGGTCGCCCGCACCTCGACGATCACCCGGGAGCCGGTCGCGGTCGAGGTCGGCGGCGAGGACGAGGTCCGCCTCCTCCACGACCACATCGTCACCTACCGCCTGGACGGCAGCCTCTTCTTCGGCGCCGCCCAGCGGTTCCTGGGCGAGCTGGTCTCGGTGGGCGACGTGCGGGTCGTGATCCTGCGGCTGCCCAACCTCCAGATCCTCGACGCCACCGGGGCGCAGGCGCTGGGCGAGATCGTGGAGGAGCTCGAGCACCGGCACGTGACCGTCCTGCTCAAGGGCCCCCGGGCCCCGCACCGCCGGACGCTCGAGGCCGTCGGGGTGTTCCGGCGGCTGGCCCACGAGAAGCACGTCTTCGACGACCTCGACGCCGCCA
>JBFWTJ010000325.1:0-2830 GCA_050247895.1 Acidimicrobiia bacterium
CTGGCGGCCCAGCTACCGGAGGCACCCGCCTGCTGAACCGCACCGAAGCCGCCGCCGCGCTGGGCCTGCGCGAGAACGAGATCGCCGACGTCGAGGCCTCCCCGGCCGGGCCGGTCATCACCACCACCGACGGCGTGCGCTACATCATCGTGGCCGAGGACACCCCGGACGCCGACGGCGACCACGGCATCATGTTCCTCGCCGCGCCGAACGAGACCGGCGGGTCGTGGCCGCTGAAGGTCTACGCCCAGCCCGGCGCCGGCGACTCCGACTACATCTCGATGACCGGCGACGAGGTGATCGAAGGCGACCTCATCGACCATCTCGCCGCACGGTTCGAGCACGTCGAGCGGCACACCGTCGACGTCGACCTGGACACCACGGCCGCC
Source organism: Acidimicrobiia bacterium (assembly GCA_050247895.1). Classification (GTDB taxonomy): domain Bacteria; phylum Actinomycetota; class Acidimicrobiia; order Acidimicrobiales; family VFJN01; genus CAVPEW01. The sequence continues at coordinate 390 of JBFWTJ010000325.1, forward strand.
GGCGGCCCGCTCCCCGACGCTGACCAGACCGGCGGCGAGCCGCAGCTCGCCGAAGGGACCGGCGTCCCGATGGAAGAGATCGCCGTGGCCGAGGGCGAGACAGGCGAGCTGGAGTCGGAACCCGAGGGCGTCAAGCCCGCCGCGCCCAAGGGGAAGGGTCGCGGTAACCGCTGATGGCCGAGCTCACCGACCAGGCCCGCCGAGCCGTCCTCGCCGCCGCGCTGCGCGCCCAGCTCGGTGAGGAATCCGACTGCTGGCTTCTCGACGTCACCGCCACCACCGTCGCCTACGAGATGTGGGAGGACGGCTACGCCACCTTCCAGCGGCCCTACACCATCGCCGACGACCTGTCGGTCACCTTCGGCGAGCCGACCAAGGTGGTGGCCAACACCGAGTACCTCCCGGTGCAGGAGGCCACGGCCCGCTACGCCGGCGGCCGCGTCACCGAAGCGAAGGGCACCGCCGCCGACGGCGGCCGGATCTTCCGGGTGACGATCATCCAGCCAGGCGTCTCCAAGAACGGGGTGTCCTACCCATCTCACGTGCTCGAGGCCGCGGCCCCGCTGTACGAGGGCGCCAAGGCGTTCGACCATCACCGCACCCTGGCCGAGCTGGAGAGCTCGACCATCACCGGGCTGGTCGGCTCCTACCGCAACGTGTCCAGCGACGCCGGCGGGGTGCACGCCGACCTGCATCTCCTGCCGTCGGCGACACACTGCGCCGAGGCGTTGGACGCATCACTCGCAGCGCAGGCCCAAGGCCTGCCGCCCGTCGTGGGTCTGTCCCACGACGTCCAGGCCGTGCTGACCACCGTCGAGAGCGGTGGCCGCCGGATCCAAGAGGCCACCAGCATCAAGCAGGTGCTCTCGGCTGACATCGTGGCTGACCCGTCCGCGGGTGGCCACGCCGTGAGGGCGGTGGCCGGAGGCACCGGCGCGCCCGACTCCGAGGAGGAGACCATGACCCTGGCCGAACTGCTGGCCTCGGCATCGGATGAGGACAAGGCCGCGCTCCGGACCCTCCTCGCCGACGAGCCCACCGCCACCACCAACACCGACGACGAGACCGAGGACGCCGACGGCGCCGAGAAGCCGGAGGCGATCGCGGCCAGCACGTTCGCCAAGGGCTCTGCGCTGGGCGACTTGCTCATCGACCGCGTGATCGAGGCCCAGGGCCTCGGCGTCGCCGGCGCGCGTGAGGCCATCGCCGACATGCTGCCCGCCAAGTTCACCGAGGACGACCTGGCCAAGACCGTCGCCGTCGCCAAGCGCGTCGCCGAGGGGGTCGAGCGCCGCGGCCTGAAGCCGTCGGTTCCGCACGTCACCGTCGGCCGGGAGGACCTCGACCGGCGCATCGAGCGCCTCGACCGCACCCTCGAGGGGAACTACCGGCAGGGCTACGGTTCGTGGCGGCAGATCGCCCGCGACTTCCTCGGCGACTTCGACGTCGACCTGTTCGGCACCGACGACTTCGCCGGCATGCTCATCCAGGAGGCCGCCCGCGGCAGCCGGGGCAAGGCCAACGCCGGCGGCGGGATCGCCCGGGCCCGGGAGGCCGTGGCCGCCGGATCGGCCCGCCAGGAGCGACTGACCGAGGCCATCGCCGTCGCCAGCTTCGGTGAGATCCTCGGCGACTCCATCACCCGGCGCATGGTCGCCGAGTACGCGGCGTCGCCGTTCATGAACTTCGAGCCGTTCATCAACTACGGCCCGCCGCTGCAGGACTTCCGCACCCGGCGCATCACCCGCCTCGGTGGGTACGCCAACCTGGCCACCGTCAACGAGGCCGCCGCCTACGCCGCGATGACCTCGCCGACCGACGAGGAAGCCACGTTCGCTCCGACCAAGCGGGGCGGCACCGAGACGCTGTCGATGGAGTCCATCGCCAACGACGACCTCGGCGCGCTCCGTCTGATCCCCCGGCGCATGGCCAACGCCGCCGCCCAGACCCTCCACGACTTCGTGTGGAACTTCCTGGTCGGCAACGGCAACATCTACGACGGCGTCGCCCTGTTCGCCGTCGGCCACGCCAACACGGCCACCACCTCGGCGCTGTCGGCCTCCACCCTGGCGGTCGCCCGCAAGGCCATGCGCCAGCAGGCCCCGTACGGCGCCGCCGCCCAGCGGCTCAACCTGGTGCCCCGCCACCTCCTCGTCCCCGCCGACCTGGAGGACACAGCGTTCCGTCTGGCCACCAGCGCCGTCGCGGTCACCACCAACGCGAACGCGACCGAGCCCAACCTGCACCAGGGGATCAACGTCATCGTCGACCCCTACCTGTCCGACACGAACGACTGGTTCCTGGTCGCCGACCCGGCGCAGATCGAGACCATCGAGGTCGGGTTCTTCCGTGGCCGGCAGGAGCCCGAGATCTTCGTGCAGGACATGGACAACGTCGGCACCATGTTCACGAACGACCAGCTCACCTACAAGATCCGCCAC
>JBFWTJ010000326.1:0-2815 GCA_050247895.1 Acidimicrobiia bacterium
GGCCGCCGGTCCTCGATGTAGCCCTTCTGGTCGACCTCGACCTGCCAGGGGATGCGCACCGAAGCGGCACGGTTGGAGACGCCGTAGCTGTAGACGTTCCACGGGGCGGTCTCGTGCGAGCCCGTCAGCCGGTGCTCGATGTCGGCCCCGTAGTTCGTCACGTGCAGCTCGACCTTGCCCTCGCCGCCGAGCGACTCGGCGGCCTTGATGATCGGCTCGTACGACTCGCGCATGGCCTTGGTCGAGAAGTTGGTGTGGGCCCCGGCGCCGTTCCAGTCGCCCTTCACCGGCTTGGGGTCGAGCGTCGCCGAGACGTCGAAGTCCTCGGCCACCCGGTAGAGCAGCCAGCGGGCCACCCACAGCTCGTCGGCCACCAGGGGGGTGCCGATCGGGCCGACCTGGAACTCCCACTGGCCCGGCATGACCTCGGCGTTGATGCCCGAGATGTGCAGGCCCGCGGTCAGGCAGGCGTCCAGGTGGGCCTCGACGATGTCGCGGCCGAACACCTCGTCCTCGCCGACGCCGCAGTAGTAGCCGCCCTGGGGGGCCGGGTAGCCGCCGCCGACCGGGAAGCCGTGGGGTCGCCCGTCCTTGAAGAACGTGTACTCCTGCTCGATGCCGAAGATGGGCTCCTGGTCCTTGAACCGCTCGGCCGTCTCGACGCAGGCCGCACGGGTGTTGGTCGCGTGCGGCGACATGTCGATGTTCAGCACCTCGCAGAGCACCAGGAGGTTGTCCCCGCCCCGCACCGGATCCGGGCAGGAGAACACGGGCTGCAGGACGCAGTCCGACTGCTCACCGGGGGCCTGGTTCGTCGACGAACCGTCGAAGCCCCAGATGGGCAGGTCTGCTCCGTCGGCGAGGATCTTGGTCTTCGAGCGCAGCTTCGCCGTGGGCTCGGTGCCGTCGATCCAGATGTACTCGGCCTTCACGACCATCTGGCGTCCTTCTTTCGAGAGATGTGTGCCTGAGCGCCAGCCACCCTGACAGGAGGCGGTTTCCCTCCCTTTTCTCAAATGTGAACGCTCCGTGAACCAGGTGCGGGGTCCGGCGCGAGGGGCCGTGTCGCTGCCATGATCGGGCACCATGGAGCGTCAGCGGGACTACGTGATGCGCACGGTGGAGGAGCGGGGGGTCCGCCTCATCCGGCTCTGGTTCACCGACGTGCTGGGCCAGCTCAAGTCGTTCGCCATCTCGCCGGTCGAGCTGGAGAACGCCTTCAACGAGGGGATGCGGTTCGACGGGTCGGCCATCGACGGCTTCAGCCGCGTGCAGGAGTCCGACGTGCTGGCCCGGCCCGACCCCAACAGCTTCGAGCTGCTCCCGTGGGCCGACAGCTACGGGACCTCGGCCCGGATGTTCTGCGACATCGTGAACATCGACGGCTCGCCGTTCGAGGGCGATCCCCGCCAGGTCCTGCGCCGCAACCTGGACCGGGCCCGGGAGCTGGGCTTCAGCTTCTACGCGGCCCCGGAGATGGAGTTCTACTACTTCGCCGACAGCGACTCGTCGAAGCTGCCCGAGCCCCTCGACCACGCCTCCTACTTCGACCTCACCACGGCCGACGTCGCCTCGGACCTGCGCCAGCGCACCATCCACACCCTGGAGGCGATGGGCATCCCGGTGGAGTACAGCCACCACGAGGACGGCCCCAGCCAGCACGAGATCGACCTGCGCTACACCGACGCGCTCACCATGGCCGACAACGTCATGACGTTCCGCCTCGTCGTGCGGGAGGTGGCCCTCGAAGCCGGCGTCCACGCCACGTTCATGCCCAAGCCGCTGGCCGGCGTCCAGGGCTCGGGCATGCACACCCACTTCTCCCTCTTCGAGGGCGACACGAACGCCTTCTACGACCCGGGCGACAGCCGCAACCTGTCCAAGATCGGGCGGGGGTTCATCGCCGGTCTCCTGCACCACGCCCAGGAGATCACCGCGGTCACCAACCAGTGGGTCAACTCCTACAAGCGGCTCGTCATCGGCTACGAGGCGCCGACCTACATCTCCTGGGCCCGCAACAACCGCTCGGTGGTGGTCAACCTGCCCCCGATCAAGGCGGGCAAGGCCGAGTCGGTGCGCCTCGAGTACCGGGCCCCGGACTCGGCCTGCAACCCGTACCTGGCCTTCTCGGTGATCCTCGCCGCGGGCCTGAAGGGGATCGAGGAGGGCTACGAGCTCCCGGAGGAGACCGACGCCAACCTCTACGCCCTGACCGAGGAGCAGCGGTTGGCCGAGGGGATCTCCACCCTGCCCGGCTCGCTGTCGGACGCCCTCGACGAGATGGAGCGCTCGGAGCTCGTGGCCGGAGCGCTCGGCGAGCACGTCTTCGAGTGGTTCATCCGCAACAAGCGCTCCGAGTGGCAGGACTACAAGACCCAGATCAGCCAGTTCGAGCTCGACCGCTACCTGGCCCGCCTCTGACGGGAGGATCGGTCTGATGGAGCCCCTCCTGCTCTACCCGGATCCGGCGCCGCCCGAGATCGTGCAGGCCCTCGACCTCGCGTCCTACCCCTGGAAGGCGGTGGGCGACGAGACCGCGGCCCTGGCCCTCCAGCCCGAGGACGGCTGGTCGGGCGCGGTGATCGTGGCGGCCGTGGACCCCGAGGCCGCCTTCGCGCTGTGCCGTGCGCTGCGCAAGGGTGAGTCGTCGCTCGAGCCGGTCCTGGTGCTGGTCAGCGGCGCGCAGCTCGACGACCTGGAGCTGCGCGAGGACCTGTTCGACGACTTCTGCCTGTGGCCCTTCCAGCCCCGCGAGCTCGACGCCCGGCTGAAGCACCTCTTCTGGCGGACCGGCCAGGGGACCCGGCCCGAGCTG
>JBFWTJ010000327.1:0-2810 GCA_050247895.1 Acidimicrobiia bacterium
CGATCCCCGACACGTCCGCATCACCGACACCGCCCCGCGCGTCGACCTTCGCCCGACCCTCCATGGCCGCGATCCCCGACACGTCCGCATCACCGACACCGCCCCGCGCGTCGACCTTCGCCCGACCTTGCATCGCCGCGATCCCCGACACATCGGCATCACCGACGCCCTCGCGGCCGGCGACGTCGGCCCGGCCGAACAGGTCGCGCACACCCTCGACCGCCTGCTCCTCGTCGGGCACCGCGCCCGGCCGACGGCGACGAACCTTCACCCGCGCCATGGCACCTCCCCGGTGCTCGAGCCTGCGCCACGCTACTCCAGCCGCGTGCCGCCACGGCCACGGACCGCGCGCAACCCCCGCCCGGCCCGGTGCACGCGAGCGGCCCGTGCCCGCCCCGCCCGAAGGGCTTCCGGGCACACCCGGCCCGGTACGGACCCTGCCCGAGCTGCCACACGCCCGGTCCGGCGCTCGACACCTATCGGTTGGGGTGCGGCCCCACCGATGTCCTATGCTCCGGAGTCCCATGGTGGCCGTAGCTCAGCTCGGTTAGAGCGCCAGGTTGTGGCCCTGGAGGTCGGGGGTTCAAGTCCCCTCGGTCACCCCACCGGGTTCCGGTTCGAGCCTCGTTGCTAGATTCGGAGCCCCATGCCCCTCTAGCTCAATTGGTTAGAGCGTCGGACTCTTAATCCGCAGGTTCTGGGTTCGAGTCCCAGGGGGGGTACGTGCACGGCCGCCGGTCTCAACCGGCGGCCGTGTCGCGTCCGGGACGGTCGAACCGGGCCACGGCCTCGATGTGGGGCGTGTGCGGGAACATGTCGACGAGGCGGACCCCGGCGAGGCACCAGCCGTCCTCGGCCAGGAGGCGGGCGTCGCGGGCCAGCGAGGCGGCGTCGCAGGCGACCAGCGCCAGCCGATCGGCCCCGGTGGCGCCCACGACGCGGACACCGGGCCGTCCGAGCCCGGCCCGGGGTGGGTCGGCCACCACGACGTCGGCCCGGGCCGGGTGCCAGCGGGCCACGTCGCCCCGCACGATCCGGGCCTCGCCATCGGCCAGGTTCACCCGGGCGTCGGCCACCGCGGACGGGCTCGACTCGACCGCCACGACCCGAGCGCCCGCTCCGACGGTTCCCGCGAAGAGGCCGACGCCGGCGTACAGGTCGACCAGGCGCACGCCGGGGCGCAGCCGGTCGGCCACCACGTCGCGGACGGCGTCGACGAGCGCCTCGGCCCCGTCGGGCCGGGCCTGGAAGAAGGAGCGGGCCGACACCCGCCAGGTGCGGCCGGCCAGCTCCTCGTGGAACCAGGCCCGCCGACCCGCGGCCAGCTCCGACGCGCCCACGACCCGCACGCCCTCCGGGAGCCGGGCCCCGGCAGGATCGTCCACCACCACGAGCTGCTCGCCGGTCCGGGCCCCGGCCCGCAGCACCACCTCGCCGTCGGGGAACCGGCCGTCGCGGACCAGCTCGTCGACCAGCGGGTGGGCGACCAGGCAGCGGTCGAGGACCACGGCGTCATGTCCGTGCAACCGGCGCAGGGCGAAGCGCCCTCCCGCCCCCACCCCCCGCAGCGTCGTGCGGTGCCCGGTCGCGGGCAGCGCCGGGCCCGTCTCCACCGGCACCTCGACCCCCGCGGTCCGGCGCAGGGCGTCGGCGACGATCCCGGCCTTGAGCGCCGGCTGGGCCGCCGGGGCCACGTGCTGCCAGGAGCAGCCGCCGCAGCCCTGGGCCAGGTGGGGGCAGGGCGGGCCGACCCGTGAGGGCGACGGTTCGAGGACCTCGACGACCTCGGCCCGGGCGAAGTCACGGCGCTGCTCGCGCCGGCGGGCCCGCACGACCTCGCCCGGCAACCCACCGGTCACGAACACGACACGACCGTCGGCGTCACGGGCCAGGCCGGCACCCCCGGCCACCACCGCCTCGACGCGCAGCTCCACCGTGTCCATCGGGGCGACGGTACGCGGTGTGGCCGGCGGCCGGCACCGTGACAGGATCCGGGGGTGAGCGACCAGCCCGGCACCGACCGCAAGATCGAGATCGCCCCGTCGGTGCTCCCGGCCGACTTCGCCCGGCTCGGCGACGAGGTCGCCGCGCTCGGCGCGGCGGGGGTCGACCGCATCCAGTGGGACATCATGGACGGCACCTTCGTGCCCAACCTGACGGTGGGGCCCGACGTCGTCGCGGCCTGCCGCCCGCACGTCGAGGTGCCCTTCGAGGCCCACCTCATGGTCGCCGACCCCGACGTGCTCCTCGAGCGCTGGATCGAGGCCGGCTGCCGGCTCCTGATCGTGCACGCCGAGGCACCCCGCCACCTCCACCGCACCCTGGGACGGATCCGCGAGCTGGGCGCCGCAGCCGGCGTCGCCCTCAACCCGGCGACGCCCGTCTCGGCGGTCGCGCACGTGCTCGACCTCGTCGAGCTGGTCCTGGTGATGACGGTGAACCCCGGCTTCGGGGGCCAGGCCTACCTGTCGTCGATGGAGCCCAAGGTCGCCGAGGCCCGGCGCCTGATCCTGGCCTCGGGCCACGACGTCGACGTCGAGGTCGACGGGGGCATCTCGGCCGCCACGGTGGCCGGTGCCGCCGGCGCGGGTGCCAACGTTCTCGTGGCAGGATCTGCGCTGTTCCGCGACCCCGCGGGGTTGGAACACGCCGTCGGCGAGCTGCGCCGGCTGGCGGAGGAAGCGACCGGCTGACCGGTGCGGCGGGCGGATCCCGCGGCGAAACCCGAGGAGCGACTGATGGGCCTGATGGACGAAGCCAAGGACAAGCTCGAGGACCTCAAGGAGAAGGCCGAGGACCTCGTCGACAAG
>JBFWTJ010000328.1:0-2806 GCA_050247895.1 Acidimicrobiia bacterium
GGGCCACCGCCCGCCGATCCCGGTCGTCCCGGCCCTGCTGGGCGAGGACGCCGGGGCGGTCGGCGCCGCCTGCCTGGTGGCCTGACCGGCGAAGTGGTGCCGGAACGGTGGGGGGTGAGGAGTACCCTCGACCCATGGAATTCCGCCGCATCTCCGGGCTGCCGCCCTACGTGTTCACGATCATCGACGGGTTGAAGCTCGAGGCGCGGCGAGCCGGCATCGACGTGGTCGACCTGGGCTTCGGCAACCCGGACATCCCGTCGCCCACCCTGGCGGTGGACAAGCTCGCCGAGGCGGCCCGCAACACCCGCAACCACCGCTACTCGGCCAGCCGGGGGATCCCCAAGCTGCGCCAGGCCGTGGCCGACCTGTACCAGCGGCGCTTCGGCGTGGCCCTCGATCCCGACACCGAGGTCATCTCCACGATCGGGGCCAAGGAGGGGTTCAGCCACCTGATGTGGGTGCTGCTCGGCCCGGGCGACTCGGCCATCGTCCCCTCGCCGTCCTACCCGATCCACATCTGGGGCCCGCTGTTCGCCGGCGCGGCGGTGCGCGAGGTCCAGATGACGACCGACGTGAACTCCGACGGGAGCTTCATCGAGCGGGTCCGCAACGTCTACGAGCACTCGTTCCCCCGGCCCCGGGTCATCGTGTGCTCGTTCCCGCACAACCCGACCACTGCCTGCGTCGACCTGGACTTCTTCCAGGACCTGGTCGACTTCGCCCGCGAGCACGACATCGTGGTGGTGCACGACAACGCCTACGCCGAGCTGGGCTTCGACGGCTGGTCGCCGCCGTCGATCCTCCAGGCCGAGGGGGCCAAGGAGTGCGCGGTCGAGCTCTACTCGATGACCAAGTCGTTCTCGATGGCGGGCTGGCGGGTCGCCTACCTGGTGGGCAACGCCGAGGTGGTGCAGGCCCTGGCCAAGCTCAAGTCGTACCTCGACTACGGCACGTTCCAGCCCATCCAGATCGCGGCCACGGTGACCCTCAACGAGGCGGTCGACGTGCCGACCGAGGTCCAGGCCATCTACCAGCGCCGCCGGGACGCCCTGTGCGACGGGCTGGACCGGATCGGCTGGGAGATCCCCCGGCCCAAGGGGACCATGTTCGCCTGGGCCCCGATCCCCGAGGCCTACGACGAGCTGGACTCGATCGAGTTCTCCTCGATGCTGGTCAAGGAGGCCCAGGTGGCGACCTCGCCCGGCGTCGGGTTCGGTCCCGGCGGCGAGGGCTTCGTGCGGTTCTCGCTCATCGAGAACGAGCAGCGCATCGGCCAGGCCATCCGGAGCCTGAAGAAGGCCCTGACCAAGCTGGGCTGACCCCGCCGGTCCCGAGGGCCGGCCCGGGTGCTCAGCCGAAGAAGACCCGGGCCACGTCGTAGAGGTCCCGGTCGACCAGCTTGAGCTCGCCCACCGCGGCCTCCAGCGGGACCCGCACGATGCGACCGGCCTGGAGGGCCACCATCTGGCCGAAGGCCCCGTCGTGGACGGCGTCGATGGCGGCGACGCCGAAGCGGGTGGCCAGCACCCGGTCGAAGGCCGTCGGCGTGCCGCCCCGCTGGACGTGGCCCAGGGTGGTGACCCGGGTCTCGAAGCCGGTGCGGGCCTCGATCTGCTCGGCCAGGCGGGTGCCGACGCCACCGAGGCGGACGTGGCCGAAGGCGTCGAGCTCGCCCGAGGCCAGCTCCATCGTGCCCTCGCGGGGCGTGGCCCCCTCGGCCACGACCACGATCGACGCCAGCCGGTTGCCCTCGGTGTGGCGGTGGCGGATGGCCTCGCACACGGCCTCGATGTCGAAGGGCTCCTCGGGGATGAGGGTCATGGTGGCCCCGCCGCCGATGCCGGCCCAGCACGCGATGTGGCCGGCGTGGCGGCCCATGACCTCCACGACCATGACCCGGTCGTGGCTCTCGGCGGTGGTGTGGAGGCGGTCGATGGCGTCGACGCAGATCTGCACCGCGGTGTCGAAGCCGAAGGTCAGCTCGGTGGCGTTGAGGTCGTTGTCGATGGTCTTGGGGACGCCGATCACGGGCGCGCCCTCGGCGGCCAGTCGGTGGGCCACGCCCAGCGTGTCCTCCCCGCCGATGGCGATGAGGGCGTCGACGCCGAGCTCGGCGATGACCTGGCGGGCCCGGGCCGGCCCTCCCTCGACCTTGTACGGGTTGGTGCGCGACGACCCGATGATCGTGCCGCCGCGGGGGAGCGTGCCCCGCAGCTGGGCCACCCCGAGGGGCACCGTGCTGGCCTCGAGCACGCCCTTCCAGCCGTCGAGGAAGCCGATGAGCTCGTCGCCGTAGGTGCGCTCGCCCTTGCGGGCCACCGCCCGCATGACGGCGTTGAGGCCCGGGCAGTCGCCCCCGCCGGTGAGCATCGCGACCCGCATGTGCCCTCCGTCTCCCCGATGCCCGCGCCTGGTCACCCGACGTTACTGTCCCGGGCTCGTGGCCCTCGTCGTCGCCCTCGATGCCGGTACGACCGGCGTGCGCGCTCTGGCCTTCCGCGACGACGGCACGGTGGTGGGCACCGCCCGGCGGGAGCTCGCCGCCCGCTACCCCCGCCCCGGCTGGGTCGAGCAGGACCCGGTGGAGATCGTCGAGGCCGCCCGCGACGTGCTGTGCCGCCTGGCCGCCGGGCTGGACGAGCCGGTCGCGGCGGTGGGGATCACCAACCAGCGCGAGACCGCGGTGGCCTGGGACCTGCGGCACGGCGAGCCGTGCCACCCCGCGGTGGTCTGGCAGGACCGTCGCACCGCCGAGCGTTGCGACGCGCTGGCCGGGGCCGGCCACCTGGACCTCGTCCGGCGG
>JBFWTJ010000329.1:0-2666 GCA_050247895.1 Acidimicrobiia bacterium
CGGCCGTGTCCACCCGCGCGTCGCCGGGATGTCACGTCGGGGTCGCGTCGAGCACCCCCCACGACTTCCGGCCCCGGCGCAGGAGGGCCCAACGCCCGTGGAGGAGGTCGTCGGGGCCCAGGTGGCGCCCCGGCTCCACCCGCTCGCCGTTCACGGTCACGCCCCCCTGGTCGATCTGGCGGCGGGCCTCCCCGTTCGAGGCCACCAGCCCCACCCGGACCAGCGCCGCGACCACGTCCAACCCCGCCCCGGCCAGGTCGTCGGCCGGGGTGACCGCCGACGACGGCACCTCCCGGGCCACCAGCTCGAGGGCACCGGCGCTGGCCTCGGTCACCGACACCGCCCCGAACAGGACGTCGGCGGCCTCCGCCGCGGCCTCGGCCTGGTCCACCCCGTGCACCAGCGCCGTCGCCTCGTGGGCCAACCGGCGCTGGGCCGCCCGGCGAGCGGGATCCGCCTCGTGCGCAGCGACCAGGGCCTCGACCTCCTCGACGGGCAGCAGCGTGAACCACAGCAGCTGCCGGCGCACGTCGTGGTCCGGGACCTGGATCCAGTGCTGGAAGAATTGGTACGGCGAGGTCCTGGCCGGGTCGAGCCACACCCGGGCCCCGGCCGACTTGCCCAGCTTGGAGCCGTCCGGTGCGGTGAGCAGCGGCCAGCACAGGCCGTGCACCCCCGTCCGCCGCGTCCGGCGGATCAGGTCGACCCCCGACACGATGTTCCCCCACTGGTCCGAGCCCCCGATCTGGAGCGCGCACCCGTGGTGGTCGTGCAGCCACAGGTAGTCGTGGGCCTGGAGCAGCATGTAGCTGAACTCGGTGAACGAGATCCCCTGCTCGCTCTCCATGCGGTTCCGCACCGACTCCCGGGCCACCATCTGGTTGACCGTGACGTGCTTGCCCACGTCGCGCAGGAAGTCCAGGAGCCGCAGGTCGGCGGTCCACTCCGCGTTGTCGACCAGGCTCCAGCCCTCGGTCGGGCCCAGGATCCGCTCGATCTGCGCCGAGATCGCGGCCACGTTGGCCCGCAACGTGTCGGCGTCGAGCAGGTTGCGCTCGTCGGAGCGACCCGAGGGATCCCCCACCATCCCGGTGGCACCGCCGGCCAGCGCGATGGGGCGGTGGCCGGCGTCCTGGAAGCGCCGCAGGATCAGCAGGCCGATGAGGTTGCCCACGTGCAGGCTGTCGGCGGTGGGATCGCACCCGTAGTAGAGGCTGGTCGGACCCGCCTCCAGGCGCGCCGACAGCTCGTCGCGGTCGGTGAGGGCGTGGACGAGGCCACGAGCCTCGAGGTCGGCCAGGATCCCGGTCACGCCCAGATCGTCGCTCGGCCGGGCGCGCTGGTCCAACCGGGCCGACCTGTGAGAATGGCGTGGATGGTGCGCAAGACGTGGATCGCCCTGGCGGCGCTGCTCGTCGGGCTGGCCGGCTGCTCCTACGAGCAGCGCTCCGTGCTGCCCCCCATCCCGGTCAACGCCCAGTCCTCCACGATCTACGCCTCCGACGGGACCCTGCTCACCACGTTCCACGCCGAGGAGAACCGGCGGAACGTGTCGCTGTCGGAGATGCCCGGGCACCTGCGCGACGCCGTCATCGCCATCGAGGACGAGCGCTTCTACCTCCACGACGGCGTCGACTTCCGGGCCGTCCTGCGAGCCGTGCGCACCAACGCCGAGGCCGGCGGGATCCAGCAGGGCGGATCGACCATCACCCAGCAGTACGTGAAGACCGCGCTGCTCAAGGACCCCTCGCAGACCCTCGAGCGCAAGCTCGAGGAGGCCAGCATGGCCCTGCAGCTCGAGCGCCAGTACTCCAAGGACCGGATCCTCGAGCTGTACCTCAACACCATCTACTTCGGGAACGGCGCCTACGGGGTGGACGCCGCGTCCCGCCAGTACTTCGGCCGGCCCGTCGGCGAGCTCACCCTCGACCAGTCCTCGCTGCTGGCCGGGCTCATCCAGCGCCCCAGCGCCACCGACCCCTACCGGGCGCCCGACCTGGCCGTCGCCCGCCGCTCGCTGGTGCTGGACCGCATGGTGGCCAACGGGTTCGTCGACCAGGCCACCGCGGACGCCACCCGCGTCGCACCCCTCCAGCTCGCCTCCGAGGTCGTCCCCGCGGCCGAGCGCTACCCGGCCGCCTACTTCGTCGAGACGGTCAAGCGCTGGATCCTCGACGACCCCCGGTTCGGCGCCACGCCGCTCGAGCGCCGCGACCTCCTCTTCGGAGGGGGCCTGCGCATCCAGACCACCGTCGACCTCGACCTCCAGGCCAAGGCCGAGGCCGCCGTCGCCGCCCGGCTGCCCGACCCGACCACCCAGCCGGCCGCATCGCTGGTCTCCATCGAGCCCGCCACCGGCTTCGTCCGGGCCATGGTCGGCGGACGCGACTTCTTCGGCACCGACCCCAACGCCAAGTTCAACCTCGCCACCCAGGGACCCCGCCAGGCCGGCTCCTCGTTCAAGCCCTTCGTGCTCGCCGCCGCGCTGGCCCAGGGCGCGGACCCCTACGCACCCCGTGACGCCCCGGCCTGCAAGGACATCCCGCTCCCCCACGACCAGAACTGGCACGTCTGCAACTACGGCGGCGGCGGGGGCGGCACCACCAACCTCGTCGAGGGCACCATCCGCTCCTACAACACGCTCTACGCCGACCTGATCCTCCAGA
>JBFWTJ010000330.1:0-2623 GCA_050247895.1 Acidimicrobiia bacterium
CGGGGAGCAGGGCGGTGAGTGCGAACTCGCCCTCCTCGTCGGTCGCCGCGGCGGCGACGAGCTGGGGGCCGCGGCGGGTCTCGCGGATGGCCTCGACGGAGATGCGGTCGACCCCGGTGAGGTCGGTGCCGGCCACGACCCGGCCCTCGATGCCCCCGCCGACCACGGCCGGGTCGAGGCCCTTGGTCCCGGCCGCGCCCCGCACGGCGGCGGCCGAGCCGGGGGCGAAGTAGCCGGCCGGGGCGATCTTGGCCGCGGGGGCCCGGTCGAGGGCGGCGCCGATCCCGAGCACGGCGGCGGCGGCCCACAGGGCGACGATGGCGGCGAGGATGGCGGCGGTGGCGATGCCCCGGCCGATGCGGGGCCGCTGGGTGAACGAGCCGACGGCCTGGAGGTCGTCGCGCTCGGAGCGGGCGAGGACGGTGACCGGCCGGGTGACGTCGCCGCCGAACCAGCGGCGCCGGGCCTCGACGACCAGGGTGGCCACGACCCGCTCGGCCGGGCCGACGACCAGGGTGGGCGGTTCGACGGTGCAACGCAGGGCCCGTTCGGGGTCCGAGGCGCTGAGGGCGACCTCGAGGGGCGTGTTGCCCCGGTTGTCGACGACGACGCCGATCTCGGCCCTGGTCCGCCCGGTGGCCGAGGCGGGCTCGAGGGTCACCGTGGCCAGGTCGATGGCCTCGACGGCGAGCTCGAAGGTGGCGGTCTCCAGGTCGGCCAGGTCGATGTTGGAGGAGACCTCGACGGTGAGCACGTGGGTGCCCGCGGGCATGTTGGCGGGCAGGTCGAGGTGGAGGCGCAGGGTCCCGGAGGTCTCGGGGAACAGGGCCAGCGGGGACGGCTCGACCCGGACCCAGCTCGCGTCGAGCCCGAGGACGCGGGCGGTGACCCCGGCGATGACGCCGGAGGTGTTGAAGACCTCCAGCTCGACGACGCTCGTCGAACCCGGCAGGCCGCGCACGGCCGGGGTCCGGACCTCGACGCGCACGGCTCAGGGCGCCCCGCCGGGCGGGGTGGCGAAGCGGCCCTGCTCCTCCACCACGGCACGGCCCGAGCGGGCACCCGAGGCGCGGTCCCGGCTGCGGACCTCGAGCGCGGTGGTGGGCGGGCCGACCTCGAGGAGGGCGCCGGCGTCGACGGGCAGGGTGGCGGTGAGCTGGAGTCCGGGCTTGAGCTGGCCGTCGAGGGCCGACCAGAGCTCCTGGGGGCGGCGGTCCTCGTCGGTGGCGGCCAGCGTGAGGGTGACGGGCCCGGGCCCGACCAGGGCGGGGGGGAGGTGCTCGGCGGTGAGCACCGGCTCGGCCAGCAGGGCGACGAGGACGGCGCCGAGGAGCTGGTGCTCATCGCGGTGCTCGCCGGCCCAGGCGGTGACCAGGTAGCGCAGGTCGACCACGGTGTGGGGCCGGCGGCGCCGGATGCCGTCGCCCTCGTCGAACTGCTGGACGCCGCCGTGGCTGAGGGTGGTGTTGCGGGCCACGTCCCAGAGGAACAGGTTGACGGTCGGGGTGGTGACCGAGCCGGCCCAGGACTTCTCGGGGGCGTGGAAGGAGACGTCGACCGTCGCCGGCAACGGCACCGCGCTGCGCAGGTAGCGCTCCAGCGCCTGGTCGACCAACTGGATCACCCGCCGTCCGCTCCCTGTCCGCTCCGACTGGCCCGGCGGTTCCCGGTGCCACCGTCGAGGGCGACCGGGCGGCGAACCGTGTGACGACCGCACCCCCTCGGTGGAGCTCGACCGCCGGACCCTTGGATCACCACCGGACCGGGCCTCGAACGTGGCAAAGGTACCACCCTGCGTCGTGTCCGACCTGGGTCCAACGGCCCATCTCCGGCCCCGTTCCCCCAGGTCACGGTGCGTGACCGGCCTCTGTGGCCGGATGCCGCCGGCCCGCCGGTCCCGCACGTGCGACGGCACAGGCCTCGGCCCTCGGGGTCGCGCGCCGGGCGGCGGGTCGCGCCCCCCGAACCGAGGCGGCGGGGCCGCCGCAGGGCCGGCGGGGGAGGCATCGGCCCGCGGGGCCGCGCCCTGGGACAGGCTGGCAGCGTGCACGAGCGCTTCACCGTGGCCGCGCCGTCGGGCGCGGCGCTGCCGACCGACCAGGTGACCTACGGGGCGGACGTCCCCGGCGAGGGCGAGCTGCGGCTGCTGGGGTCGGTGCAGGGCAAGAGGATCCTCGACCTGGGCTGCGGTGCGGGCCACAACGCGGTGGCGCTGGCCCGGGCCGGGGCACGGGTCATCGCGGTGGACGAGTCGGCCGAGCAGATCGCCGCGGCCCGGGCGACCTTCGAGCGGGAGGACGTGCGGGTCGAGCTGCACCACGCGCCGCTGGCCGAGCTGGCCTTCGTGCGTGCGGACACGATCGACGGGTGCATCTCGGCCTTCGGGCTGGCCACGGTGGTGGACCTGGACCGGGTGTTCCGCCAGGTGCACCGGGTGCTGCGGCCCGAGCTGCCGCTGGTGCTCTCGCTCCCCCACCCGGCGTGGGCGCTGGTCGATCCGGCCGACGGCGACCTGCGGGTGCGCCGCTCCTACTGGGACCCGGCGGGGATCGAGACCTCGGGCGTGCCCGGGGCGGCGCAGGACCGGGGCCGGACCATCAGCGCCCTGTTCACCAGCCTGGCC
>JBFWTJ010000331.1:0-2598 GCA_050247895.1 Acidimicrobiia bacterium
GTCGAAGCCCCCGATGTCCTTGGTCATCAGGTACTGGGCCTTGCCGTTGCAGACCGGCATGTACAGAGACTTCTCCCAGCCCGCGATGCGGGCGATGTCCTCGTAGGCCTGCTGCCACTGGGCCTCGGGCACGGTCCGGTCCTCGCCTTCGATGGCCAGGTCGGCGACCTCGGGGGCCACGTCCACAGCCAACCGCTGCACCCCGAGGAAGTGCTTGTCGAGGATCTGGCTCGAGTCCACCGGCGTGACCATCGTGCCTGCGGCCATGTTGACGCCGCCGGCGATGAACTGGGGCGTCTGCGAGGCCGCGTCGACCGGGGTGACCTCGACCCTGATGTCGACCTTGGAGAGCTGCTCCTGGATCACGGCGGCCAGGGCCTCGTAGGGCGAGGCGCCCGCCGGCGTGGTGAGGCTGAGGTCGAGGCCGTTCGGGTAGCCGGCCTGCTCGAGCAGCTTCACGGCCTCGTCGGGGTCGTAGGTGTACTGGTCGTCGAGGTCGGGATCGTGGCCGACCTGGCCCTCGGGGAACAGCTGGGTCGCCGCCGGGCAGTCGCCGTCCATGAACGCCGCGATGGCGTCGCGGTCCACGGCCAGGTTGATGGCCCGGCGCACCTCGACCTTGTCCAGCGGCGCCTCGCGGGAGTTGAAGTAGAGGACGTTGTGCTGGCTGCCCTCCTTCTCCTTGTAGACGTAGTCGTCGGACTGGTCGGCCAGGGTCTTCGCCTGCTCGGAGGTCTCCAACTTCACGGTGATGAGGTCGGCCTCGCCGGCCCGCAGGGCGTTGAGCCGGGCCACGGGATCGGCGACGCGGATCAGGGTGACACGGGCCAGGCGGTTGCCGTCGGGATCCCAGTAGTCGTCGTCGGCCCGCACGAAGTCGACCCGGCTGTTCACCACGTAGTTCTCCACGACCCGGGGCCCAGACCCCGCATCCCGACCCGGCTCGGTGGCCAGGTTCCGGCCCGAGGCGATGACGTCCGCGTTGATGATCGCCCCCGCCGGTGACGAGAAGACGGCGGGAAGGCTGCCCGACGGGCGGCTCAGCCGGAGCACCACCTCGAAGTCGCCCGGCGTCTCGATCGTCTCGATGGCGCTGAGGGACTGGGCCCATGCCGATCCCTGCATCGTCTTGTAGCGCTCCAGGGTGGCCTTCACGTCGGCCGAGGTGAGCTGCTTGCCGTCGTTGAACCTCACGTCGTCCCGCAGGGACAGGTGCAGCTCGAGGCCGTCGTCGGAGAACTCCCACTCCGTGGCCAACATCGGCACGAGGTCGTTGTCCACGTCACGCCCGATCAACCGGTCGTAGATCTCGAAGATGTACGGCCACGGCGACGTGTTGATCGCCTGTGCGGGATCCAGGGTGCTCGGCACCTGGACCACCATCGCGGTGATCTCCCCATCGGGGTCGGCCGCGATCTCCTCCTCTTCCTCTTCCACCTCGGTCGTCGAGGTCCCCGCGCCGCCCGAGGCGTCGTCGTCGTCGCTCCCCCCGCCGCAGGCGGCGACCACCGCCCCCGCGACCAGGACCGCCAACGCCTTGCACCACGACGCCTGCACGCCGTGCCGGCCCAGATCCGCGTCCGTTCCCATGGCTAGCTCTGGGCCTTGACGTAGAGGGCCCGGATCTCGACCGAGGCCGAGTCGACCTGGCCGGGCATCTCGTCGAAGCCGCCGATGTCCTTGGTCATCAGGTACTGGGCCTTGCCGTCGCAGACCGGCATGTACAGGGCCTTCTCCCAGCCGGCGATGCGGGCGATGTCCTTGTAGGCCTGCTGCCACTCCGCCTCGGGCACGGTCCGGTCCTCGCCCTCGATGGCCAGGTCGGCGATCTCGGGAGCGACCTCGACGGCCAGGCGCTGCACGCCCAGGAAGTGCCGGTCGATGATCAGGCTCGAGTCGGGCTGGGTCACCATGGCCCCGGCGTTCATGTTGATCCCCCCGGCGATGAACTGCGTCGTGTGGGACGCCGCGTCCATCGGGGTGACCGCGACCCGGATGTTCACCTTGGAGAGCTGCTCCTGGATCACCGCGGCCAGGGCCTCGAACGGCGAGGCACCGGCCGGCAGGTTCAGGCTCAGGTCGAGGCCGTTCGGGTAGCCGGCCTGCTCGAGCAGCTCCATGGCCTCGTCGGGGTCGTAGGTGTACTGGTCGTCGAGGTCGGGATCGTGGCCGACCTGGCCCTCGGGGAACAGCTGGGTCGCCGCCGGGCAGGAGCCGTCCATGAAGGCCTCGATCGCCTCCCGGTCCACGGCCAGGTTGATGGCCCGGCGCACCTCGACCTTGTCCATGGGTGCCTCACGGGAGTTGAAGAACAGCACGTTCTGCTGGCTGCCCTCCTTCTCCTTGTACACGTAGTCGTCGGACTGGTCGGCCAGCGCCTGGGCCTGCTCGGAGGTCTCCAGCTTCACCGAGATGAGGTCGACCTCGCCGGCCCGCAGGGCGTTGAGCCGGGCCACGGGATCCGCCACCCGGATCAGGGTCACCCGGGCCAGGCGGTTGGCGTCGGGATCCCAGTAGTCGTCGTCGGCCCGCACGAAGTCGACCCGGCTGTTCACCACGTAGTTCTCCACGACCCGCGGGCCCGACCCCGCATCCCGA
>JBFWTJ010000332.1:0-2594 GCA_050247895.1 Acidimicrobiia bacterium
CTCCACGAACATGCCGGGCCGGAAGATCAGCCCCTCCGCGGTGGGCTGGAACCCGCCGATCGTCTCGAAGGTCGTCCACTCGGTGGTGGCCGTGGTGGGCAGGTAGCCGGTGCAGAGCATGGCCCGCTGGGCCACCTCGGCGGTCAGGAAGGCCAGGGTGGTCTTCCCGGTCCCGGGCGGCCCGGTCAGGATCACGTGCTTGCCGGCGTCGATCGCCGCGACGAGCTGGTCGAGCACGTGCTCGGGGAAGTGGAGCCCGGCCTCCTGGGCCGCCTTGGCCAGCTCCTCCGCGCTGAAGATCACGTGCCGGCTCCCGCGACCGGCCGGCGCAGGGCGGGGTGGGGGAGCGGGTGGGCCCCGTCGAGCTCCTCGATGTGCTCGACGAGCAGGTCGTAGGCCACCTCGCCGACCATCTCCACGATCTCGTCCCGCAGGGTCTCGTAGACGGGACGGTGGTCGACGAACGCGTCGGGCGCGTCGGTGCACCACCAGTGGAACTCCTGGCCGCCGCTGCCCCAGTCGCGACGCTTCCACTCCCGCAGGGTGGAGGTCACGTAGCCCTGGTCGTCGGTGTGGTCCTCGAGCCGCAGCGGCAGCTGCCAGCACACGTCGGGCTTCCAGTCCATCGGTCGCTCCCCGGCCTCCAGCGCCCCGCGGTGCAGCGCGCAGCCCGAGCCGCCGGCGAAGTCGGGCCGGTTGAGGAAGACGCAGGCGCCGTCGTGGAGCCGGGTGGTCACCTCGCCCTTGCCGTGGCCCTTGGTCGGCCCGCCCTTGCGCGCCGCGACCCCGGCGAGCTGCCACTGGTCGGGCCGCAGGCGGGCCGCGTGGCGCAGCGTGGTCGCCTCGTCGTCGGCGTCGACGAAGTGGGCGCCGTAGCTGCAGCAGCCGTGCTCCAGCTCGGGTGCCGGCCCGGTGAGCACGCCGGGGCAACCCTGCCCGAAGATGCAGGACCAGCGGCTGGTCAGGAAGGTGAGGTCGAACACCCAGGTGCGCTCCTCGTCGGGGTCCTCGAACGAGACGTACTGGTGCAGGTCCTCGGGTGGCACGGTCCGGGCAGGTTAGGTGCCGGCCCACGGCCCGGCAACGGACCGGCCCGGCCGACCACCGGTGCGGCGCCGGCGCTCAGGCATCGTCGGGCTCGCGCAGGATGGCCGCGGCCTTCTCGACGGCGCGCCGGGCCCGCGTCAACCGGCGCTCGTCGACGGGCAGCTCGTGGCCGCCGGCGTCGATCGAGTCGCGCAACCGGGCGATGGCCAGGTCGGCCAGCTCCTCGGCGATGGCCTCCAGGCGACCCCGGATCTCGTCGAACTCGCCGGACACGGTCCGCCAACCTAGGCCGGGGGCGCGGAGCCCAGGCGGTTGACCGCGTCGATGAGGGCCCGCAGTCGCCCGGCCCGCCGCGGGTCGAAGCGCATGACGAGGCGGGGCGCCTCGAGGCGGTCGCGCGAGGAGACCTCGGCCGACAGCGGCTCGCTGCGCTCGATGCGCCCCCGGGTGAGCAGGTCGGCGAACCGGTCGTTCAGCTCGGCCAGCTCGTCGTCGGTCGGCTCGGCCCGCAGGCGCACCACCAGCCGGTCGCCGACCCAGCGGATGGAGTCGTAGTTGCGCCAGAAGCCGACGATCTCCTCGCAGGCCAGGTCCGGGTCGTCGGTGATCAGGAACAGCTCGTGGTCGTCGGGCCCGATCAGGCCGGCCGACGCCAGCTCCTCGTCGATGAAGCGGGCCCAGCCCGACCAGTAGGTCCCGCCGGGCACGTCGAGCAGGACCACCGGCGCGGGCACCGACTTGCCCGTCTGGAGCAGCGTGAACAGCTCGAGGGTCTCGTCCTGGGTGCCGAACCCGCCGGGCACGCACACGAAGCCCGACGACTCCTTGATGAGCATGAGCTTGCGGGTGAAGAAGTACTTCATGGCCACGACGCGGTCGCCGTTGAGCACGTCGTTGACGCCCTCCTCGAAGGGCAGCCGGATGCTGACGCCCAGCGCCATGTCGGGCCCCGCCCCCTCGGTGCCCGCGGCCATGATGCCCGGGCCGGCACCGGTGACCACCATCCAGCCCCGCTGAGCCAGGTCGGCGGCCAGCGCCCGGGCCTGCTCGTAGAGCGGGTCCTCCCGGGCCGTGCGGGCCGAGCCGAACATCGTGATCTTGCGGATGTGGCGGTAGGGGGCGAAGACGCGGAACGCGGCCCGCATCTCGCGCAGGGCGGCGGCGGTGATCTTGAGGTCGAGCCGGTCGGCGTCGTCACCGGCGAGCGCCACCGCGGTCCGCAGGATGTCCAGGAGGATGTCGCGGTTGGTCGTGGCCCCCGCGTCGTCGAGGAGCCGCTTGAGGTCCTCGTCGAGGAGCTGCTTCAGATCGGGGTCAGACATGGCCCCGACAGCGTGCCACCCCGGGGGAGCCGTCCGGTGCCAGGCCGGCGGAACGCGGGCTCAGACCCGCACCGGGCGGCCGTAGAGCGTCGAGCGCTCCTCCAGGGTCCGCCCCATCGGCTCGACCAGGGCCCGGAAGTCGGCCTCCTCCATCCCCTGGCCGTGCGACGCGCCCGCGGCCCGGGAGATGTTCTCGTCCATCAGGGTGCCGCCCAGGTCGTTGGG
>JBFWTJ010000333.1:0-2561 GCA_050247895.1 Acidimicrobiia bacterium
GATCTGGCCGTCGAGCAGGCGTACATCGACCACGCGTACGAGTGCCTGGAGCGCTCCCGGGTCGAGGCCACCAAGCTGCGCTCGATGGTCGAGGTGGGTCGGGGCGGCACCGAGCAGGCCCGCTGGGAGCGGGAGATGATCGAGGAGAACATCGCCCAGCGGCTGGCCCACCTCCAGCTGGGCGACGCCAGCCTGGTCTTCGGGCGCCTGGACCGGACCCAGTCCGAGGGGGGCGACACCTTCTACATCGGCCGTCTCGCCGTGTCCGACGAGCACCGCGACCCGGTCGTGGTCGACTGGCGGGCCCCGGTGGCCGAGCCCTTCTACCGGGCCACCGGCCGGTCGCCCATGGGCCTGGTCCGCCGCCGGCACTTCGCCACCCGGGGCCGCCGGCTCCTGGCCATCGAGGACGAGCTGTTCGGCGAGGCCGGGGGGCTGCTGGGCGGCGAGCTGCGCGTCGCCGACGGCGAGGCCGAGGTGCGGGGCCGCTCCACGCTCATCGCCGCCCTGGAGGAGCACCGGACCGGGCGCCTGTCCGACATCGTGGCCACGATCCAGGCCGAGCAGGACGAGATCATCCGGGCCGACCTGCCCGGGATCCTCGTCGTCCAGGGCGGACCGGGCACGGGCAAGACCGTGGTCGCCCTGCACCGCGCCGCCTACCTCCTCTACACGCACCGCTTCCCCCTCGAGGGCCAGGGCGTGCTCGTGGTGGGGCCCAACCGGCTGTTCCTCGGCTACATCGAGCAGGTGCTGCCCAGCCTGGGCGAGGCCGGGGTGGAGCTGGCCGTGCTGGCCGACCTGCTCGACGGGGCCGGCTCGCGGGACCAGCTGCGCGTCGAGGGCCGGGACCCCGAGGTCACCGGACGGGTCAAGGGCGACCAGGTCATGGCCAAGGTCCTGGCCAAGGCGGTCCGCGACCGCCAGCGGGGCCTGACCGGCGACCTGCGGGTCGGCTACGGGGTGCAGACCCTGCGGGTCACCGCGGCGCACACCAAGGCCATCGTGGCCGACGCCGGTCGCCGGTTCCGCACCCACAACGCCGGCCGGCGCCACGTCGAGACCGCCCTGTACGCCGCGCTGGCCGAGAGCTCGCGGGTGCCCGTCGAGGCGCAGGAGGTGCGGGAGCGATTGCGCCACGCGCCCGAGGTCCGGGCCGCGCTGGAGCGGATGTGGCCGGTGCTGACCCCCGCCGAGCTCCTCCACGACCTGTTCGGCTCGCCCGCGCTGGTCGACCTGGCCGCCCGCCGCTGGCTCGGCGACGCCCAGCGGGCCGCCCTGCACCGTCCCCGCCAGGAGGACGTGTCCGACGTGACGTGGTCGACCGACGACGTGCCGCTCCTGGACGAGGCCCGGGTGCTGCTCGGCCCCCGGCCCCGCCGGCGGCGGCCCGGGCAACCCAACCGGGACGACGACGTGCGGACCTACGGGCACATCGTGGTCGACGAGGCCCAGGACCTCTCGCCGATGCAGCTGCGCATGCTGGCCCGTCGGTCGCTCAACGGCTCGATGACCGTGGTGGGCGACATCGCCCAGTCGACCGGCGCGTGGGCCCACGCCGGGTGGGACGAGGTCCTCGATCACCTGCCCCGGCGCCGTCCGCCCCAGCTCGACGAGCTGACCATCGGCTACCGCATCCCCGGCCCGGCCATGGAGCTCGCGGCCCGGGTGCTGCGGGAGGCCGCACCCGACCTCCACCCGCCCCGCGCCGTGCGCCAGGCCGGCGACGAGCCCCGCGTCGAGCGGGCCGGGCCGGGCGAGCTGGTGGCCATGGTGGTCCGCGTCGCTCGGCAGGAGCGGGCCACGCTCGACCCGGGGACCCTGGCGGTGATCTGCCCGGAGTCGTTGGTGGCCAAGGTGAGCGCCGCGCTCGACGAGGCCGGCGTCGAGCACGGCCGTGCGGCCCGGACCGGCCTGGACCACCAGGTGACGGTGGTGCCGGTCGGGCTGGTCAAGGGCCTGGAGCTCGACGGGGCGCTGGTGGTGGAGCCGGCAGCCATCGTCGCCGAGGAGGTCCAGGGGCCCCGGGCGCTCTACGTGGCGCTGACCCGGGCCACCAAGCGGCTCTCGATCGTCCACGAGGACGACCTGCCGCGGGTCATGGAGCGGCCGGCGCGTCCGGCGCCGTGACGGCCCCGCCGTCCCGGAGCCTGAACTTCTGGACCTTGCCCGTGGCGGTCTTGGGCAGCGGCCCGAGGTGCACCTCCCGGGGGGCCTTGAACCGGGCCAGCCGGGCCCGGACGTGGTCGACCAGCTCCTCGGGGTCGACGTCCCAGCCGTCCTTGAGGGTGACGTAGGCGACGGGGCGCTCCCCCCAGTGGTCGTCGGGCGCGGCGACCACGGCGCACTCGAGGACCGCCGGGTGGCTGGCCAGGGCCTGCTCGACCTCGATGCTGGAGATGTTCTCGCCGCCCGAGATGATGACGTCCTTGGCCCGGTCCCTCAGCTCGACGTAGCCGTCGGGGTGCAGGACGCCGAGGTCGCCGGTGCGGAACCAGCCGTGCGTCGGCCAGGCCCTTGTAGGCGGTCTCGTTGAAGGACCGGTCGTCGACGCCGCCGGT
>JBFWTJ010000334.1:0-2551 GCA_050247895.1 Acidimicrobiia bacterium
GGCTGGGCGGGGAGGACGGTCCCGCCCCCTGCAGGCGGGGGCGATCACCGGGACGAGGACCTTCGAGCTGAGGGAGGTGCCCGAGCCGCGGCCGGCACCGGGCGGGGTCGTGGTCGACGTCGCCCTGTGCGGCGTCTGCGGCACCGACATCGCGGCGTACGCCCACGGCTCGGCGTACAACCCGTCCATCTGCGGCCACGAGTGGACCGGCGTGGTCTCGGCCAGGGGCGACGGGGTCCGCTCGGTGTCCGAGGGCGACCGGGTCGTGGTCAGCGTGCCGACGCCGTGCGGGGCTTGCCCGGCCTGCCGGTCGGGCCACGCCGTGGCCTGCGCCTACGTGCAGCAGGTGGCCATCGGGGTCGACGAGCTCGCCCCGGCCCACGGGGGCTTCGCGCCTCGCCTGGCCGTGGCCGAGGGGCGGGTCCTGCCCGTGCCCGCCGACCTGGACGAGGTGCAGGCGGCCCAGGTCGAGCCGACCGCGGTGGCGCTGCACGCGGTGGGCCGCAGCGGTGTCGGCCTGGGCGACCGCGCCGTGGTGCTGGGGGCCGGTTCCATCGGCCTGCTGGTCCTCCAGCTGGTCCGGTCGGCCGGTGCCCGCGAGGTGATCGTGATCGAGCCCAACCCCGATCGACGGGCCCGGGCCACCGCCTTGGGCGCGGACCTGGTCGTCGACCCGTCCGAGGGCTCCGAGGTCGTGGCCGAGCGGACCGGCGGGCTCGGCGCCGACGTGGTGCTGGAGTGCTCCGGCCGGGCGCCGGCGATCCAGGAGGCGGTCGAGCTGGCCCGGCGCGACGGCACGATGTGCCTGATCGGCCTGAGCCACTCGCCGGCGACCATCACGCCCCTGCAGTGGCTGCGCCGCGAGATCACCGTCCGGGTGTCCCAGGCCTTCACCCGGGTCGACAGCGGCGTCGCCATGGACATGATCGCCGACGGCCGCGTCCGGTTCGAGGGGATCCACACCGCCACGGTGTCCTTGGCCGACCTCCCCGCGACGATGGCCGACCTGGCCGACGGCGCGCCGCAGGTCAAGGTCCTCGTCGACCCGCGGTGAGCGCCGGGGTTCAGCGGGCCAGGTAGCCGCCGTCCACGGCCAGGACGTGGCCGTAGGTGAACGAGGACCGGTCCGAGCACAGCCACAGCGCGGCTTCGGCGACCTCGGCCGGCTCGCCGAAGCGCCCGGGGAGCGTCAGGCGCTCGGCGGTCTCGGTCAGGTCGCCCTCGCGGCGGGCGATGGCCTCGAGCAGCATCGGCGTGCGGGTGGCACCGGGGGCGACCGCGTTGATGCGGATGCCGAGCGGCCCGTACTCGATGGCCGCGGTCTTGGTCACGCCGATGACACCGTGCTTGCTGGCCGTGTAGGCGGTCTGGGTGGGCAGGGGCCGGAACGAGTTGGTCGACGCGATGTTGACCAGCGCGCCGCCCCGGCCGTGCTCGAGGATGGCCTTGATCTCGTACTTGAGGCACAGGAACGCCGAGCGGAGGTTGACGGCGATGATGCGGTCGAACCGGGCCTCGTCGAGGTCGGCCAGCATCACGCCCTCGCCCTCGATGGCCGCGCCGTTGACGGCGCAGTCGAGCGGGCCGAGCTCGGCGACGGTGCGGCGCACCATGTCCTGGACCGAGGCCGAGTCCGACACGTCGACCTCGAGGGCCACCGCCGTGCCGCCCTCGCCGGCGATGCGCTCGACGACCTCACCGGTCGGTGCCAGGTCGGCGACCGCGACGCGCGCCCCGTTGCGGGCGAAGAGCAGGGCGATCTCCTGGCCCATCCCCCCGGCCCCCCCGGTCACGATCGCGACCTTGCCGTCGAGCTCCCCCATGGTGGCCCCTTCCTTGACGTCCAGTCATCGGATTACCGTCCGCCCCCACGGGCGGTCGACCATGTGTCGATCGTGTCGCGATCGGGGGACAGATGCCCTCGGGTGTCGACATCTCTCGTGAAACGTTATACTTTGAGCCGCGTTCCAGGGCTATTCCAAGGGGGGAACCACATGAAGCGAAGCGCTCGCACGCGCTTGCTCTCGTTGCTGCTCGTCGGCTCCATCGGCGCAGTCGTGGCCGCGTGCGGTGACGACGACGACGGGGGCTCGTCGAACACGACGACCACCACGGCAGGGAGCGGTGGGGGCTCCTCGTCGACGACGTCGGAGGCTCCGAAGGAGCTCGAGACCGTCACGGCGATGATGTTCGCGGGCCAGGCCTACCGCCTCCCGGCGCTCGTGGCCGACCAGACCGGCATCTTCGAGGAGCACGGGATCAAGCTGGAGACCACGGTCCAGCCGACCAACGTCGGCGGCATCCAGGGCCTGGGGGCGACCAGCTCGGACCTCGGCTACTTCTCGATCCCGACGCTGACCCAGGCCTTCCAGGCCGGCGAGACGGCGAAGTTCTTCTGCGGCAGCATCTCGGTGCTGGAGATGACGCTGATCGCCAAGGCCGACTCGGACCTGCCCTCGGTCATCGAGGACGACGCCGATCCCCAGGAGCTCTTCGACGCCATGAAGGGCAAGACCATCGGTGTCCAGACCCCGCTCGGCGGCGGCCTGCA
>JBFWTJ010000335.1:0-2546 GCA_050247895.1 Acidimicrobiia bacterium
GCCCCGACCGGGTCCACGTGCTGGCCAAGGGCCGGATCGTGCGCAGCGGCGGGCCCGAGCTGGCCGCCGAGCTGGAGGAGAGCGGCTACGCCGGGATCCTGGGCGAGCTGGCCGAGGAGGCGCCCCCCGCCGGCGGGTCCGCCCGGCCGGACCCGTTCGCCGATCCCTTCGCCGACCCGCTGGCCTGACCCGGGCGTAGGGTCGGGGTCGTGGCCGACGAGGTGCTCGCCCCCGAGGAGGTCGCCCGCCGCCTGGCCGGACGGCCAGGTTGGGCGCTGGTCGACGGGAAGCTCCACCGCGAGCTGCGCTTCGCCGACTTCCGGGCCGCCTTCGCCTTCATGACCGCGGTGGCCGAGGCCGCCGAGGAGCTCGACCACCACCCGGACTGGTCCAACAGCTGGAACCGCGTGGTGGTCGACGTCGCCTCGCACGCCGCCGGTGGGATCACCGACCGCTGCTTCCGCCTGGCCGACGCCGTGGACGGCGCCGCGGCCGCGGCGGGATCGCCGCCGGCCTGAACCGGCCGGCCCGCCTCAGGCCTGGTCGATGCCTTCGAGCAGGGTGTTCCAGGACAGGGTGGCGCACTTGATGCGGACGGGGAACTTCACCACGCCGCGCAGCGCCTCCAGGTCGCCCAGGCTGACACCGGGCTCGGTGGTCGCCTCGTCGTCGGCCGGCTCGCCGCCCTCGCCGTCGAGCGACTGCTCGTGGATCGACATCATCCCCTTGAAGGCCCGGGTCATGGCCCGGACCTCGTCGAGGGTCCTGCCCTTCACCGCGGCCGACATCATCGAGGCCGACGACTGGGAGATGGAGCAGCCCTGGCCGGCGATGCGGATGTCGCGCACCACGTCGCCGTCGAGGTCGAGGTAGACGACGACCTCGTCGCCGCAGAGGGGGTTGAACCCCTCGACCCGCACGGCGGGCGGCGACTCCAGCTCGCCCCGGTTCCGGGGGGAGCGGTAGTGGTCGAGGATGATCTCGCGGTAGAGGTCTTCGAGGCCCGGCATGCGGTCTCCGATCCTAACTACGCGCCGAAGAAGTCCGCTGCCGCCACCAGGGCCTCGCCCAGGGCGTCCACGTCGGACTCGTCGTTGTACAGGTACAGGGAGGCCCGGGCGGTGGCGCCCACGCCGAGCCGGCGCATGAGCGGCTTGGCGCAGTGGTGCGACGCCCGCACGCACACGCCGTGTTCGTTGAGGATCTGCGAGACGTCGTGGGCGTGCACGCCCTCGAGGCCCAGCGACAGGACGCCGCCGCGGGCCGCGGGCTCGGCCGGGCCGTGGATGGTCAGGCGCTCGCCGAGGCGCTCGGTGAGGTGGCGCAGCGCGTAGCCGGTCAGCGACACCTCGTGCTCGCGCACGGCGTCCATGCCGAGGGCCTGGAGGTAGTCGACCGCGGCGCCCAGGCCCACGGCCTCGGCGATGGGGGGCGTGCCGGCCTCGAACTTGTAGGGCAGGACGTTGGGCGTCCACCCGTCGAGCCGCACGTCGAGGATCATCTCGCCGCCGCCCAGGAACGCCGGCATCTCGTCGAGCAGGTCCTCGCGGCCCCACAGCACGCCGATCCCGGTGGGCCCGAGCATCTTGTGGCCGGTGAAGGCGAACAGGTCGGCCCCGAGGTCCACGACGTCGGTGGGGAGGTGGGGGACGTACTGGGCGCCGTCGACCACGGCGATCGCCCCGGCGTCGTGCGCGGCGTCGACCAGCCGCCGGATGGGGGTGAGCGTGCCCAGCACGTTGGACATGGCGGTGAACGAGACGAGCTTCACGCCGTCGACCAGCCGGTCCAGGTCGGCCAGGTCGAGGGTGTGGTCGCCGGCGACGGGGAGGTAGCGCAGCTCGATGCCCCGCTCCTCGCGCAGCATCAGCCAGGGCACGAGGTTGGCGTGGTGCTCCATCTCGGTGAGCAGCACCGCGTCGCCCTGGCGCAGGTTGGCCCGCCCCCACGAGTAGGCCACCAGGTTGAGGGCCTCGGTGACGTTCTTGGTGAAGATCACGCTGCGCTCGGACGGCGAGCCGATGAAGCGGGCCACCTTGCGGCGGGCGCCCTCGAACATCTCGGTCGCCTCGGCGGCCAGGTCGTAGACGCTGCGGTGCACGTTGGCGTGGTGCCGCTCGTAGTAGGTCGACATGGCCTCGATGACCGGCGTCGGCCGCTGGGAGGAGGCGGCCGAGTCGAGGTAGACGATCTTGTGGCCGGCCTGCTCCCGTTCGAGGATCGGGAAGTCCTTCTTGAGGCGTGCGACGTCGAGGCTCACGAGGCCTCCTTCCACGCCTCGTAGCCCTCGCGCTCGAGCTGCTCGGCCAGTTCGGGCCCGCCCGAGGCCACGATCCGCCCGTCGACCAGGATGTGGACGACGTCGGGCCGGAGGTGGTCGAGCAGGCGCTGGTAGTGGGTGATGGCCAGCACGCCGAGGTCGGGCCGGGCGGCGCGGACCTCCTGGACGCCCTTGGCCACGACCTTGAGGGCGTCGATGTCCAGGCCCGAGTCGGTCTCGTCGAGGATGGCGACCTCGGGCTCGAGGATGGCCATCTGGAGGATCT